>VBGG01000139.1 GCA_005883405.1 Chloroflexota bacterium | reverse complement strand
GGCCCTCGTTGATGCCGTAACAGGTGTGGTAGCGGACGCTTTCGGGCGGGACGCCTTCGAGCGCAAGATTGATCACGTCGATGTACGCATCCGGGCCGAGGCCGTACGGGTCGTCGTGATGCAGCCCGGTCAACCACGGGTCGTCAATCTGGACGACAAATCCCGCGGCGACGATGGCCGCGTACTCCTCGTGCATGGCACGCGCAACCGCCTCGAGGAACTCCTGGGCGGATCGATAGTACTCGTTGCGGCCAACCAGCCGCGGTGCGAGTGCGGGCATGAAGGCTTCCTCGACGGCCACCTTCGCCAGAGCGGATTTCAGGTTGGCAATGTCGGTCTGAAGCACGGCCTGGCCCGTGTACGTGATGGGTCCGGTGCACACCAGCGGCAGATTACGCACGACCGTCTGGGCCTTGCCGCCGAGATACTCGCGGTAGTACTCCGGGAACTGCTCCAACTCCGCCTTCCAGACGGAGCGCTCCGGGACCCCGACCGGATCCACCTCAAGTCCGCTGAGGCGATCGGAGATGTAGCCGTAGAAGCCGGCTTTACTCTGCTCGCCGTCTGAAACGATGTCGATGCCGCATTCGGCCTGTCTGCGGATGACGTCTTCGACGGCGCTTCGGGCCAGATCGGCAAAGGCTTCCTCGTCGTACGGCTGGCCGCCGACCTTCAACTTCATCAACTCCAGCAGCGCGCGGGGCCGCGCCAGACTGCCGACGTGGGTGGTGAGAATGCGATCCGCGCTGCGCTTCACGAGTATGCGTGCCAGTCTAGCGCCCCTTCGCCGGGTCACTGATCCTCAGTCGCGCGGGATGTGCGCGCGGGATGTGATAGACATAGCAGCATATTCATGGCAGGCGTAAGTGATCAGGGCCTGGGCGCGGCGCTGAGCGGCCCTGGCGGGCGGACGTTCCGTGAGGTGGACAACTGGGCGCAGGTGCCCGACGGCTGGAGCTTCTGCGACGTGCCGGGCGTCAGCGTCGGGCCCGACGACCGCGTGTATGTGCTCACTCGCGGCAATTGCCCGCGCAGCGAGGACCATCCGATCATTGTCTTTGAGCCCGACGGAACATTCGTGCGCTCCTTTGGCGAGGGACTCATCATGTTTGCGCACGCCATCGCGGTGGGTGTCGACGGGCTCCTGTACTGTGTCGACGTAAGCGGTCACCGCGTGCGTGTCTTCACTCCGCGGGGTGAGCTGGTGCGGACGATTGCCGGGTCGGTGAGCCCGTCGGACACTGGCTACACGACCGACTTCCGCACCATTCTGCGCGGCGCCGGACCCTTTAACCAGCCGACCAAGATGGTCTCGGCCGCGAACGGCGACCTGTTTGCCTCAGACGGATACGGCAACGCGCGCGTCCACCATTTCACGCCGATGGGCGAGCTGCGCGCGTCCTGGGGCGAACCAGGCGACAGGCCCGGCGCCTTCAACATCCCTCATTCTGTGCTGGTGCTGCCGGACGAGCGCATCCTGGTGTGCGACCGAGAGAACAATCGGATCCAGGTCTTCGACCTGGACGGACGGTTCCTGACCGAGTGGCCCGATCTCGCGCGTCCGGACGACGTGTGCGTCGACGACGCCGGGAATGTGTATGTGGCTGAGCTCGGCGAGCGGGCGGCGCTGTTTCCGTTTATGCCCCGTCCGTACCGCAAGGACCGGCCAGCAGGTGTTTCGGTGCTGGATCTCGAAGGCAGACTGCGCACGCGATGGGGTGACGATTCTGCCGGAATCCAGTTCGCTGCTCCACATGGAATCGCCGTCGACAGCCACGGCAACCTGTATGTGGTCGAAGTGCGCGAGGCTGCGGGCGCGGATCGCTCCGAGTGGCGCAAGGCCGTGCGCAAGCTGGCGCGCCTCGCATAAAAAGGCCCGTCAGCTCCTGGAGCGTCTGCTCTCGGCGGTGTTCTCCGCGCGGCCGGCGCGATCGTTCAGCTTGACCTGAGAGGGTCGTGCTGTACTGCACCGCTCGCTGAGCGGACACACCTCACAGCGCGGACGCTGCGCCTGGCAGATCTCTCGCCCCAGCCGAATCAGATTGACATGGAACGCGTAGTACTGGCGCGGATCAAGCGCGGCCTCCAACGCGTTGGCCGTCGCTTCGGGGCTCGTGAGTGCTGGCACGAGTCCCAGCCGCCGCGACACTCGATGCACGTGGGTATCGACCGGGAGCGCGGCCACGTGGGAGCCAAACAGAAGCACACACGCCGCGGTCTTGCGGCCAACCCCGGGCAGGCTGGTCAAGAGGTCCACCGCCCGCTTGCGCCGCATCCGGCGGAGGTCCGGTAGCTCGACGCGACCATCGGAGTTCGTCAGCATGCGGAGCACCGCCTGGATGCGCTGCGCTTTGACTACAGCCAGGCCGCCGCGGCGGATCGTCTCGGTCAGCTGGTCTACGGGCGCATCGCGCACCGCCTCCCAGCTCGTGAACGCGGTCATCAGCGCTCGGAAGGCCCGTTCAGAGTTGACGTCCGAGGTGTGCTGGGACAGGATCGTGCCAATCAACTCGTGGACTGGCGCATAGTTGCTCTCCCACGTCGGGTGCCCGTAGTGGTCAAGCAGACGGCGATGCACCCAACGTGCGGTTGCGCTCATCATTACAGATCCCGGTGCAATGCGTTCCAGTCGCCTCGGCCGTACTTGAGCAGGATCGGCGTGGACCTCGTTTGGCCGGCCGCGTGACACATGTCCAGCCATTCACCGAGCGTGTCGGGCCAGGGTGTGGCACGTCCCAGTTTTGTCCACCAGTTTCGGGCGATCGGCAGTA
The DNA here is from genome assembly GCA_005883405.1 of Chloroflexota bacterium. Taxonomy (GTDB): domain Bacteria; phylum Chloroflexota; class UBA6077; order UBA6077; family CF-72; genus CF-72. Next base: position 4,180 of record VBGG01000139.1, on the reverse strand, counting down.
GCCGGGGGTACAGCGCCTGCTTCAGCGCGATGACGGCCTCCGGGAATGGCTCCGCAAAGTAACGGTATTCGCCGTGCCCGAAGCGGTGCCGAGCCATGTCGATCGTGGAGCGAAACCGCGAATTGTCGGTGTAGAGTGCGGCAATCTCCGCTGTGTCGGAGGGCTCGAGCAGCTGCCCGATGAGTGCGCAGCCGTACGTGTCGAGCTCGCTACCGACGGTGTTCCAGTCAGCGGCATCGACGCGGTCCCGCCACGCGCTGGCCCGGCTAGAGGGTGTGGTTGTCGTGGGCCTGGTTTGTACCGTGCTCATGCCGCGGCCTCCAGCGAATCGGCGACCAGGTGTCGCGCGCGTTCGGCGTCATCGTCCACCACGATGAGTGGCAGGCTCACCGCGTTGAAGCCGAACCCGGTAACGGCGGTCAGGAACCCTGCCAGGAAGACCGCGGTCTGCTCCAGCATGCTATTGAAAGCTTTGGGGTGGCGCCCAGGTGATCTGACCTCTCAATCGCTAACGCACCGGCGTAACGGCGGGCAGAACCTCCGACACACGACTTCCGAGGATGTCCTCGGCTTCGAGAACAATGCGGCGTACCACGTCGCCGGCGGGCTCGACCGCGTCGATCAGCCCCGCGTCCTGCCCCACCAGCAGTGTGCCATTGGCGACGTCGCCACTCGCACGCGCCTCGGCGATGCGCTTTGCGAGCTCCGCCTGGTGAAGGCGCACCTCCCCCTCGCGCGCGAGCCACTCCTGGACGAACCTCGTGCGCAACACCCGCGCGAACGCGCCCGGCCAGACCTGGCCATTGATGACGTCGGGCAGCTCAGTCAGCAGCGTGTCATGCCCGTCGCTGTCACAGATGGCCTGCTTGTAGCTGTCTGGCAGCGGCGACTCTTTCGTGGCCAGGAAGCGCGTGCCGAGCAGAACGCCCTCGGCGCCGAGCATGAGCGCGGCGGCCAGTCCAGCCCCGTCGGCGATTCCACCCGCCGCCAGGACGGGCACAGGCGCGACCGCGCGCACGACCTGGCGGACGAGGACGAGCGTGCCCATCACGCCGACGTGCCCGCCACCCTCGGTGCCTTGAGCAACGATCAGGTCGGCGCCCGCTTCGGCCGCGCGACCTGCCTCATGTACGGTCGAGACCATGTGCATTGCGCGCAGTCCCTGGCCGTGGACGCGTTGGAACAGAGATGCCAGCTGCTGCTCCGGCGTCGGCCAGGCCGTGGAGACGACCTGCGGACGCGCTGCGAGGACCGCCTCCGCGGTCGACTCATCGGTCCTGAAGAGCAGGAGGTTCAGTCCGAAAGGCCGGCCGGTCAGGCCGCGGATGCGCTCGACGAGCGCCGCGATCTGGGCCGGCGACTGACCGGTGCAGCCCTGAACGCCGAGGCCACCGGCATTCGACACCGCTGCCACCAGCTCCGGGCTGCTAGCGCTGGCCATACCGCCGAGCACGACGGGATGTTCGATTCCCAACAAGGAGCATGCGCGCGTGAGCATGCCAGGTAGGGTACTGCTGAGCCGCCACTCACAGCCCCACTCGCCGTATGGTGCACCCGAGCACCGCCTCTGGGACGCCCTCAACGTCGGGCTCGCTGCTGCACGTTTGCGCGTGATCGTGCACAAGCTGGTGGATGCTTTCCTGGAATGTCGGCGCGAAGCCCCAGGTGACCGTCTGAAGCACCCAGTCGGTTGAGACGTTCACCGCGTCCTCGTGCAGCATCCGCCTCGCCAGGATGAGACCGCAGTTGTTGCCGAAGTCGCCCTCCGAGCGCTCACGCGCTTGCTGAAGCGTCTCGCTCAGGTTGGCGAGCGCGCCTGTCAGGCCAGGATTCCGGCTCATGCCGAAGTCGCGCACGAACTGCGGCGCATACTGCGCGTAGACCGCTGCCGGGGCTGAAGGTGGTTCGTCGTACATGCCAGCGCTGATCAGCAGCACCTGAAACGCGAACAGCCGACGCCGAATCGCGATCGAAAACGTCAGTGGTCGATCCGGCTGGAATGCCTGCCAGGCTTGCGCGAGTTCCTCGCGCGCGTCCGGCAAGGGGCCGCACTCGACTGCCATCGGCGGCGGCCCTGGAGCGCCCCCGCAGCCGCCGAGCAAGCACGCCGCGACAGTGGCGGCACACACTGCCTTCCTGACGTGCTCGCGAAGGTGGTCGGGCCCGCCGCATGGAGTACCATGAATCATGAAGCGCTCTCGCATGGATCGCGGGCGGCTAATCAGCCTGATCGTTGGGTTCGCGCTCATCGGTGCAGCCTTGCCAGGTGTGAGTGCCGCGCAGGACCAGCCCGCGGTGAACATCGTGGAACCGTCGCCGACCGATGCGCTCGGCTGGGGCTTTGACACCGACAATCTGAGCGTTGCGGCTGGCCAGACGGTCACCTGGACCAATACTGGCGCGCAGCAGCACACGGTGACTGCCGACGACACATCGTTGGACTCCGGCCTGATCGATCCCGGCAATACGTTCAGTTTCGAATTCGACACTCCAGGCATCTACACCTATCACTGCACGCCGCATCCCTGGATGAAGTCGACGATCACCGTCAACGGATAGCGCGCCTCGATCGCCCGGTCCGGTCCGGCTGCTCGCCATCAGGCGATCACTTCGAGATCCTCCGCCGTATAGACCCCGCCGGCATCGTCCTCATCTTGAGGCGTGTCGCGGTCAAGCGCATCGGCGTCGGGGTCCAGATAGAACAACACCCGGTAATGCGAATTCCCCAGATCCTCGATGATTCTCGCGCGACGATCGGTCGCCCGCACGCGCACGTTGTCGCCGATTTGCATACGTTTTCCCCCGCTACGCAGAATTCAAACTGCTTCCCGGGACCATGCTACGACAGTAAAGGGTTTACTGTCGGCCGATCGCGCCCGGGGTCGTCCGACGCATCTACGCCGTATATCGCAAAGGCAGCGACACGCGCCCGTCCATGGCGGCCGCGCTGGAGTTCCTGCGCGAGACTGCCGAGACGGTGGGCGTAGAGCTTACGGCACCGAGCCAATCGTCTAAATAGGGGAACCACCCGCGGCCGTGGTATCCGAGGGCGCGGGCTGCGTGTCCAGGTGGAGGACGAACGGATTATCTGGATCGACGCCACGGCCAGGATCCGAGTGGACATACAGCAAGAAGGTTCCGGGTTTCAGCACTGCGTCGATTGCCTCTGGGGTGGTCCCCTCCTGCACGGATTGCGCAACAACATTCGCCGAGGCGTCGACCAGGTACAGATCGTAGTCTGCCGGCAGGTCTGTCAGATCCGCGTGTACCTGTGCGAGCGGCAGGTTCACCTGGAAGGCATAGACGCATTGGGCGCCCGGAGCCTCGATGAAGCCTGCTGTAGTCGTTCCTCCAGACACGATGCACGCATCCTGCGGTGATTCGTCTGGCTCCAGGCAGGCGAGGTTCACCGTCGGCGGCAGGCCGAGTGAAGCAACCTTGAGCGGGGGGTCGGCGTTCGGCCCAGCCCACTCGAGGAACTGGCCGTCCAGGAATGTCCAGTGGTGCAGACCGTCGCTGGTAACGAAGCTCGCAACCTCCGTCGAACAGTTCCAGTAAGCCAGTCCGGTCGACGTGAGCAGCTGGAGGTCACAGCTATCTTGCGTCGCGTCCCGGTCGATCGACAAGGCATCGCCCAGGTCGATGCCAGGGGCTGCGCGCAGGAAGTCGAACCGGGCGCCGAATTGGGCAGCATCGAGCGCCAGGGACGGATCCGGTGGATCGGCAACGGACGCAGCGACCGCGGGCGACGGGATTACCGGTGCGGGTTCGCCTGGCGCAACGAATGAGGCCTTGGCTGTAGCGGGCTCGGGTTGGGGCGCCGCCACCGGCCGTCGGGACGGCGGTGGCGCGCTCGTGGATGGTCCGCCGTTCTGCGCTTTCGGTTCCAGTGTTTCTGTCGTCTGCGGCACCTGAGTAGGCACGGCAGGCGTGGGGGTGTCGGCGGGCCGCGCCGGCACGGGAGTGTCGGTTGGCGCGGCGGGCACGGGAGTGTCGGTCGGCCGCGCGGCCACCGGAGTGTCGGTCAGCCGCGGGGGTAGGGGAGCGTCGGTCGGCCGCGGGGGTACGGGAGCGTCGGTCGGCCGCGGGGGTACGGGAGTCTCGGTCGGCCGTGCCCGCGCGGGTGTGGGTGCCTCGGTGGCCTCGTGAGCCGTCGTGGGTGTTGGTATCTGGTGGACTG
>VBGG01000637.1 GCA_005883405.1 Chloroflexota bacterium | reverse complement strand
GGTCTCGACGTGGCATCAGCATCACGCCGCGGCCCTCAGCGAATTGGAACGGCGCCTTAGCGCTGGCGACGAGATGGTCGTTGCCGGACATTCGGCAGCCGAGGCTTACGCCGTTCTGACGCGTCTGCCTGCGCCTCACCGAATGTCAGTAGACGATGCTGCCAGATTGATCCTCGTCAACTTTGTCGAAAACGCCGATGTGATCGCGCTGGATGTGGCTGGCTATCGTTCGCTGCTCGACCGCGCTCGAACACTCGGCATCGGCGGCGGACAAACGTACGATCTGGTCATCGCCGAGAGTGCGCGGCTGGCAGATGTGCCGTTGCTGCTGACGTTCAATGACCAGCACTTTCGGCGGGTGCCCGACCTCGAGATTGTTGTTCCGACCGAAGCGAACTAGGTTGGCGCGCTAGTTCCGTCAACTTGCGGAGGGTGAGCCAAACATGCTGCGCAGATCAGCGACGCTGGGCAGGATGTGCTCGGGCGGGTCGTCTACGCTTTCGTCGGCCGAGGAGGCGACGCCAGTGAGCACCAGCAGGGCGTGCATGCCCGCGGCGTGGGCGCCGCCGACGTCGGCTTCGGGGTTGTCGCCGACGTACAGGCACTGGTCGGCTGGCTGGCCGACGCTGTCAGCCGCCTCGCACAGGAGTGTGATCGACGGCTTGCCGACGATGACGTCAGGCGGCCGGCCGACGGCCCGTTCGAGCGCCGCGGCGAACACGCCACAGCCTGGCACCAGGTCGCCATCGGCGCCGACGTATGTGCGGTCCATGTTGACGGTGACGAAGCGGGCGCCGCGCAGCAGCGCCCGCATGGCGATCGTGAGTTTTTCGTAGGTGATGCCGCGGTGATTGCCCACCACGACGTAGTCGGCGTCTACAGCGTCCGTCACGCGCAGTCCGAAGCGTTCGCACTCGGATCGCAGGCCGGGGTTGCCGAAGACGTGTACGCAGGCGCCGGGCTGCTCCTGGGCCACGTGGCGCGCCGTCGCCACCAACGCTGAGAAGACCTCGTGGTCCTCGAGCGGCAAGCCGAAGCGTCTGAAGCGTTCCGCGAGCGCGTGCTGGCCGAGCGACGAGTTGTTCGTCACCGCCCGCACATCTTTTCCAGCCGCCTTCAGCGCCTGCAGGGCCTCGGCTGCGCCCGGGATCGCGTGATGGTGGTGGACCAGCGTGCCGTCGACATCGAACAGGTACGCGGCATAGCTCGACAGCGCCCGGGCCACCCGCCAATGCTAACGTGGACCGCGCTGAATGATTTTCACCCCGACCGAGCTGGCTGGCGTGATGCTGATCACGCCGGAACGCATCCCCGACGAACGCGGGTTCTTCACCAAGACCTGGGGTCAGGACGACTTCGAAGCCAATGGACTCAACCCGCGCATGGTGGCGCGCAACATGTCCTACAACCGCGAGCGAGGCACGCTGCGCGGCATGCACTTCCAGCGTGCGCCACACGCCGAAGCCAAGCTTATCTGTGCCATGGCCGGGGCGATCTATGACGTCGCCCTGGACCTGCGCCGCGATTCGCCAACCTTCGCCAGGTGGGTCGCCCGAGAGCTGCGCGCCGAGACCGGTGAGATGTTGTACGTCCCCGAAGGCTGCGCCCATGGCTTCATGACCCTGGAGCCGGACACCACCACCGAGTACCTGATCTCGGAGTTCTATGCGCCGGGGGCCTCAGGCGGGGTGCGCTGGGATGACCCGTCCTTTGGAATTCAGTGGCCGGCTTCACCGACCGTCATGTCAGTGCGAGATCGGACGTGGCCCGATTTTGACCGCGAGTGAGAGGCGCTCAGCGTGCGATAACACTGTCAGCATCTATACAAACTCAGGCTCAGTGGTTATACCTCCAGGTGCTGGTAAGACTGTGGCGAACAGGGTCGGGCCGAAGGGGCAGGTGGTGATCGATCGCTCAATCCGCGACCGACTCGGCGTCGAGCCTGGGATGCTGGCTATCCAGCGGCTTGTTGACGATCATGTCGAGATCCGCTTCGTGCACGGCCCGCACCAGCGCTCACTGGCAGGTGCTGCGCGCCCCTTCATTCGCCAACGCCCCGCGACGGGCGAGCGCGATGCGACTGAGCCGGCCTGGGAGGCCGAAGTCCGCAGGCATCTTCCAGACGCGCAGGCGTGACTGACGTCCTGGACACCAGTGTTCTGGTTCGCTATCTCACGCTTGATCCGCCCGACCATGGCCATACCGGTTGTGGCTCTCGCCGAAACCGAGTATGTGCTGACGCGGCTCTACGGACTCGAGAATGCTGCGGCCGTCGACGTGCTTGTGGCCCTGCTTGGCCGCACGAACCTTCGCCCGCTCGAGATCCAGAAAGGGCTCGCGGTCGAGGCCTTACTGCTAAGCCGCCCCTCCGGGCGGGTATCGTTCGCCGACGCGCTGATCTGGGCCGCCGCCCGTGGGAGCGGCGCCGGCCGAGTCTTCACGTTCGACGAGCCGTTCCCCGCGATGGAGATCGAACGCCAACTCCTCTGAGCTCATCTGCCACGGCCGGGCGATCTACGACGTCGCCCTGGACCTGCGTCGCGCTTCGCCAACCTTCGGCAAGTGGATCGCCCGAGAGTTGCGCGCCGAGACCGGCGAGATGTTGTACGTTCCCGAAAGCTGCGCCCACGGCTTCATAACCCTGGAGCCAAACACCAGCACCGAGTACCTGATCTGGGAGTTCTACGCCCGAGCTGGCCTGACGTCCAGATCGATACGATCGCCGAACGAGTCCGCTAGCGGTTCACCGCCGCGCTATAGAGAAGCCCCAGGACGCTGCGCGCGTTCACGTTGGCCTGCGCCATGATCGCCTCACCGAACGCCTGCTGGAGGCGCGCCTTGGTCAGGGTGACCATCTCGGCGGCCATGTCGGCGTCGCGGATGCGACTGTCGGCCGTCATGGTGTCCGACCGGGCTTCGCCCTGGGCAGCCACGATGTGCTCCAGCCGATTCTGGAACACACCGAAGATGGTGCGTCGCGTGGAAACGGCAGTGATTGCAGAATCGATGTCGCCAATCAGCGTCTGCGCGTTCGCACTGGTGGCGTTTATGTTGAAGGTGTCGAGGGCGGTAGTCAGACCCAAGGAGTTAATGCTGACCTCGCCGAGGACGAGCTCGACGTTGTCACTGGCGGCCGCACCCACCATGAGATCGACCACGTCGGTGTTGACGGTGGTCATTGTCGTGGTGCTCGTGAAGGTCGTATCGAACGTATTATTGGGCGATTGCGATAATGCCTCGGCAACGTTGAGAGACGACATCCCTCCGATTGACCGCAGTGCAACCTTCACTCCGAGCGTGGCAAAGCTCACAGTGGCGCCGCTGCCCGCCGCGATTGCCGGCGGAGTAATCGTTTCGCTCAGTCCGTCGCTGCTGCGAGTGAGCGTGAGCTGATTGGCGACGCTGGTGAAGGTATACGTCTGGTTAGCGGCCTGAGCGGACGTCACGTCAATATTCGTGACGGTCGCGGTGCCGGGAGGTCCGGACGGAACAGAAACCGTCTGAATGCTATTGTTGGGCGGCGTTGCGAACGCCGTCGCCAGATCCGAAGCGGAAATACCGCAGGTTGATCTGGCGATGAGCCAGATGCCCAGGCTGGTGAAATTGAGTCGCTGAGAAGCACCTGGCGCGATCGCGGCGACAGGGACCGTCTGCGACACGCCATCGCTGCGGGTGAGCTTCACCTGACCACTCGCCGGACTGGAGAAGGTGTAGGTCATGCCCGGCTGCGCGCCCGAAGCGTCGAGCGTCGTCACCTGGGCGGTGTTGCTGGAGTAGTTGATGGTGATGTCGTCGGTTGCCGGTCGCGTCAGCGCGTCGACAACCGAGGCAGCCGTCATGCTGCCGCCGGAGGACAACGTCACATTCACGCCCAGGGTGCTGCTGAAATCCAGCAGCGCGCTACCGCCGGCGCCGATGGCAGGTGCGGTAATCGTCTGACTCGCGCTGTCTGTCGAGCGGGTGAGCGTCAACTGGCCCGGTGCGGAGCTGGTGAAGGTGAGCGTCTGGGCCGCTGGCGTTACCCCGGAGATATCGACATTGCTGACCAGCCCCGACTCGTTCGTCGTCGTGACGGTGGTAAGTGGCTGTGTTTTGAACGAGTCGCTGCGAGCCCGCGTGAGCGCGTCGGACAGCGCATCGCTGGCGATGCCCGCGCTGGAGGAGACGTTCAGCTTGATGCCCAGCGCGGTGAAATTGAGCAGCGCGCTACCACCAGCGGGGATGTTTGACAGCGTCAGTGTCTGGTTCAAGCCGTCGCTGGCGCGGGTCAACGTGAGCTGGCCCGGCGCCGAGCTGGTGAACGTGTAGGTATCCGCCACTGACGGAGCGGAGGACACATCCAGGCTCGTGACCGTTCCGTTTTGCGTACTCGTGGTGACGGTCGTTGTCGGCTGCGTCTGGAACGTATTGTTCGCCGGCTGGGCCAGGGCGGCGGCCACGTTGCTCGACGAGATACCGCCGGCGGACCCCAGCGTCAGCTTGATGCCCAGCGTCGTGAAATTCAACAACGCGCTGCCACCGGCCGAGATCGTGGGCGCCGCCAGGGTCTGGGTCAAACCATCGCTCGCACGCGTCAGCTTGATCTGGCCCGACGACGGGTTGCTCAAGGTGTAGGTATCGTTGACGGCCGGCGCACCTGAGACATCCAGCGTCGTGACGTTCGCGCTCTGGGTCGTCGAGGACGTGGAGAACGTATTGTTGACTGGCTTGATCAGCGCGTCGGCGAGGGCAACAGCGGTGATGCCAGCGGCGGACGTCACGTTGGTGACGATACCGAGCGTGGCGAAGTTGAGCGATTCGGTGCCACCCGCCGCGATGTCTGAGAGCGTCAACGTCTGGCCGAGGCCGTCGCTCGAGCGGGTGAGTGTGACCTGTCCCGGTGTCGAGCTGCTGAACGTGTAGGTCTGGCTCACCGGCTGGGAGCCGGATACGTTCAGAGAGGCGACGCTCGCGTTGTACGTCGTGGTCGTGGACGTAGTGGTCGTGTTCGGGCTGGTGGTGAAGGTATTGTTGGCCGGATTGGCAAGTCCAGCCGCCAGATTG
>VBGG01000140.1 GCA_005883405.1 Chloroflexota bacterium | reverse complement strand
ACCTGCCACAAGGCGCTGCACGCGGAGTCGGCGCGGCTGCGCCGCTGGGAATGAGGCAGGCCGCGCACGCGATCTGGGACGCCGCCCGTGCAGATTCGCTGGTCCTGGGAAAGCTATTTGGGGAGCCGATCAACCCCAGCGTCTCGACGGCGCCAGGCGCCGCGCCGGTGGCGGTCCAGCAGGAGCAGCTGAACCTCACCAGCTTCGAGTGGACCATCCTGAGCGACATCCCGCGCACCTACTGGCTGGATGTCGCCTGGCCGCTGTTTGGACGCTATCTCGGCGAGATCCGCGCCACGGCCGACACCGCCGGCGCGCCGGTCGTGGTTCTGGCGATCCCCGACATGAGTCAGTTCGATGAAGAGATGCGGTCGCGGGTGGTCGCGAATTTCCGATTCCGCGACGACGAGGTGGATTGGGACCGGCCGCAGCGAGACCTGGCCTTCGAGGCCCAGCAGGCGGGCCTACCGCTGCTCGATTTGCTGCCGCTGTTTCGAGCGATTCCCGATCACGCCGATCTGTACTTGCGCATCGACACGCACTTCACCGCCTTTGGCCACCAGCTGACGGCTCAGGCGTTGGCAACCTTTCTCGAAAAAGGTGGGTATCTCAGCTAGCGGAGCGAAGGTTGCGCCGAACGGTGGTCCACGTGAGCAGGAACAGCAGCACGCCGATCGCCCCGAGCACCAGCAGCTCCCAGCTCTCGTTCGTGGCACCCCGCAACATGAAGTCCTGCAACAACTGGATGCCATGCGTGACCGGCAGTGCATACGAGGCGATGCGCAGTGGGGTGACGAACTGATCCAGCGGCAAGACGAACCCACTGAAAAACACGGACGTCAGCAGCACGAGCATCGACAACTGCACGGCTTGACGCTCAGAATCGACGATCGTCGAGATCAGTAGTCCAAGTCCAACCGCTGCGAAGCTGAGTAGCACTACCACCCGCGCCATGTCGCCCGGCGGGCTCAGCAGCGGCACGTGCAACCCCCCGATCAACAGGAAGGAGAGCGCCGCAGCGATCGACAGATTGAAGAACGCATAGGCGAGGTATTTGCCGATCAGGATTTCGAGTGCGCGCACCGGTGCCACGCGGAAGATGTCCATAGCACCGCTGAGCCGCTCGCGTACCAGCGATAGCGCCGTCAGGGTCACGCCCATGTGCTGGAGCACGAGCGCCAGCACGGCCGGGGAGAAGAAGGCGATCACGTTGGGGCTGATCGGCGCAAGATTGCGCGGCTCTGGGCGCGTAGGCGCGGCAATCACCTGGGGTGGGATGGTGATCGGCGGCTGGGCGCCGGTCGACTGGAGAATGTACTGTTCGCCCTGGCCGATGACCTGTTCGATCAGCGCTCGATTCAGCTCCTGCACCTGGCGGTAGGCGACGAACCGGGCGTAATTGTCGCGTACCGGATCGAGCTCGTTGTATTCGATGTCGATGGCGGACTGCTGGCCGCTGAGGAAGTTCTGCTCGAGGTCCGCCGGAGCGACCACCAGCAGATCGATCTCCTGACGTTGCAGGCGCGCTCGCGCCGCGTCCACGTCGTCGGTGATGCCGACGATTCGCACCGACTCGCCCGCGAACTGCTGATAGAAGTTGGCATCGCGCGGCAGATTGGCGGACCGCGGCACCACCAGCACGGTACTCAGTGCGCGGTACTGACCGCTGTAGCCGAGCCCGAACACGCCCATGATCACAAATGGGCCAAAGATCAAACTGAAGAGCGCGCCCGGCCGGCGGATCACTTCGCGCACTTCCTTGCTGATGAAGGCGGTGGTGCGGGTCCAGCTCTTAAGCAGCCCGAGCAGCGTGTCTGCGACGGCTCCCACGATCCTCCTCTTCTGCCTGATCGGCGTCGGCGCCATCCGCTTGTGAAATCAATGCCGTGAAAACTTCGTCGAACGACGGGCGGTACTCACTACTCGCTACAACCTCGTCACCGATGGCATGGATTTCCTGGACAACGCGCGGCGTGGCCGTTGCCGCGTCGGCGGCGACGACCAGAAAGTGACGGGGAGTGTCCTGGTGCACGGCGCGCACGCCGGGCAAATTTTCGAGGCGGGTGGCATCGAGGGCTTGAGCGGTGGTGATCTCGATCACGTCGCCGCCGAGCGCCATGCGCCGCAGCTCCTCGGGCGGGGCGAGCGCAATCACCCGCGCCTTCGACAGGACGGCGACGCGGTCGCAGTACTCTGCTTCGCCCACCACCTGAGTGGTGACCACCAGCGTGCGACCCACGTCGCGCAGGCGACGGAACTCCGCCCAGACCTTCGTTCGCAGGATTGGATCGAGGCCGGCGGTGGGCTCGTCGACAAACAACAGCAGCGGATCGTGGACCAGCGCGCAGGCGAGTTCCAGACGTCGCTGCATGCCACCCGAAAGCTGCCGCGCTCGACGGTCACGCGCCTCCCAGAGCTCCACGAGCCTGAGCATCTCCTTGACACGACGTCCGCGCTTCGGCCAGAGCAGGCCAAACAGCGCGGCCACGAACGACAGGTTTTCGGTAGCCGTCAGCTCCTCGTACAGCACGAAGTGCTGCGGCATGTAGCCGAGCTTCTCGCGGGTGTGCCGCGTGAACCTGCGCGGATGCTGGCCGAGCACGCTCAGCTTGCCCTCGCTGGGTTCGAGCGTGCCGGTAAGCATGCGGATCAGGGTGGTCTTGCCTGACCCACTCGGGCCGATGATTCCGAGGATGGTGCCGCGCGGCACTTCGAGGGTCACATGGTCGATGGCGACCGTATCGTCGTAGCGACGAGTGAGGCCCTCCATCGCCACGATCGGGTGAGCCGGATCGAGCACGGTCCGGCGAGTTTGGCACGTTCCGTGCCGAAAGTGGCGCGGACAACGCTCAGGGAGTAGCATCTTGGCCCCGTGGCACGACTGACAGTGCGACTAACTCCAGAAGGTCGTCGCGAGCTCGAGGAAGAGCTGGCGCGGCGCGAGGCGGAACTGCCGATCGTTTCGGCACGCCTCGGCGACGCCCGAGCCGGCGGCAACGATCCGGCCGAAAACCTCGATCTGCGTGACGCGATGGACGCACTCGCCCTGCTGGAAGGGCGCGTCGGCGAGCTGCGCGCGCTGCTGGCCGCCGCCGAGCCGATCGAAGATCTGCCGGCACGTGACGGCGTCATTCGGTTGGGTGCGCGGTTCAAGATTCGCCACGAAGACGGCGAAGAGGCCTCCTACATGCTGGTCTCGCCGGCAGAGGCCGATCCCCGACGCGGGCGCATCTCGGAGGAGTCGCCGATCGGCCGCGCGCTGTTGGGCAGGAAGAAGAGCGAAGAGGTCACGGCCGACACTCCTAGCGGCCCTGAACGACTCAAGATCCTCGACGTCGGGTGATGGGCGTCGCGCCAAACCGCCGCATCCGAGCGAGCGCACGCGCTCAAAACATCGAGGCATCGGCGTCGATGGCGCTCGACGCGCGCGCCAAGGCACTCAAAGCCGCCGGCCAGCCGATCATCTCCTTCGGCGTAGGGGAGCCTGATTTTCCGACGCCGGCGCCCATCAAGCAGGCGGCCGATCGCGCGATGGCCGACGACGCCACCCACTACACGACCGTCAGCGGCGAGCCGGCGCTGCGCAAGCTCGTCGCCGAGCGGACGGCTGAAATGACCGGCGTGCCGTTTTCCTGGAACCAGGTGATCGCGACCAGTGGCGCCAAAGAAGCCCTGTACATCGCCATGCAGGTGCTGTGCGAAGCCGGCGACGAGGTGCTGCTGCCGGCGCCGTACTGGGTCAGTTATGCCGAGCAAGCCAAGATGGCTGGCGCCACGGTGGTCCCCATCGAGAGCAGCCCGCCGGGCTGGAAGCTCAGCCCCGACGACCTGCGCCGCCATCTCACGTCTCGCACCCGAGCGCTGGTGCTGTGCACGCCCAATAACCCGACGGGCGCCGTCTACAGTGATGCTGAGCTTGCCGCGCTGGCCGAGGTGCTCGCCGACCACGACCTGGCCGCGGTCGTCGACGAGATCTACGCTCGCATCAGCTACGTGCCGGTCGGGCGCTGGCTGCGCGCCGCACCGCGCCTGGCCGACCGCACCTTCATCGTCGACGGGGTGTCCAAGGCGTATGCGATGACGGGCTGGCGCCTGGGTTGGCTGGTCGGCCCGCCCGAGGTGATGGAGCTGGCGTCAGCGATGCAGAGCCACCTGACCAGCCATCCGTCGAGCATCACGCAGCGCGCGGCGACGTTTGCGCTGGAGAACCACGCCACGATCGAAGCCACCGTTGACGAGATGGTTGGCACCTTCCGCGAGCGTCGCGACGCCATCGTGGCCGGCTTGTCGGCCATCCCGGGCGTGGACTGCCCGCAGCCAGACGGCGCCTTCTATGTGTTCCCCGACGTGCGCGGGCTGTTCGGGCGAAGGCTGGGCCCCAAGGGGCGAGTGGTGAGCTCGTCCGCCGAGCTGTCGGCCTATCTGCTCGACGAAGCGCTGGTCGTCACTGTCCCCGGCGAGGCGTTCGGCATGCCTGGCTTCGCGCGCTTTTCGTATGCCCTGTCGATGGACCAGCTCCAGGAAGGCGTCGCTCGGCTTCAGACCGCGCTCCGATAATCGTCTCAACCGGAACTCAACGGGCCCCTCTCGGAAATCCAGGACCAATGGTTATAGTCCGTAGACAATGGCCAACATCGCAGTAATCGGAACCAACTACGTTGGGCTGGTAACCGCCGCCTGTTTCGCGGAGCTGGGCAACCAGGTCGTCGGAATCGACATTGACCCGGGCAAAGTGGAGCGGCTCGGGCGCGGCCAGCTGCCGATTTACGAGCCGGGGTTGGAAGAGATCGTCGTCCAGAACATCAAGGCCGGACGCCTGCGCTTTACGCTCGACTACGACGAAGGGCTCGAGAATGCCCAATTTGCCTTCGTGTGCGTTGGGACCCCTTCAGGCACCGAGGGCGAAGCCGATATGAGCCAGGTCAAAGCCGCGGCGCACAGCCTCGGACAGCACACGCCGGCTGGCCGGGCCCTGATCGTGGTCAATAAGAGCACCATGCCGATCGGCACCGGCGATTGGATGCTGCCGGCGCTCGAGCGGGCCAGCGATGGCTCGGGCGCGCGCTTTCTCGTGGTGAGCAACCCCGAGTTCCTGCGCGAGGGCTCGGCGGTCGACGACTTCCGTCACCCTGACCGAGTGGTGCTCGGTGGGACCGACTCCCAGGCGATCGATCGCGTGGCGCGGGTGTACCGCGATCTGCAGCCCGAGCCGCCGATCATCCAGACCGACATCCGCACCGCGGAGATGATCAAGTACGCGTCCAACGCGTTTCTGGCCACCAAGATCAGCTTCATCAACGAGATCGCCAGCATCTGCGAACGCCTCGGCGCGGACGTCAAGGAGGTCTCGCGCGGCATGGGCCTCGATCGACGCATCAGTCCGGAGTTCCTGGACGCCGGCGTCGGGTATGGCGGCTCCTGCTTCCCGAAGGACGTGAAGGCGCTGGCGCACATGGCCAGCATGGCAGGCGCCCACCCCCAGCTTCTGCGCGCGGTAATGGAGATCAATCGAGACATGCGCCGGCTGGTGCTGCAGAAGGTGCGGGGCGCGCTCGGAAGCGTCGAAGAGCGCACAATCGGCGTGCTCGGTCTGGCGTTCAAGCCGAACACCGACGATATGCGCGAGGCGCCCGCGGTGGAGATCATCCATCTGCTCCAGTCCGAGGGCGCGCGCGTGAAGGCGTTCGATCCGGCCGCCAACGAGAGTGCTCGATCGGTATTGCCGGGCGTCGAGTTGTGCTCGGACGCGTACGCCGTGGCCGAGAGCGCCGATGCGCTGATCCTGTTGACCCACTGGAGCGAGTTCCGTCGCCTGGATCTGGATCGTATCCGTCAGGCGATGAGGTTCCCGCTGCTGGTGGATGGGCGAAACCTGT
>VBGG01000636.1 GCA_005883405.1 Chloroflexota bacterium | reverse complement strand
CCTCGGCCAAACGGTCGACGTCGTCCGGCGTGAGGTCGGCCAGGCGCTCAGGGTCGAAGCCGTGGAGCGCTTCACGCGTGCCCGGCCACTTCGCCTCGACTACCCGCCAGCTGATGCCTGACTGGAAAACGGCCCTGGTCAACACGTCGAGGTAATCAGCCAGCTTCTTGGGCACGATCTGCTCTGGAGCCTGCATCTGCATCCCCTTTCTCAGCGATGCGCCACTCCTCCAGGAGCTCGCCGGTGCGCGGCTCGAGGCGGAGGATGTGACCGCCATTCGTCTCGGCCACGCTGAGCGTGCCATCACCCGCGTCCCAGAACATGCCGTGCGAGCGCGGCGGCGCGAACGGTAGCGACGCCAGCAACTCGCCCGTCTCGGCGTCGATGTGGTCGATGCGGTGCGCGCCTGGGCGGCTGACCCACAGCGTGCCGCTGATGCCTGGCCCACCGTTGAGTCGCCCGGCCGGCGCCGTCGGATGTAGCTCGGGCTTCGATTCTGGTGCGCGCGGAACTACCTCGCCAGGCTCGTACGGCCGCCACTGGAGCCCGTGCACGCCGCCCTCGCCTTCGAGCAGCAGGCAGGCTGTGCACTGGCCCGTCGTCGGATCGTGCCGGAAGATCATCGACGGCCGTATGTTGGAGGCCGCCCATACCGACCCCGCGCCGAAGGTCACCCCACTCGCGTTGCGGGCAGGACCGGCGAAGCTGCTGATCAACCGCCCTTCATAGTCAACCAGGTAGCAGCGATTGTCGCGCTGGTCGCAGAGCCAGAGGCCCTCTGGGACCGCTTCCAGCCCGTTCACCTGTGCGCCCGGCGCGGTGAACATCACCCGTGCCGTGGCCGCCAAAATCGGTGTCGTGGCCATTGCGCTGTGAGGGTATCGGCTAACCTGAGCCGGCGTCACATGGTGCAGCTTTTCGGACGGCAATGGACACGAGCAGAGCTTCTCGAGCGTGTCGGCGACGTGAGCCAGGTTGGCGGGGCACGGCTCGTCAGCTTCGCGGACGGCCCCGAAACCGGCGTGCTCGCCGCTGACGTGCGGACCGGCTCGGGTTTCTCGTTTGCGGTCCTGCCAGGTCGTGGCATGGACATCGGTTTCGCCGAGTATCGAGGAATGCCACTGTCCTGGCGGTCAGCAACGGGTGAGGTCGCGGCCGCGTTCTATGAGCCCCAGGGCGTGGGCTGGCTGCGCGGGTTCAGCGGCGGGCTGATGGCCACTTGCGGGTTCACGACCGCCGGCTGGCCGTCCACCGACGAAGGCGAGCCTCTGCCGCTCCACGGGCGAGCCTCCTACCTCCCGGCGCGCAATGTCTACGTCGATGGCCAGTGGGACGGCGACGACTACGTCATGTGGGCACAAGGGCGGACGCGCGAAGCCATGGTCCACGGCGCGAACGTTCGTCTGACACGCCGTATCTGGGCCCGGCTGGGTGAGAGCCGGCTGTTCATCGATGACGTGGTGGAAAATCTGGGCTACGCGCGTGTGCCGCACATGATCGCGTACCACATCAATCTCGGCTTCCCGCTGCTCGACGACGGCGCGGAGCTGCTGTCGTCGGCACAGGAGATCGAGCCTATCACCGACGATCCGGACGCGGCGATGGCCGACCACGCGCACTATGGACCGCCCCAGCGGGACTGGAAGGAGGCGGTGCTTGTCCATCGGCCGCTGGCCGACAGCGACGGTTGGGCACGCACGTCGCTCGTCAACCGCCGCCTGGGACTGGGCGTGTACATCAAGCAGCGGCCCGACCAGCTACCGTTCTTGTGGCAGTGGAAGCAGCTCGGTCAGGGCAGCTACGTCGCCGGCGTCGAACCAGCGAACTGCTTCGGCCGCGGCCGGGCCTACGACCGCCAGCGCGGGACTTTGCGCTTCCTCGAGCCTGGCGAGCAGCAGGCCTATGCGCTCGAGATCGGCGTGCTTGATTCGCCGCAGGCGATCGCAGATCTGCGCTCCTGAGCATCAGCCTGACTCCCAGCTGCGAAGCTTGCCAACGCTCGTTTGCGGTCGAGTGCCAGTAGGCATTCCCGTGGGGCACCGAAGCCGGGCGCCGAGCGCGGCATGAGCGGCGTAGCTAACCTGGCGGAATGGAAGTTTTCGAGGCAGTTCGCACGCTCCTGGCCGTGCGGGAATACGCCGACAAAGCGTTGCCGGTCGACGTCGTCGATCGGATCATCGAGGCGGCGCACCTGACGGCGTCCGCTTCCAACAAGCAGCCGTGGCATTTCGTCGTCGTGCGCGATCGCGCCACGCTCCAGCGTCTGGGCCAACTGGCGCGGACCGGCCCCTATATCGCTGGGTCGCAGATGGCGGTGGTGGTAGGCATCGAAAAGGCGTCACCCCTGGCTGTGTCGGACGGGAGTCGCGCGATCCAGGACATGATGCTCGTGGCCTGGTCGGACGGCGTCGGCTCCAACTGGGTCGGCTACCGCAACCTGCCTGACGAGGTCAGCGCGCTGCTCGGCGTTCCGTCCGAGCTCGAAGTTCTGGCGATTGTGCCGTTCGGCTACCCTGCCCGCCGGGTCGGCCGCGGCAAGAAACAGCGCAAGCCTATCGGTCAGGTGGTGTCCCGCGAACGTTTCGGCCAGTCCTAGGGCCGCGGCCGAAAACCTGTCCGCCGTTCCGTCTGGCGGCCGCGGTCCTAGGCAAAGTCAGTCAGAAGAACTTCGGCCGACTGCGTCTTGTGCCGAAAAGCGGCTTGTCGGCCGAACTTCTAGGGCCGCGGCCGAAAACCTGTCCGCCGTTC
>VBGG01000635.1 GCA_005883405.1 Chloroflexota bacterium | reverse complement strand
GGATGTGCAGCTCGACGAGCCGCGGGCCGGCGAAGTGCTGGTCAGAATGGCCGCCAGTGGCGTGTGCCACAGCTGCTTGCACGCTGCTGATGGCTCGTGGGCAGCACCGCTGACGCCCATGGTGCTGGGCGACGAAGGCGCGGGCGTGGTCGAGCAGGTCGGCCCGGGCGTGAGTCGGCTCCAGCCGGGTGACCATGTCATTCTGTCCTGGGCGCCCAATTGCGGCCGCTGCCGTGCCTGCGTCACCGGGCACCCGGTGCGCTGCGAGAACCGCCCCCAGGCCGGGGTCATGCTCGACGGCACTACGCGCATGCACCTGGATGGTCAGAGCGTCTACCACTATGCGTCGATCGCGACCTTCGGCTCTTACTCGGTCGTGCCCGAGTCGGCGGCGATCAAGATTCGCGACGACGTGCCGCTCGAGACGGCGGCGTTGATCGGCTGCTCGGTGATGACCGGCGTGGGCGCAGTGTTGAACACCGCGGGCGTTCGCGCAGGTGAAAGCCTGGTGGTCGTCGGCTGCGGCGGCATTGGCTTGAACGCGGTTCAGGGCGGACGGCTGGCCAGCGCTCAACCGCTGATCGCCGTCGACGTTGCCGACAACAAGCTCGAGTACGCGAAAGCCCTGGGTGCGACGCACGCGATCAATGCGAGTCGCGAAGATGTCGGTGAGGTGGTGCGGCGGCTGACCGACGGGCGCGGGGCGGATTATGCCGTGGTGGCTGTCGGCAGCACCCAGGCAGCGGCGATGGCGTGGGGGACGCTCGGACGCGGTGGGACCTGCGTGATGGTCGGCCTGCCGCCCGCGGGCGAAAAGATCCAGATCGATCCCGGCAGCCTGGTCGGACCCGAGCGACGCCTCGTCGGCAGCTGCTACGGCTCGGCGTCCGTCTTCGCCGACTTCCCGCGCATGGTGGAGCTGTACCTGGCCGGCAAGCTCAAGATCGACGAGCTGATCACCCGCCGCTACACCATCGGCGAAGTCAACGAAGCCTTCCGCGCCCTGACCGCCGGCGAGCTCGCCCGCGGCATCATCGTGTTCTGACTCAATCTCCCCAGAGGGGACCCCTTGGTTAACCCAGCTCTCCCCGAGGGACCCTCTCAGCCATGTTCGCCTCCTCGCCCGCCAACGGCCAAGGCGCGACCGCGGCAGCGAATTCCCCGGAGGGGGACTCCCTGGGGCTTGTTCGGCTCCTCGCACGTCAGCGGTCAAGGCGCGGCCGCGGCAACGACTTCCTCGGAGGGGACCCCTCTCGGGATGTCGGCTCATCGCACGCGAGCGGCTGAGGGCGCGGCAGCGGTAGCGAGCTCGCCACAGGGACCCCCTTGGGGATGTTCGGCTCCTCGCCCGTCAGCGGCTGAGGCGCGGCCGAGGCGGCTAACTCCCCGGTGGGGACCCTCTGGGGCATGTTCGGCTCCTCGCCCGTCAGCGGCTGAGGGCGCGGCTGCGGTAGCGAACTCGCCACAGGGACCCCCTCGGGGATGCTCGGCTCTGCGCCCGTCAACGGCCAAGCCGCCGATCGCCGGCGCAGGTCAGAAGAGCGTCGCGGGTCGTCGCAGCCGAGAGAGTCAGACCGCTTCGCCGGCGAGGCGGGCGGCGCGCAGGGCGAGGTAGCGCTGCTCGGGCAGGCTGGCGGTCATCCTGGCCGCGCGTTGGTAGCACTCGCGGGCGGCGAGCGTGTCACCCGCCAACTCGAGCAGGTGCCCCCGCACCGCCTCGAGCCGATGGGTGTGCGCCATGCGTCCGTCCGCATCGAGCGTCCCGAGCACCGCCAGGCCAGCGCGTGGCCCATTCACCATGGCCAGCGCGACCGCGCGATTGAGCGTGACAACCGGCCCGGGTGAAACCCGCTCGAGCACCTCGTACAGCGCCAGGATCTGCGGCCAATCCGTGTCTGCGGCAATTGGCGCTTCGTCGTGCACCGCCGCGATGGCCGCCTGCAGCTGGTACGCCCCGACCGGACCCCTGCCGAGCGTGCGGGTGAGGAGCGCCACCCCTTCCTCGATCTGCGCCCTGTTCCAGAGGTCACGTTGCTGCTCGTGAAGCGGAACGAGCGAGCCATCCGGCGTGGTCCGCGCAGCCCGCCGAGCGTCGGTGAGCAGCATGAGCGCCAGCAGACCTGCCACCTCACCTTCGGCCGGCAAGCGCTGGTGGAGCATGCGTGTCAGCCGGATAGCCTCGGTGGTGAGATCAAGGCGCTGGAGCGCTGGGCCCGAGCTCGCCGTGTAACCCTCGTTGAAGACGAGATACAGCACCTGGAGCACGACCCGGAGGCGATCGGCGCGTTCCGCCTCGGGCGGCATGTCGAACCGCAGCCCCGCGTTCTTGAGGCTCTGCTTGGCGCGGCTGATGCGCTGCCCCATCGCAGCTTCGGGCACCAGGAAGGCATTCGCGATCTGCGCCGTCGTCAACCCGCCGACCGCACGCAGCGTCAGGGCGAGCTGCGAAGGTACAGGCAGCGCCGGGTGGCAGCACAGAAACAGGAGCGTGAGCGTGTCATCCGGCTCGGACAGCTGCTCCGAGCCAGATGCCTCGAGGGCAGCCAGCGTCACCTCGCGACGCCGACGGGCACTCTCGCTGCGCCATTCGTCCACAAGACGCCGGGAGGCGACCGTCAGCAGCCACGACCGAGGATTGTCGGGAACGCCAGTCTCGGCCCACTGGAGCGCCGCCGCCAGGAGTGCCTCCTGCACCGCATCCTCACAGGCGTCGAAGTGGCCGTGTCGCCGCGCGAGCGCGCCGAGGACCCGCGGCGCGAGGTCACGCAGCAGGCCCTCGATATCCGAGTCTGTCCTCACAACTCGGGTGGCTGGTCCATGACCTGACGCACTTCGACCGGGCACTCGATGAACGCGACGACTCGCGAGGCGATCTCGATGGCGCGAGCCTCGCTCTCGACGTCGACGATCCAGTAGCCCGCCAGCGATTCCTTCGACTCGGCGAACGGCCCATCGGTGGCGACCGGCATTCCGTTTTTGATCCCGACCGTCTTCGCCTGGCTGGCGTCGGCGAGACCGCGTGCATCGGCCAGCTCGCCCGCGCTCGAGAGATCCTCGTTGAGCGTGTGCATGAACTGGATCATCTCTTTGATCCAGTCCAGCGACCTGGTCTCCGTCATGTTGGCCTGGTCGCCGAACATCATGATCATGTACTTCACTGAGGTTTCTCCTGAACGGTCCAGGCGTTGCCGTCGGGATCATTGAAGAAGATGAATGAGTTCCAGGCGCCGCCTGGCCCATCGACCCATGTGCCATTGTCGACGTGGCGAATCGGCGTGACCTCCACGCCCCGCTCCAGCAGCTCCGCCCGGGCGGCCGCCAGGTCGGCGACGACCAGCTGCATGCCCTTCACCGAGCCCGGCGCCGAGTCGATCAGCCCCTGGCCGATGCTGACCGAGCACGCCGAGCCGCGGGGTGTCATCTGCACGACACGGAAGTTGTCTCCCATCCGCGTGTCCACGTCGACCACAAAGCCGACCTGCTCGCTGTAGAAGCGCTTGGCGCGATCCACGTCCGAAACAGGAAGAACTACCACCTCGAGCTTCCAATCCACGGTTCCATTCTCCATTCATGCGTCCTTGCGGACATTTACGCCATTGGGTCGGAGCGGCCGCGGTATTTTCGACACCCGGCGGCGGGGTGTGTCGACAGCGGGGCGGCGGGATGTGTCATGCGAGCCGGCGGCGGCGGCATACTGGTCACGCGGGCGGAGCGGAGTGCCAGGCCGGCCGCCCTGCGGTGGGCCCATCGAAGGCGCCAGCGGAGCGGTCCCAGCGCTCGCGCGAACAGGACCCTGGGCTGGCTCTGCGGCTCTCCCTGCGCTCGCCGATCGCCTGGGCTCTCCCTGCGCTCGCCGATCGCCTGGGCTCGCCCTGGGCTCGGCCGCGCGTTTAGCCCGTTTACACGCCTTCCATCAATCAATTGCTTGACAGCTCCCGACGCTGCCGGTAGACTCCAATCAAGTGATTGATGAATGACTCCCGCGGAAGATGGCGGCCGCGCAGCCGCCGAGCCGAAGGCTGATCGCCGCCGCGCCCTGGTCGTCGCCGCCTATCGGCGCATCGCCACCGACGGCTTCGAGGGCCTGCGCACCCGCGACGTCGCCGCTGACGTCGGCGTCAACATCGCCACGCTGCACTACTACTTCCCGACCAAGGAGGCGCTGATTCGAAGCGTCATCGGCCATGCCATGGAGCGGTTCATCGACACGATGCCTGGCGACGGCACCCCCGTCGACCAGCTGCGCGGCCACCTCCGCGCCCTCGCCAGGCTGCTCAGAGACGACCAGCAGCTATGGACGGTGATGGGCGAGCTGGTCCTGCGCGCGCCGCGCGACGCAGACCTGGAACGCATCTTTCGCCAGACCGATGCGTACTGGCATCGCACGCTGCGCGACCTCATCCGACGCTGCATCGAGCAGGGCGCCATCAATCCCGAGCTCGACCCCGATGACCTGGCCGCGCTCATG
>VBGG01000633.1 GCA_005883405.1 Chloroflexota bacterium | reverse complement strand
GGCAGCGCCCAGCACAGCAGCGCCAGTGGCGCGATCGCCAGCAGCGCATCCACCAGTGCCAACCGCATCAGCATCTGGCCGAGCAGCAACAGGCCCATCACCAGGTAGATCGCCATCGCGATCAGGTTCATCAGCTCGGTGCCGTCCTGCGGCACCTGGCCCACGCTGGCCCAGGCTGGCACGGATGTGGAGCCGATGACCTGGCAAATCGCATTGTTCAGGTCGATCACGAGGCGGCCCCAGTCGAGGCTGGTGTTGACCATGACGCCGCTGAGCAGCAACCGCGGCAGGAGCTCCAGCACGCCGTGGTACGGGGTGCGGATGTGTCGATTCAGCATCACGTTGATACCGCCCCAGGCGCCGATCACGCCGAGCCCGCCGTCGGCCGCCTTGCGCATGGTTTCCGTGAGGTCCTGGACGGCGGAGTTGCCGTACGACAGCCCGGGCGGCGTCTGGGTGATCACGTTCGCGCCGCCCTGCAGCCAGTTCATGAAGTCCACCGTGTCGGCGGTGGTTTTCCTCCCCAGGTTGGCGAGCGCACCGTTGAACATGGTGGTCAGCCACCTGGCCGGGTTGCTGATCAGGTCACCGAAGCCAGTGTCCGAAACGGGCGTCTGTGGCAACACCTGGGCGCGTACCGGTTGCGCACCGACCACCAGGTACAGGATGAGTGCGAGCGTGACTGGGAGCTTCACAAGAACCTTTCCGCTGCGATCTGGATGGCCTCAGCATGCAGCGGAGGGCGTCACGCGGAGCGTCACGCGAGCGTCACGCGGGAGACGAAAAGCGTCACATGAGCGTCATGTGGATGTCACAAAATGCTCCGCTGCCAGAAATGCGAGCACCGCGTCCGCGAGCGCGCGGGGTTGCTCGTACGGCAGCATGTGCCCGGCATCCGCCACGCTCACCCCCTGCGCCTGTGGCAACAGCGCCTGCCAGCGGCTGGCATACGCGGGCGGAATGAGTCGGTCGTGTTCCGCCCACACGACGAGCGTCTGGGTGGAGAGTCGATACAGCCGCTTCGAGAGGCGCCGATTGGGAATGGGAAACAGGATCTTGCCAGCGGTGCCCAATCGGCGGGCATTGTCGATCACGAACTGGCGCAGGCCTTCAGGGTCCGCCAGGTCTGTCGCGCCGCCAAGCAACACGGCGGCGCGCTGCGCATCGTGAAACAGGTATTCGCCGAACTCGTACGGGAGCAGCGCAAACACATCTGGAATCGGAGTCTCGTTCAGCCACAACCCGAACGGATCCAGCAGCACCAGCCCGTCAAGACGTGACGGCGCCAGGCAGGCCATCTCCGCCGCGATCATGCCGCCAATCGAGTGGCCCACGAGCGATGGACGTCGGTCGCCGAGTCCGAGTGCCTCGACTACGTCCCATCCGTGGAGGGCGAAGTCCAGCATGTCCTCCAGCAGCTCCTCGCCGCGTGATTCGCCGTAGCCGGGTAGTTCCGGTGCGAACACGTGGTGGCGCTCCGCAACGAGGTCCAGAAAGGTCGTATCGTCGAGGAGCCCGGCGAGCCCATGCAGGAATATGAGCGGCGGTGCGTCGGATGCTCCGCCTTCCAACACGCGGAGGCGGATGCCGCGTTGGGTCTCGAGCGTGTGCGCGTTCATCGCTGACCGACCATCTCGTGCGGAAGCTCGGCTGAGATGCGATCGTCGAGTGGGTGAATCCACCAGCGATCGTCGTCGTCCCAGTCCGGCCACAGGTGCCGCAGCCGGGGCATCACTTCCTTGGCGAACAGGCGTGAGTTGTGGCGGGTCTTCTCGTCGGTCTGATTACCCGTGTGCAGCAGACAGAACACGTGACCCACCCGAAGCGTCTTGATGAGCTCCTCCATCCGCTGGCGCACCGTGTCGGGGCTGCCGGCAATGACCATGCCGCCGTCGACCAGCTCGCTCCAGGTGGCCTCCGGAAATTCGCGCTGATGCTGCCGCTGAAGACGTCTGAGGGATGTCGCCTTGATGGTGTTGACGGTGCGGTAGCCGGGAGGGTCCAGGAACGCCGGAGCGACGTGCAAGCAGCGGTTGAAGAAATACAGGATGTGTTCGCTGTACAGCCGTTCGGCGTCGGCATCGGTATCGGCCACGGCGATGATCTGAGCGAACGCCGCGCGATGCGGCGACGCGTCCTTGCCGCGCGCCGCGACGCGCTCCCAGTACGCATCCATCAAGCCCCTGGCGGCCAGGTAACCGTAGAACGACAGGTACGAATAGTTGTAGTCGTGATCGAGGCAGAAGTCGTACGTTTCGATCGACCCACCACCGGGGATGTAGATCGGCGGATGCGGCTTCTGGATGGGCTTCGGCCAGCAGTTGACCCAGCGCAGCTGGGTGTATTTGCCGTCGAACGCGAACGGCTCATCGGCGGCCCACGCCCGGCGAATCAGGTCGTGCGCCTCAGCGTACTTGTCGCGGGTGAGCGCCGGGATCTGGCCGTAGCAGAAGTTGGTGTCCATCGGCGTGCCGACCGGAAATCCGGCCACCAGCCGTCCGCCTGAGATGACGTCGAGCATGGCGAACTCTTCGGCCACGCGAATCGGCGGGTTGTACAGCGCGATGGAGTTGCCGATGACGCAGATCGCCGCGCGTGAGGTACGCCGCGCGAGGGTGGCGGCGATGATATTCGGCGACGGCATCAGGCCGTAGCCGTTCTGGTGGTGCTCGTTGACACCGATTCCGTCGAAGCCCAGCGCGTCGGCGTATTCGAGCTGGTCCATGTACTGGTGGTACAGCGCGTGTCCGCGCACCGGATCGTAGAGGCGGTTTGGAATGTCGACCCACACCGAGCGGTAGGTCTGCCGAAAATCGTCGGGCAAGTACGGCCACGGCATCAGGTTGAACCAGGTGAAGCGCGTCATGCGGCGCTCTTGTACACCCCGCCGACCCCCAAGCAGCCGGGCAGGGCGGGGGGTTACCCTGTCGAGCGTGGTGCGGCGGCCGCGGCTGGCGTCGGATGGGGTAACCGATGTGCGCGCCTGACAGTGGCCACACGCACCCGCCGGCGCCGGCTGGGCCTACTGTGTTTCTGGCCAACTGGCGCCAACCCGGTCCGCTCGGCTGGAAGTTGCAGCGCCTGGTGGTCAACCTGTCGATCAAAGTGTGGCGACGTCAGCGTTGCTGCGGCCATGCAGGCGAGCCCGGTTGTTGAATGCCGGCGCCCACCGCCTCAGGCTGAGGCGATCGTTAGCCCAGGATCGAGCGGACCGCCAGGACAAGCGCTGCACCAAGCACGGTCAACAGCACCAGCAGCGGGCTGGCGCCGGGACGGCGATGCTGAGCCTCGGGCAGCAGGTGCCCGGCGCCAACGGCCAGAAATACGCCCGAGAATGCCGCCAGCAAGAACCCGAGGATCGGGTCGGCCAACTGTGCGAACGTGCCGATCGCAGCTCCGACGGGCGGGGCAAGCGCATCGAGCAACAGCAAGACGCGCGCTCGGCGCAGGTGACCGCTGCCGGATAGCGACAGCGACAGCGTGACCACGTTCATGCCATCGGCGAAGTCGTGGGCCAGCACGGCCACGCCCACGAGCAGGCCGACTTCCACGCCGGCGCGGAAACCAAGGCCGATCGCCAGCCCATCGAGCGTGCTATGCACGATCAAGCTGATCGGGCCCAGAAGGCCCAATTG
>VBGG01000634.1 GCA_005883405.1 Chloroflexota bacterium | reverse complement strand
ACGCGATGCCGCGGGGTGAAGCGGCGGATCGGCGCTCGATCGGAGCTCAGCGGCACGGTCACCGCGACCAGCGACCCGCATCGCATTCGCCAAGCGAGGGGATTGCAGTGGCGCTGGGGAGCTATCGATCGCGATCGCGGGGTTGGTACTGGATCGCTTCGGCCAGATGCATGGGCTGGATCTGATCTTCGTTGGCGAGGTCGGCGATGGTGCGGGCGACGCGCAGAACGCGGTGGTAGGCGCGTGCGCTCAGGCCGAGGCGTTCAACGGCGCCGCGTACCAACGTCGCGCCGCCGGAGTCCAACTCGCAAAACCCGCGCACGTCGGGGACGCGCATTTCGGCATTACAGGTCACGGCATTGTGCTCTGCGAACCTGCGCCATTGCTTGCGGCGCGCCGCCGTGACGCGTGCGCGGACCACATCCGCACTTTCCCCAGATTCGGTGCTCGTGAGCTTGTCGAAGTCAACTCGTGCGACGGTCAGGTGCAAGTCAATCCGATCGAGAATCGGACCGGACAGGCGTTTTTGATAGCGCGTGACCATGGCTTCCGGGCAGCTACATGGTCGGGTACCGTCACCATAAAACCCACATGGACATGGATTTCGCGCGGCGATGAGCATGAACTTGGCGGGAAAGGTCAACGTTTCGCGGGCGCGGGCGATGGTGACGATGCCGTCTTCGATTGGTTGGCGGAGGACCTCGAGCACCCTCGGGTGGAACTCGGGCAGCTCGTCGAGGAAGAGCACGCCGTGGTGCGCCAGGCTGACCTCACCGGGTCGGGGTGACGAGCCGCCGCCGACCAGGCCGGCGTAGCTGACGGTGTGGTGTGGAGCGCGGAACGGTCGTCGGCAGATGGCGGGCGAGCCCTGCGCCAGGACACCCGCCACCGAGTAGATGCGGGTGACCTCGAGCGTTTCTTCGGGCGTCATCGGCGGCAGGATGCCTGGCAGTGCCCTGGCCAGCAGGGTCTTGCCCGCACCGGGCGGACCGGTCATCAGCACGTTGTGCGAACCAGCCGCGGCGATCTCGAGCGCGCGTTTGGCGTGCTCCTGGCCGCGAACCTCGGCGAGGTCCAGCACGTCCTCGGGGACCTGACCGTCGCGTAGATCGGTCGGCAGGATCGGCGCAACGACGATGTCGCCGCGCAGATGGGCAACCACTTCGGCGAGTGACGCGGTCGGAATGACCTCGATGCCCTGGAGCAGGGCGGCCTCGGCGGCGTCCTCGGCGGGCACGTACACGTGCTTCAGGCCGGCCGCGCGGGCTGTGGCGACCATCGGCAGGACGCCATGTGTGTGGCGGACCTGTCCGTCGAGCGACAGCTCGCCCACGAACAGCGCGCCGGGCGCCGGCGGCTCCAGCTGGCCGGAGGCGACCAGGATCGCCAATGCCAGCGGCAGATCGTAGGAGGGTCCCTGCTTGGGCAGCTCGGCCGGTGCCAGGTTGGCGGTGATCCGCCGCAGCGGATACACCAGCCCGCTGTTCTTGATCGCTGTGCGCACCCGCTCGCGGGCTTCTTTGACCGCCGCGGTCGGCAGGCCAACCAGGAAGAAGTTGGGGAAGCCTTGATTGGCGATATCCACCTGGACCTCGACCAGCCGTCCTTCGAGGCCAAGCACGGCGGCGGTGGTAATGCACGCTAGCATTTCGAGCCGACCGTAGGCCACAGGGCGTCACGCCAGGCGTCACGTGAGCGTCATCGCGATGTCACAATTCGGTCAAGTGAGGCTATGTGGCACACCCGTGACCCTGCGGACGCCGATGTGGTGACGGTTACTCCGCCCCGCGAGCATCTCAGGTGCGGGTGGTTCACCTGGCGGCAGCTGTACACGCGAATTGCTTTCGCACGTCAATGGAGCGTGGTCGTGTGATCACGACAGGGGTACGACGACGATGTCCTCGCTACCCGCAAGCCCCACGATCCCGCGATCAAGTGTCGCCAGGCTGGCCCCATGGCGACGCGCCACTGCCAGCAGATGTGCATCGGTCACTTGCCGGTAGCTTGCAACCCGTTCAGGACCAAGATAGCCGCCGACCACGAGCGGCACGTCGTCCGGCAGGAACCGGTGCTCGAAGACCGCTCGCATACGCTCGAGCAGGGCCATCGCCTCACTCGGCGTGACGGCAGCCGGAATCGCCGAGACGTTGGATGACACGCGGACGAAGCCTGCTTCGGTAAACGGCGTCGTC
>VBGG01000138.1:21887-24943 GCA_005883405.1 Chloroflexota bacterium | reverse complement strand
GCGCCGGTCAGATCCAGCAGGGCCACATGGTTGATCTCGCGTGGCGGCCTCTCGGGTGAAGTCATTCGGTTCAGTCGTCCTCTCTCGCTTACCAAGACGGACGACAGCCCCAAAGTGTTGGCACCCCTTTCGGCGCCGCGGCGCGGGCTCAGCTCGGTTCGTCAGTCGGACTTGGAGCTCGGCCGCGATCTCCTCTGTCGCGGCCGAACGCGCTGCTGCCGTTCTCGGCGTACTGCGTGCTGCTGGGCCTGGCCGCGCTGCTCTTCGGCCACTGATCCGCTGTTCGGAAGGCGTCACGCCACCGTCACGCGAGCGTCACGCCACCGTCGGAGCCGCGATGGATGACGGCTCCGAAGAGGGCTCGAGGATGAGTCGCTCGGGCGGCTCGCGCTGGCGCGGCCGAAACGCCGCTGATCTGGCGATGTGGAGTTCACGGGCGCCGCATCGCCGAACGGATGTCTATGCGGTCCTCGCCTCGGTCATTTGCGGTTTACTATCCGCGGTAGCAAGCGCTTGGCGTGGACGCCTCTTCGTCTGTCATGCGCTGTGCGAGCGCCATCAACTCTGCACCGCTCTCCGAGCGAGATCGTGCTGCCATCCTCTTCGACCCGCTGCGCGACATCGATCAATACGAGGCGGTTGCGCGCAATCGAGGGTGTGCACATCACGCACGTCTGCGAGACCCGCCGTCGGACATCGTCGGCTGCCCGAACAGCCGCGTGTAGTAGTCGACGAGCCGCTCCGGGGCCTCCGAGCCGCTCGGGATGCTGTTGAAGTTCATGTCGGCCTCTACGGGCTCAGGAACGCGATCACCGCCTCGGCGAGGAGCGGCGAGCTGAAGATCGTGTAGTGGGTAAGGCCGGGCAGGATCGCGAGCGCGTGCCCGCCCTTCGGCAGGCCCTCGCCCATCCAGCCGCCGTCGCGCTGCCCGCCGTCGAGGAGCGCGAAGACCCCCACCGCATGGCTCGGCGGGAACATGTCGGCATCGGCACAAGCAAAGAGCGTCGGCACCTTCAGGCTGCGGACGTCCTCGGTGAAGTCGAAGTCGAGCGCCATCGACGCGCCGATCTTGTCGAGCAGCCGACCGAAGTCCTCCGGGCGCGGCGCGACGCGCTTGTACAGCTGGTACATCGGCGTGTCCATCATGAACTCCGCCGTGTCCGCGCGCACCCGGCCCTGCTGAGCGAGCATCTCGGGGTAGATCGCGCTCCGCCGGATGTTCGTCGAGACCATCACGAGCCGCCTGACGACCTCCGGGTACTTCACCGCCGCGTGGAAGGCGACGCCGCCGCCGAGCGAGTAGCCCATGACGTCGGCCTGCTCGAGCCCGAGGTGGCGGATCAGGGCGGCGATGTCGTCGGCCATGAGCCGAACGTCGATCGGCCGATCGATGTCGGCTGTCCGCCCGTGTCCCTGGAGGTCGACCGCGATCACCTGGTGGCCGGCCGCCAGCGCCGGGATGACCGGCCCGAACATCTCGCCCGACCCGAGCCCGCCGTGCAACAGGATCAGCGGCCGCCCCTCCCCGTGCGTCTCGTAGTAGAGATGGAGGCTATTGACGTCAGCGTAGTGCCCAACGCCCTTCGCGTCGGTCGTCCAGTCGATAGCGGTCATGCTCTCGCTCCTCGCGCCGCGGCGCCTGCTCGTGATGTTACTCATCAGACCACCCTCGGTTGTCGCCTCAGTCTTGCTCTCCGCCATCATTTTCGATCACTCCTCTCGAATTCGCGAAACGCGTGGTTCATGCAGGTTGGACGATCGGGGACGGCCAGACTCATCGGTCTCGCAGGGCGGGCCAGGATCGAGCGCTTGTGCTCGAGTCCAGCCTGCCCCAGCGGGATGATGCAAGCCGTGCTCTGGTGGGCGCCGACAGCCGCGGCGAGTGACCCTCGCCCAGCCGCTCGCCTGTCTGATCGACGAGGACCTCGACCCGGCGCTCGCGGGCCAGCTGGCGGTCGCCTTGGACTGGTACGTCACGTTGGTCCGCGCCGAGGGCTGGCTCGGCGTCAAGAACGGGCCACTGTTGCAGGCGATGGCGGAGGCGCACCTGCGGCCCCTGGTGACCGGCGGCGAAGCGCGGTCAGCCGAGCCTGGTCAGGACGAAAGCTGCCGAAGGCGCGCACGCAGCGCGGCTTCGGCTTCGAGGAACGGCCGTTCCAGATAGGCATCGTGATCTGGCTCGCCGTGGTGGTGTGTGACCGTTCCCGCGCGCCGCCGCGGGCTCAACTGGCGAATGTAGTCCAGGCTGCCGCCGACCAGCGTAAGCATGTACTGCAGTCCCGCTGCGTCTACC
This sequence comes from Chloroflexota bacterium, assembly GCA_005883405.1. Taxonomy (GTDB): domain Bacteria; phylum Chloroflexota; class UBA6077; order UBA6077; family CF-72; genus CF-72. The sequence continues at coordinate 22,650 of VBGG01000138.1, read as the reverse complement.
ATGCTCCACTCGCCGCCGCAGGCGACGTAGATCGGCGAGGTGTGGGCGAAGATGCCTCTTGCCCAGACATCGTGGTGCGCGATGGGTTCGTAGTTCGGACCACCTGCCCGAGCGCACAGCCAGCTGTTCCGGTTGAGAACCACGCGCGCCTCCAGGTTCAACGTCCGTGCTCCGTGCTCCGCGTCAGTCTGGGCAACGACTTCTCCATTGAGTACGATCTGGAGTGTGTGTACCGGCAGCACCGACCGCGCGGCGGCTCGCACCTCCACCGTTCCACCAGCAAGCGGCAGCCGGACCTCATCGCCGATCTGCGCTCCGTCAACCGAGAACTCCAGAAGCGGGCCTCCGCTGAGAAACGTACGCCCGAGTCTCAGGTTTCGACACCAGCTGGCGTAATTGAAGTCCTCGTCCGGTGGAATGCGCACGTACGTGCGATACTGACCGACGGCGACGCTGCTTGACATCTTGTCGGTGCCACCCACGAGCGGCAGCCGATAACCGGAGTTCAGATAACGGTAGTACTCGACGTGGTTGTAGGGTTGGCAGACGATCATCTCCACCGCATCCGCTCGACCGGTCGCAACCAGCGCGGCAGGCTCGCCGTTCGGGTTCGGGAAGTGCGGCAGGATCACCGTGCCACCCTGTTCGTGACAGGCGTCCGCCCAGGCGGAGAGGGTCGTATCGAGGCTTCCTCCGAGCTCCGCCTCGCTCGGACCATCGGAGCACCACGGATAAATGGGTTGCCGAAGCCCGAGCAGAATCA
>VBGG01000138.1:2610-21864 GCA_005883405.1 Chloroflexota bacterium | reverse complement strand
GCTGGCTCGCCGGTGAAGTCTTCCGTATTCGTGAACAGGCTGCCCCATTGTGATTGCAGCAGGTTGACGATGTTGAGGTCCTCCGCCTGGGCCTCGAACAGACTGCCTTGCGTCGAGAGGAAGTGAACGTGGGTGTCGCCGCTGAACCAACGCTGCTCGTTCATGTTGGTCCACCGCCGCAGGCGCAGCTCCAGGCGGCGCTGGCCGGACTCGATGCTGACCCGCTGGCGGAGCGGCTCGTACTCGAATCCCCTGGCGATGTCGACGATCACGTCGCCGCGCGGTAGCCAGCCCTGGCATCGCCCATCCGTGTATGCGTAGCTGATCTGCCCGAGACGCAGATCGCCTCCCACGTCGATATGCCAGGTGTCCAGGTTGGAGTTGATGTGCGCGTGGTGGCCATGTGGCTGGTACGGCACACCCTGCGGCGAGCGGAAGTGGACGCGGCACGGCACGGGCCGACCGGTGGCATCATCCACCACGACCGTCTCGACCCAGTTGCGGCCGTCCTCCACGATCCGCACGCGAACCATATCGGTCTCGACGGGACCGCCGAGCACGTCACCCCACCGAACCGACTCGATGGTTTTTTCGCCGAGCTTGATCGCCACGATCGCGGAGGGAATTGCCGAAACCTCGGCGTACGCGGGACTGCACGACGGGTTCTGGGCCTCACCCCAGCCGGCGAATCCATCGTTCAGAAACTCATCCGCTGCGCCCCGCGGGAGTTGATACGCGTAGCTAGCAACGCCGCGGTCAATGTCGACCTTCAGGTCCGACGGACCGGGGGCGAGCGGAAGGTCGGCCAGCGTTGGGTCCTTCAGATCGATTCGAACAGGCACCATGGCATCACGCGAGAAGGGCTCTTCGTGGGTGAGTCCGAGCGTGATCGCTGCCACCAGGAAGCGCTGTCCGCGCGGGACGATCTCGAGTGACTGGATGGGAACGTCCGGAGTCGGATTCATCCAGAACCACAGGCAGTAGGCGCGCGACCACCCCTGCGTGGACTCCATCTGACGACTGCCCGACGCGGAGAACGGTCCGGACCAGCGAGCTTGCAGACCGTTCTTCTGGTCCGGCCGCGCCAGAAACGGCAGTTGACCGAACGACGGCAGGTCAGCGATCTCGAAGCGTTCACGAATTGGAACTTGATGCTCTGCTCCATCGGACAGACGGAACGTGTAGGTGGCGACAGGCTCGCCGAGCGGACCACCGGCCAGCAGTCGTGAGCCGAGGACGCGGTGGGCCAGGATGACTGCGTGCGCCTCGCGGTTTATGGCGATCGTCAGTGGCGCAGAGCGTCCGTTGGGTCCGAAGAGCGTGACCGCCCTGTCCGCTTCGCCAATTCGAAACGGCAAGCCATGGAAGACCTGATCGCCGACCAGTCGCGCGTCTGGAGGGCCGCCGAGCACCTCAGCGCCGGCGTTGTAGTAGGTAGACAGATCGAGCGGCAGATACGCGTGCGGAGCCATGGTGCAATGCCCTCAGTCCGCTGAGACTTCGAAGGGTGACTGCCAGTAGCGATAGCCGTCGGCGGTGCTCCACTCCGAGGGTGGGCGCTGGTAGCGTCTTCGGAAAGACGCGCGCCAGCTCTTCGGGATCCCAGCGCTGCTGGGCACGGATGGACCTCGCCGCGTGTGGCTGCTCGAATAGCGTGTAGCCATAGCCGTACGAATGGAACACCTGACCGTTGACGTTGGCCGCGGCATCACTCGCCAGATACACCACCAGTGGCGCGACGTTGTCGGGATCACGCTCCGTGCCGACGGCCAGCTCGGTCGGCCATTTGCCTGTTTCTTCGAAGACCCGCCGGCCACGCGGCGTCGAGTCGACCATGCGTGTGGCGCCGCTGGGCATGATCGCATTGACCGTCACGCCATATTTGGCAAGCGCGTTAGCCGTGGACCAGGTGAGACCGAGAATGCCGGCCTTCGCGGCGGCGTAGTTGGGCTGGCCTGCTGAGCCGAGCGCCGCCACTGACGACATGCTAATGATCCGCCCACTCTGCTGCTGGCGCATGTGCGGGGAGGCGGCGCGCGTGCAGTTGAAGGTGCCCTTCAGATGCACGGCGATGACCGCATCCCACTCCGCCTCGGTCATGTTGAAGATCATCCGATCGCGCAAGATGCCGGCCACGTTGACCAGGATGTCGATCCGCCCGAAGACGCGGACGACCTGCTCGACCATCTGGGTGGCATCGTCGAATGAGGCGACGTTGCCACGGTTGACCTCCGCCGTCCCGCCCGTGGTCAGGATTTCGTCGACGACCTGGTCGGCTGGCAGTGGCTCCGCGCCTTCGCCTGACAGGCTGGTGCCCAGGTCATTGACCACGACCTTTGCACCGGCCTGGGCCAGCGCCAGGGCGATGCCCCGTCCGATGCCACGACCCGCGCCCGTGACCAGTGCCGCTTTCCCGTCGAGCATTCGCATCCGACGAGCGTACTCGCCGGGCCGGCTAACCTGGCGTGACGAGGGCGCAACCCTCAGGCTGGTGGCGCGTACAGCTCCTGGAACGGACCGATCAGGGGGTAGAGGTCGGCGGCCAGCACGGCCAGGATCTGTCGCAGGTGGTCCAGGTCGTGGTAGGCCCACTCGGCGACGTAGGTGTCGACGGTGATCTGGCCGAACCGCGGATGATGCACGACATGGGCGCGCTGCTCGGGCGTGAGCTGCCTCAGCCAGAGCAGGTTGATCGCGCGCGCATCCGCCCAGTCGTTCGACATCTGGCGCGGTTCGCCCGGCGGCGGCCGTTCCGGTGACGGCTCGAAGTGAAGGTTGTTCTCCTCGGAGGCGCGCCGCACGCGGGGACCCATCACCGTCGTCTCGGAGTGCAGCAGGTGGGCGAGCACCTCGCGCGGCGACCAGGCGCCTTCGGACGGGCGCTCGTCGTGCGCCGAGCGCGGCAGATTGCTCACGATCGCCGACAGCACCGGCGGCGTTCCCGCCAGGATGTCCAGCGCCCGCCCGAAGCTCAACTCGGTCACGTGTTCGATTGTATCGGCGTTCCGAGTTCCGGGTTCCGCGTTCCGCGTCAAACTCGGAACTCGGAACTCGGAACTCGGAACCCGGAACAAGGGCTCAGGCCGTGACCAGGTTGCCCACCCCGAGGCGCTCGGCCGCTGTGCGCGTACCCTCGACGCGGTTCTTGATCTTCTGGAAGGCGACCTCGCGCGCATAGTCCGGCGAGCCGTGGTTCGGCTTCTCGTCGATGCTGAAGGGCGAGAAACCACAGTCGTCCGTCGAGCCGAGCCGCTCCTTCGGGATGAAGTTGGCAGCGCGAACGAGCGCATCGGCGATCTCCTGCGGACTCTCGACCCGCGGGTTCTGCGGATTGACGACGCCGATGTAGCACATCTGCGTTACCCCGTTGGCATCTTCGCGGCTGTACTCGCCGACCAGCTTGTAGACGGCGTCGCGCTCCCGCTCGCTCGCCAGCTGCATCAGAAAGTAGCCGGCGTTCATCTTGAACATACTCGGCAGCAGATCGCTATAGGGCACGTCGGCGCTGTGAACCGCGTCGCGGTCGCCGCCCGGGCAGGTATGGATACCGATGTGCGCGCGCTCCTGTGCGGTGAAGCGGTCGAGCACGCGGTTATTCAGCTCGATGAAGTGTGGCAGCATGCCCGCGCCCGTCCACGGGTTGCGTGGATCGGCTCTCGTCGCCAGACGCCCCTCGGTGAAGTCGATCGACACGCGCACGGCACCGGCCGCGAACGCGCGGCGGATGTCCTGTTCGGTCTCGTTGAGCAGGTCTTCCTCGAACTGCGCGCGCGAGTATCCAGGCACCTCGTCCTTCAGCGGGTACAGCAGGTCGAGCATCGACGGCGCGATCACCGCCTGCTTCATGGGTTTGGTGGCGTACTTGATGCTCCTGGCCAGCGTGTCGGCCGCGTATGTCTTGTAGCGGAACGGGCCGCCGACCAGCCGAGGCAGCTGGCGATAATGACCGTCGGAGAAGATCGCGAAGTACTGTCCGCCCGGTGCGAGGTTCGCCGCCAGCCCCGTGCCGGCCAGCGTGTCGGTGATTGGATACGTCGCGAAGCTCGACCAGCGCTGCTCGCCGTCGGACACGATCGGCGAGCCGGTCGCTTCGAGGCGGGTGATCGAGTCCCGGACCGCCTCGTCCTGTTGCGCTTCCAGTTGCTCTCGGCTGACCTTGCCGGCGTCGTAGTCGGCGTAGGTAGCCTGCAGCCTGGATGAGCGAGGCAGCGAGCCAACCTGCTCGGTGGGGATGCCAGTGTCGGTCCGTGGGTCGTAAGCCATGGCGAACGCACCTCCCGCGACAATGAGACTGATCGGTCTCCCACATGGGACGGTACAATGCCCTGCGATGGCGGTCAAGGTCCGCGCGCGCGAGCGCATCCTCGACGCCGCGTACGACCTCTTCTCGCGCCGGGGCATTCGCGCGGTGGGCATCGACGACATCGTCGAGCGCTCCGGCGTCGCGCGCATGACGCTGTACCGACACTTCGCCTCGAAGGACGCCCTTGTCCTGGCATTCCTCGAGCGGCGCGAGGAGCTCTGGACGAGGGACTGGCTTCAGCGCGAAGTGGAGCGGCGCGCGCTCGAGCCCGACCAACGGCTGCTGGCGATCTTCGACGTGTTCGACGGCTGGTTCCAGCAGGCCGACTTCGAGGGTTGCTCGTTCATCAACGTGCTGCTCGAAATGCCCGATCCAGCCCACGTGCTGAACGACGCCAGCAGACAGTATCTGGCACGCATCCGCGCCTACGTCCAGCGCCTGGCGGCCGATGCGGGGGTCACGCATCCCGAGAGCTTCGCGCGCCAGTGGCACATCCTGATGAAGGGTTCGATCGTCGCGGCCGGCGAAGGTGATCGGCTCGCGGCGCGCCGCGCTCGGGAAGTTGGAGCGCTTCTGCTGCAGAGCCGCCTTCAACATCCGATTTAAAAGCCGCCGCGTACACTGCTCATGACCACGACGGGGTCGGGGGGAAATCGATTGATGAAATGTCGCTCGTTCGGAGCAGGTGTCGTCGTCAGCGCTGTAATGCTTCTGGCCGCCTGCGGCGCTCCGCAGGTTCCGCCGCCGCCCGCGGCCACTCCAACCGCGGCCGTCCAGGCGCCGACCACCGCTCCGCCTGCCGCCGCCACGGCCGCCAAGCCGCCCGCTCCAACCGCGGTGCCACCCACGCCCGTACCCGTACAGGCGCCCCAGGCGCCGGCGGGAGCGCTCAAGCTGCACCTCGGGTTGACCACCAGTCCGCCGCCGCCGCAGCCGAATGCCGTGCTGTGGCTCGCTCGTGACCGCGGCTTTTATCAGGCCGAGGGCCTCGACGTGGATCTGCAGGAGGTCCAGGCCACCCCATCGGTGGTGACGGCGATGCGCACCGGCGACATCGACGTCGGCAGCATCGCCACCCAGGACGTGCTCAGTCTCACCGCCGCCAACGCGTTGCAACTACGGGCTATCGGCTCGCAGGAAGGGCAGACGCATTTCGTGGTCGTGGCGCGCGATGGCATCAATTCGGTTGACGATCTCAAGGGCAAGAGCTTCGGCATCGCTCGGCCGGGGAGCGTTGACGACTCGCTGTCCAGGCTGGTGCTGAGCGCGCAAGGGCTGGATCCCGCCAACATGACGTTCGTCGCGGTCGGCGCTCCGAATCTGCGCATCCAGGCGATCCTGGCTGGCCAGCTCGATGCGACCACCACCTCTGTCGGCAACTGGGTGACCCTTCAGAATCAGAAGGGCATCCACCTGCTCGTGGACGAAAAGACGTACTTCGCCGCCGCGCCAATCGTCCAGAAGGTCACCGTGGTCACCTCCGATACACTGCAGCAAAAGTCGGAGGCATTGCGGCGATTTACTACCGCATTGATCAAGGCGAGCCGCTACTTCGCCAATAACAAGCAGGCGTGGATCGAAGCCATGCAGGCGCGGCGGCCGGACGTGAACGTCGCTGACCTGGGCGCGATCTGGGAGCAGACGCGCGGATCGTGGCCGGTCAACGGCGGCTTCAATCCGGACCAGTATCAGAAGACGGTCGAGTTCCTGTACGCCACCGACGACTTCAAGGCCTTGCCCAGCATCGAGCTTTCGAGTTGGGCGGTGACGGGACTGGTCGACGGCGTCCTCGAGCAGCTTGGCGTCGACGCGACACTCGATCCGCCGGGCAGGGCGATTCCCTAGAGCTCGCGCTCAGCGGCTGCGGGGTTAACGGCCGACCGCCTCCGCCGATGAGGGAGGTACCCGTGTGCTGCGCTCGCAGGCTCGCTTCGCGCAGGGCAGGCGACCGAAGGATCTATCCAGCTTCTCGTGATCGGCGTCGGAGTCGCGGATCCTTCGCTTCGCTCAGGATGACACTCTCGCGTAGATGGCGCGCTCGAACTGCCCGAACAGGTCGAGGACGAGCGGGTGGCGGGTCGGGTCGATCCAGAAGTAGGTGTTGCCCAGGCCCGCCCAGCACAAGCTGCCGGCACTCCTTCCGGTCGGCGCCACCTCGGTGCTGATCATGTACGCCAGGCCCCACTTCTTCACCATGCCGGGGAAGAACTCCGCGTCATTCGAGCTGCCTGGCTGGACGCTCTTGAGCATCCCCACCGTCAGCTCGCCGATCTGATTCCTGCTCATCTCCTGCACGGTGTCGGGCCGCAGGACCTGCACTCCGCCGAGCCGTCCGCCGCCGAGCAGCATGCGCTCGAACTTCAGGTAGTCGGGACCGGTGCCGTACAGTCCGCCGCCACCCATGTAGAACTCGGGCTCCTGAGTAATCTCGAACGGAATGGCGACCAGCGACCCATCTGGCTGCCGCACGTGCATGCTGGCCAGCCGCGAGCGTTGTTCGGGGCGGATCACGAAACCCGTGTCGTCCATCCCGAGCGGACCGAAGATGTGCTCCTTGAAGTACGCCTCGAGCGACTGTCCGCTCAACTGCTCGACGGTCTTGCCGACCCAATCGAGGTTGACGCCGTACTCCCAGCGCTCACCCGGATCGAAGACGAGCGGCGTCTGGAGGGTAAGGTTCTTACATTCGATGATGCCTGGCACCGCCGCGTACTGCTGGTAGCGGCCCATGTCCTGATTCCAGATGTCGTACGTGAACCCGGCCGTGTGCGTCAGCAGGTGGCGCAACGTGATCGGCCGGCGTGGTGGGCGGAGCCGCGGAGCGCCGGCATCGTCGAAGCCTTCGAGGACCTGAATCCCGGCCAGCTCCGGCAAGCGGTCGCTCAACGGCTCGTCGAGACCGATGCGGCCCTGCTCGACGAGCTGCATCGCCGCGACGCTGGTGATGGCCTTGCTCATCGACGCGATCCACACCACCGTGTCAAGCGTCATGTCCGCGTCCCGGCCGATTTCGCGCTTGCCAAATGCGCCCTCGTAGATGACGCCCTGGTCGTCGGTCGCCAGTGCCACCACGCCCGCGGCGACCCCCTGTGCCACAGCGCGCTCGAGCACCTGATCGACACCACTGGATGCGACTACCATAGTCCCTCCCTCTCGCAGGCTAACGGGCTGATCTTACAGGGTCCCTCGCCGCCTGGCGGCACGCACTTGTACGGCCGGTGAAGCGGGTCTATCGACAAGCGGCGAGCGCACCGGTAGGATGATCGGTCATCAGATGTCTAACAACCTGCTGCTCGAGCCGCTACCGGTGCGGGCGCCCCTGGTGGCCCAGACCGCCGCAGCGATCCGCGCGCGCATCGAGGCTGGCCGCTGGCACGTCGGCGAGCAGCTGCCTGCCGAACCACAGTTGGCCACCGAGCTGGGCATCTCGCGCGGCACACTGCGCGAATCGGTCCGCATGCTGATCTCCAACGGCCTGCTCGATCGTCGCCACGGCGTCGGCACATTCGTAGCGCGCGTCCCGCGGCCGAGCATCGACCGCGGCATCGACGAGCTGTTCGGCGCCACGGATGCCATTGCTCAGATGGGTTACCGCCCGGCGTTAGGCGCCTGCAGCGTGGAGCTCGTAGCGGCGCCCGACGTCGTCGCACGCGAGCTGCGGCTACGCCGCCGCACCGAGGTGTGCTTTATCGAGCGCGTACGCCTGGCCGACAACCGGCCCGTTGTGCTGTGTCAAGACTATTTCGACGCGACGTTGTTGCGCGAGCACGACATCGAGGTCGATCACGTCGAACAGCAGATCCTGGCCCGTGGCGGCTCGCTGTACGCCTGGCTGGAGCGCGACCTGGGGCGGCGGATCGACACGGCGATGGCGCGCATCGAGCCGGTGCTCGCCACACTGAAAACAGCCGCGAAACTGGAGGTCGCGCCGGGCGTAGCGCTGTTGCGTTTGCGTCAGACACACTTCGGCCCGGACGGCGCCGAAATCCTGTACTCCGACAACCTGCACAACAGTGACCTGATGCACTTTCACGTCGTTCGGCGGCGGGCCACGCCCACGTTCTGACCGCCAGAAAGGGGGTCTTCGACAACCCAGGACTTACCGCGGTGCCTCGTTCACGAGAGAGAATCGATAGCGTCCGTTCGCAGATTGGGGGATGGAATAGCCCATGCAAATAGATTTTCTGGCCAACGTATTGGGCGGGGAGGGCCCGCTGCATTCACTGTTGATCGTCCTGGCGCTGCTGGGCATGGTGCTGGCAGTGCTGATATGGGCGATGGAGTTCTCTGGCTGGACCATCAGCCGGCACGGATTCGTGCGCAACAACGTACCGTGGAACTCAACCACGATCGCCCTGATCGCGATCTCAGCGGCGATCTACATCGCCGGCCGACCGATTCAGTTCCAGTTCATACCCGGGATAGGTGGCTTCAACCCGACGCTATCACTGGCGCCGATCTTCGCCGTGCTGTTCGGCTTGCCGGGCGCCATCGGCGTGACGTTCTCAATGCCAATCGGCGACGCGATTTCGGGCGCGCTGACGCTTGGCTCGGTGGCCGGCTTCCTGTCTCACACCTTCGTCACCTGGCTACCGTACAAGATGGTAAGGACACCGGACTTCAAGATTCCCGCCGCGGTAGCCAGCTACTACCTGTGGTCGATCATCGTCGGTCCGGTCATTCATGCCATCGTCATCCCGGGCTGGCTGGACTTCACGCACGTCGTGCCCACTGCCGTAGCTTGGGGCGGAGTCACTCCCGCCATCCTGCTCAACCACGGGCTGACTTCAGCCGTCGTCGCGGCCATCCTGATGCCGATCCTGTACCCCGTCGTCAAAGCCCGCGGCCTGTACTGGAAGGACCGCTACCTGCCCGCCGATCAGCAGCCCGAGCCGCGGAAGAGCGTGCCGAGCGCTCGACCGGCCTGAGCATGGAGCCTGCCGACGACGTCGCCATTCGCGTGCGGGACCTGCGGTTCCGCTACCCCGGCGCAACCCGCGATGCGCTGGCCGGACTCAGCCTGGACGTCTGCCGTGGTGAGTTCCTCGGCATCACCGGCCCTTCGGGAGCAGGCAAGAGCACGTTGTGTTTGTGCCTGAAGGGCCTGGTGCCAGCTGGTGAGTTCAGCGGCAGCGTATCTGTCGCCGGCCAGACGGTCGCGCCCGGATCGGCGTACGTCGAGAGCAGCGCGCTCGTGTTCCAGAATCCCGAAACCCAGATCATCGGCCTGACAGTGGCCGAGGATCTGGCGTTCGGGCCGGAGAACCTGCGGCGCGATCCGGCCTGGATTCGCGCCGCCATTCCCGTTTATCTCGATCAGGTGCGTCTGGCGGGCTACCAGGACGTGGACACGTACCGCCTGTCAGGAGGCCAGAAGCAGCGCCTCGCGATCGCCGACGCACTTATCCTCGAACCTGAGATCTTGATCCTCGACGAGCCAACCTCCGAGCTGGACCCCATCGGCAAAGACCAATTCTTCGAAGTCCTGGAACGCCTCCGCCGCGAACGCTCCATCACCGTGATCATGGTCGAGCACGCGGCGGAGCAACTGGCAGCGATGGCCGACCGCGTCATTGTCATGCAGCATGGACTGGTCGTCGATCAAGGTCCGCCGGACCAGCTGTATCGAAATCCCGTTCTGTTCCATCACCCGGAGGCCGAACGCGCGCCGCAGATCAGCGAGGTGCTCTTCGAGCTGCTTCAGGCTGGGCTGTTGCCCGCGTCGCAATTCACCGCGCAAGAGGAAGCAGGCATCCAGCGGCTGCGCGCACTGCTCGAGAACTCCGTCCAGTCTGTAGCCCAGCGTGTCTGAGTCCGCGGCGGCCCTCGACATCACTGATCTGGTCTTCCGTTACGCGTCCGGCGTCGCCGACGTCTTGCGCGGCGTCAACCTGCGGATCGACCACGGTGAATTCGTCGCACTGATCGGCCAGAACGGCGCGGGTAAGACCACGCTGGCTAAACACTTCAACGGCCTGCTGAAGCCGAGCTCCGGCAGCGTCAGGGTAATGGGCCGTGACACGCGCGCGGCGCCTGTAGCGGACCTGGCCCGCGCTGTCGGATACGTGTACCAGAACCCTGATCACCAGATCTTCGCTCAACGTGTGCGCGCCGAAGCCGCGTTCGGACCCCGCAATCTCGGGCTGAGTCCGTCGGAGGTGGAGCAGCGCGTCGAGCGGGCGTTGGCGTTGGTTGGATTGCGGGAGCACGCCGACGACTTCGCGTTTTCGCTCGGGCGAGGCCAACGACAGAAGCTGGCCGTCGCCTCAGTGTTGGCAATGGAGCCGCGAATTCTGGTTGTGGACGAGCCGACCACCGGTCTCGATCAGGCAGGCGCGCGCGGCATCCTGGATCTGCTGTCGACGTGGAATGTTGAAGGCCGCACGATCGTGGTCATCACGCACGACATGACGCTGGTTGCCGAGCGCATACCGCGCACAGTCGTAGTGAACGACGGTCTCATCCTGGCCGACGGTCCCACGCGTCACGTGCTTACGGATGCGTCGCTGTTGCGCAAGGCGTACCTGCGGCCGCCCCAGGTAACGCGCGTGGCCCAGCGACTGGGGGACCTGGGAGTGGCACCGGACGTTTTGACAGTTGCGGAGCTGTACAGACAGATTGCCGCCCGAATGGGACCCAGCTGATGCCCGTCGGTTACAGCATCTACGTCGACCGTCCGTCCTACATTCATCATCGGCTCGACCCGCGCACGAAACTGGCTGCGCTCGGGGCCGCCTTTGTGCTTGCGCTGGCGTTCAATCATCCGGCCGTGCTCGGTGGGCTGGTGGTGCTGGTCCTGGTGGCGGGCCGAGTGGCCCAGGTCGGCTGGCGGAGCATGGCGCCGTTCCTGGCCGGCAGCGTGTGGTTCATCATCCTGGGCGTGCTGATCTGGCCGCTGTACGTCCGCAGCGGAGCGCCGTTGTATGCCATCGCCGGCCAGACGATCACCGTCGACGGACTGCTCTTCGGCCTGGCGATGGGCCTGCGCGTCGCATTGATGGTCACCGCGGCCGGCGTCTGGATGATGACAACATCGCCTCAGAAGCTTACCGTCGGCCTGCTCCACCTGGGCCTGCCCTACAAGGCCGGCGTTGCCATGACGGCCGCGATCCGATTCGTACCGCTGCTGAACGCCGAGCGCGCCACGATCGCCGAGGCCCAGCAGGCACGCGCGCTGGACCTCCGCAAAGGAAGTCCCCTGTCGCGGGCGGTCAAATCCGTCGCAATCATCGGTCCACTGTTCATCCGCGCCATCGACGTCGCCCAGGGCCTGGCGGTGGCGATGGACGCCCGCGGCTTCGGTGTTCGGGACGGTCGCACTTCCATTGTCGAGCTGCGTTTAACGGGCGTGGACCGCATGGTGATGCTCGCACTCCTGGCTGCCAGCCTGTTGGGCATCGCGCTTCGGCTGCTGGGCATCGGGCTGATCAGTCGAGACTATCTGTGACACGCGCCGACCTGTGGGTGCTGGGCAATCTCACGATCGACGACCTCGTGCTGCCGGACGGAACCACGAGCATGGGATTGTGTGGGGGCAATGCCATTTTCGCCGCGCTCGGCGGAAGAGTGTGGTCGGAACACGTGGGTCTGGCCGCGCGCGTCGGTCCCGATTTTCCGAGAAGCAACATCCGGCGGCTCGAGGCGGCCGGGATCCAGCTCGCCCTGTCCGAGGTCGACGCGCCGACGCTCCACAACTGGGCGCTATACGAGTCGGCCGACCGTCGACGCTTCGTCGAGTGGCTGGACTCAGGCTCACATCTCGAGCAGTCGTTGGTGCCTGGCGAAGTACCCGCGGCGGCCAGACTGGCGCGCGTCTGCCATGTCGCGCCCATGCCACTCGAGGTCCAGTCGCGTCTGGTGCGCTTCCTGAAACCACGGTGCGCGCTCGTGTCGCTGGACCCGCACGACGAGTACATCCAGGGCGCCGAGGACGCGCTGCTCGATCTGCTCGGACTGGTCGATCTTTTTCTGCCGAGCCGCCGGGAGGCAGCGCTGCTCTACGGTCGCGATGCGCCCGAGGAAGCCGCTCGCACATTCCTTAGGCGCGGACCGCGTGCCGTGGCCGTCAAGCTGGGCGCAGAAGGCAGCCTCGTGTGCGGTCGCGGAGTCGAGCCCGTGCACGTCCCAGCCGTGCCCGTTGTGGCCCTCGATCCTACTGGAGCGGGGGATGCATATTGCGGCGCGTTCTGTGTCAGTTACGGCCAACACGGTGATGTGCGCGAGGCGGCGCTGCACGCAACCGTCGCGGGCTCGTTGATGGTCGAGCGGCGTGGCGCGCTGGGGGTGCTGCCGTTCGATACGGACGTCACCGAGCAACGCCTGGAGCGCCTTCGAGACAGACTCAAAACGAAGAGAACGGAGACGGACCGCCGATGCGCATGGATAACCGCGAACTGAAGTGGGACAACATGGTGGCGGCCATCAGTGCCCAGCCGGATTACCTGCGCAATGGGGCCGCCCGCGCACTGCACGCGCTCACGCTCGACCTCCCGCTGCGGGTCCCGTCGCGGATCTACCTGGTGGGCTGCGGAGATTCCTATTATGCGGGCCTGGCCACGCGCTTCGCGTTCGAAAAGTGGACGGGGATCCCGACTGAGGCGCTGGAGTCGCTCGAGTTCTCGCGCTATGCGATCGACACTGCTGCCTCCGATGCGCTGGTGGTCGCGGTTTCGAACTCCGGACGCGTGGTGCGCACCGTCGAGTGCGCCGAAGTCGCGCGGGACCGCGGCATTGCGACCGTAGGGGTGACGTACAACCCCGAGAGCCGCCTGGCCGAAACGGCCAGCATGCTGTTGCGGTGGACCTACGCGGACGTCGGCTTTGGCCCAGGCACGCTGTCATACCTGGCGTCACTGGTGAGTCTGTATGCGCTGGCGGTCCGGTTGGGTCAGCTCACCGGGCGGCTGGATGAAGCACGCGCGACTACCACACTCGAGGCTATCTCGGCCATTGGCAACGACATCGCCGTCACGGTGGCCGCGAATCAGCTTCCGGTAGAGCAGGTCGCCTCGACACTACCCGACGGCGGACTGGTGGCCGTCGTCGGTGGCGGACCCAATTACGCGACGGCACTGTTCGGCATGGCCAAATTCATCGAGGCGGCCGCGTACCCCGCCGCGAGTCAGGAGCTGGAGGAGTGGGCCCACGAGCAATACTTCTGCACCCGACCGGGTACGGCGACCTTGGTCGTCGCACCGCCCGGTGCGAGCCTGGATCGCGCGCGGGAACAACTCCAGGCGGTCCGCGACGTTGGCGGAAGCGCGGTCGCGATCTGCGATCCGGCCGACACCGAGACGACATCACTTGCCGACGAAGTGCTGCCAATCCAGTTGCCGAGTGACGAGCTGCTATCGCCGCTGGTCGCGGCGGTACCGTTGGAGTTGGTTGCACTGCGGTTCGCGCAGCGGCTGGGGCGGACCATGCTCGGCTTCGACGACGACCGTCGGCGGGCGATCAACTTTCGCCAGATCTTCGGCAGTCCAGACCCACTTCTCGCCGCAGGCGCCGCGTTGGACGCCGCATCCGAGAGGACCCCTCAGGAAGCAGGTCATCCGCGCGGTGGCGAGCGCCACGAAGGCCACGACCAGGCGCTTTCCACGGAGGGGTCCCCTCTGGGGAGAATCGAAGTTCCGACGCTCGGAGCGCCACATGCCTGAATTCGATGTTGCCATCAATCATGCCACCGTGGTGTTGCCCGGTGGGCCGGTCCAGGCCAATCTGGGCATCAGGCTTGAACGCATCGCTTCGATCGCGAGCGAGCCAGTCGAGGCTCGCGAAACGCTCGATGCGCAAGGCAAGATCGTGTTGCCAGGCGGCATTGATCCGCACGTCCACTTCCGCATGTATCAGGGTCCGATGGTCACCAGCGACGATTATGCGACGGGCTCGCGCTCGGCCGCGTGCGGCGGAGTCACCACGTACATTGATTTCGCAGTCCAACCGAGCGGAGGTTCGGCGCTGGAAGCGGTGCAGGACCGCCTGTCTGAAGCGCAGCGCGACTCCTCCATCGACTTCGCGTTCCACGCCGCTCTGACCACCGCCACTGACGCGACCCTGGCGGACATCGAGCCGATCGTCGCGCTCGGCGTGCGCAGCTTCAAATTCTTCCTGACGTACCGTGCCTTCGGCTTCTACACCGACCTGGGTTTCCTGTTGGAGGCGATGCGCGAGATCGCCCGCCTGGGCGGCGTCGCCCTTATCCACGCCGAAAACGACGAGATCCTCGAGCACCTCAAGGCGCGTTATCTGGCGGAAGGCCGGATCGGCATGCGCTCTCTGGCGCTACAGCGTCCGGACTACGCCGAAGAGATCGCAGTGGCCAGCACGGCCACCCTGGCACGCGAGACCGGCTGCAACACCGCCGTGGTCCACCTGTCGTCGGCACGTGGTCTGGCGGCCGCGGTACACGCGCGCACCAACGGTGCACCGTACTGGGTCGAAACGTGCCCTCAGTACCTGCTGCTTTCCCAAACGCAGCTCGACGGTGCAGACGGCGGCCTCTATACCTTCACGCCGACGATGAAGGAGCCGGCGGATGCGGACGCGATCTGGAGTGGAATCCAGAATGGCGATGTCACGTACGCCGGCTCCGACCACAGTCCGTTCGATCGCCTGGTGAAGCTGGGTGCGACGAGGTTCGACATGGTCTATCCGGGTATCCCCGGCACTGAGACACTCTTGCCGCTTTTGTTCAGCGAAGGCGTCAACAGCAGTCGACTCAGCCTCGAGCGCTTTGCCAGTCTGACCAGCGGCAATGCTGCACGACTCTTCCAACTGCGCCACAAAGGCGCCATCCAGCTCGGCTACGATGCCGACCTGGTGGTCTTCGATCCCGGCAAGGAGGTGATTCTCTCGCCGGCGGTGCTGCACAGTCGCTGCGATTACACCCCATACGACGGTCGCTACCTGCGCGGGTACCCGGTGGCGACGCTCAGTCGCGGCGAGGTGGTCATGCGCGACGGCGAGTTTACCGGGCGAGCCGGCCGCGGGCGGCTGGTGGAGCGCGTCGGGTCGGTCGCGCCTCGAGAGTTGAAGCCTGTCGTCGCGTGACGCTGTTGCGCACCTATCGTCGGTTGGGGAGCGCGGCACGTGTAGACACGGAGCGCGCTCGGAGCATTGTCGCCGCGGCGATGCCGCACGCGGTGGATGCACTCGGCCGGTCACGTGGCGGAAGCCTGCCCGTGCGGGCGGAGCGCGTTCGCGATGAGGTCGCGCGCGGTGGCAGTCTCATTCCGGCCTGGCCGGTGCGTCAGCCAGATGGCTCGGTCGTGATCGAACATGTCGCGGACTGGGGCACGTTGCTGACCGGCTGGCTGACGTGCGTCGGCGAACAGCAACGTGGGCTCGCGCAGGACCTGGTGGACTCCGGACAGCGGATCTGGATCGGGATCGCCAACGACGTGCTGCAGCTGTTCGCGACGGATCCGCCGGCAGACACCTACAGCATGATCCGCCATCACGCGCTGATGCTCGCGGCGGCAACCACGTGGCTGGGGGCGGAGGCCACTCGGGCCTGGGCGAACGTACATGCGAGTGCTGGTCGCGAGTTTCTGCGGCGCCACGCCGGCGAATCACTGTGGATCGCCGTCGATGCCGCGGAGCGTGGGCTCTCGGCGCTATTGCTGGATTCGCGTAGCCGACAGCCAGCCCGACTCGCCCTGGGCTGGCTCGACTCCGACGCCGACGCTCGCGCACGCTACATCGATTACCTGGGCGCGGCCAGCCTCGGCGTTGCAGCCGTCCTCGATGCGCTTCAGGCGTCTGGCCAGCCCGACGAGATCTGGGTAACGCAAGCCGTCGTCAACCTTCACGCCGACCCAGCCTTCAACCGCGGCTGGATGGAAGGCTGGTCGTCGCGGGCGTCGGCTCTGCCTTCCGCGGGCCGACCCAAAAACGTCTCGGCGGTAGCCGCCCAGGCGGTCCAGTCTTCCGCGGGCATCGAGTGCTCGAGCGCGTACTGCGTGTGCGCCTCCTCCAGCACACCGAGGAACATGTTGGAGAAGAAGAAGCGCACATCCATACTATCGTCGGCTTCGTCATCGAGCAGGCTCATCAGGTTTGGGTCCTGGATGCAGATCTCGCTGATGCGATCCATGCGCGCCTGGAGCATTGCGCGGGCGTTTGCTTGAAGCGTGGTGTGCGTTTCGCGCACCAGCGCGCGCGATGCCCACGCGTAGTAGCCAGTCAGCGCCACGAGCACGAGCGTCGCCGCTGCCTGCACGCTGCCCGCGTGTGAGTCGAGCCAATCCATAGCCGCTGCAATCTACCATGCCTCAGCCGTGACGTATTAAGGTGAGTAGCATAGTCTTCCCAGAGGGACCCCTTCGGGGCTTGCCATTCGGCTCTCGGTCGCGAACAGGCGGAGCGCCGCTGCCCAGCGGAGACCCATGGTGGAGTATCGTCGGATGGAACTGGCCGATTGAGCGCCGAGGGTGAGCAACAACTCATAACCGCGAAGCCTGACGCCGAGCGAGCGCGGCAGGCGGAGGCGCGCGGGCAGCGGGTGCCATGGTGGCGCTGGGGGCCGTATCTCTCCGAACGCCAGTGGGGCACGGTACGTGAGGACTACTCGCCCGGCGGCACCGCCTGGGAATGGTTCACACACGAGCACGCTCGCTCGCGCACGTACCGCTGGGGCGAGGATGGCTTGCTCGGCATCACCGACAACCACGGCCGGCTGTGTTTTTCACTCGCTCTATGGAACGAAGCAGACCCTATCCTCAAAGAGCGGCTGTTTGGCCTGACAGGACCAGAGGGTAATCACGGCGAAGACGTCAAGGAGTACTACTTCTATCTCGACTCGACGCCGAGCCACTCCTACATGCGGGCACTCTACAAGTACCCGCATCGCGCCTTCCCATATGCCGACCTGCTGACGGAGAACCGCCGGCGGAGCAGGGACCAGCCGGAGTACGAGCTGGTGGACACGGGCGTTTTTGCCGAAGACCGCTACTTCGACGTGTACGTGGAGTACGCCAAAGCGACTCCAACCGACCTGGTCATCCGCATCACGGCCACCAACCACGGACCCGATCCAGCGCCGCTCCACCTGCTGCCGACGCTCTGGTTCCGCAACACCTGGGCCTGGCGGCGCGACGACGCCGACCGCGGTGGACTTCGCGCAACCGAACGACCAGTCTTGCGCCAGGTCGGCGCCGGGCTGATTCACGCGAGCCACCAGACACTCGGCGATTACTGGCTCGCCTGCCTGGGAGCGAACGAGCTGCTGTTCACCGAGAACGAGACGAACGCTGCACGACTGTGGGGTGTGCGGAACCGCAGCCCGTACGTAAAAGACGGGATCAACGACGCGGTGGTCGACAGCCGGTACGACAAGGTCAACCCGGCCCACCTGGGCACGAAAGCCGCTGCGCATTACTCGCTGACGATCGCGCCGCACGCCACACAGAGCGCCCTGTTGCGCCTCTCTCATCGCCAGCTCGCGGAACCGTTCGCCGATGCCGAGCAAGTGCTCGCGTTGCGCCAGGCCGAAGCCGACGCCTTTTATGAAGGCCAGTTCGGCGCGCATGCTATGACCGAAGACAAGCGCAGTATCCAGCGACAGGCGTTCGCGGGCATGCTGTGGACCAAGCAGTTCTACTACTACGAGGTCGCGGAATGGCTGGCGGGTGACCCGGCCGGACCACCGCCACCGGATCGCCGCAGGCGCGGTCGCAACAGCGAGTGGATCCATCTACACAACGCCGACGTCATCTCGATGCCGGACAAATGGGAGTACCCGTGGTACGCCGCATGGGACCTTGCGTTTCACTGCATCCCACTGGCCATGGTCGACGCGCACTTTGCCAAGCGCCAGCTGATCCTCATGCTGCGCGAGTGGTACATGCATCCCAACGGACAGATCCCGGCCTATGAATGGGGCTTCGAGGATGTCAATCCTCCCGTTCACGCCTGGGCTGCCTGGCGCGTTTACAAGATCGACAAACGCATCAACGGTGTGGCTGATCGGCGCTTCCTGGAGCGCGTCTTCCAGAAGCTGCTGCTGAACTTCACCTGGTGGGTGAACCGCAAGGATGCCGAAGGCCACAATGTCTTTCAGGGCGGCTTCCTCGGTCTGGACAACATCGGCGTCTTCGACCGCTCGGCTCCGCTGCCAACCGGTGGCCACCTGGGACAGGCGGACGGCACCGCCTGGATGGGCATGTACTGCCTGAACATGCTGGCGATCGCACTGGAGCTGGCGCGTGACAACCCGGCGTATGAAGATGTGGCGACCAAGTTCTTCGAGCACTTCCTGTATATCGCCGAAGCACTGAACAACATCGGGGGTCTCGGCATCCCGCTGTGGGACGAGGACGACGAGTTCTTCTACGACGTCTTGCACTTCCCGAACGGCGCCTTCCAGAAGCTCAAGGTCCGTTCGCTGGTCGGGTTGATGCCGCTGCTGGCGGTCGAAACCATTGAGCCCGACCTGCTGGAACAGCTGCCCAATTTCGGGCGACGCATGGATTGGTTCCTGAATCATCGCCGTGACCTGGCGAGCCTCGTCTCGCGTTGGCGCGAGGCAGGCGTGGGTGAGCGCCACCTGCTGGCGCTGGTGCGTGGCCACCGCATGAAGCGGCTGCTCAAGCGTATGCTCGACCCCGCCGAGTTTCTCAGCGACTATGGCATACGGGCCATCAGCCGCTACCACCTGGAGCAGCCCTACCGAGTTCAGTTCGACGGCCGTGTGTACGAAGTGCGCTACGAGCCGGGCGAGTCCGGCACGGGACTCTTCGGTGGCAACTCCAACTGGCGTGGTCCGATCTGGTTTCCCATTAATTTCCTCATTGTCGAAGCACTGCAGAAGTTCCATCACTACTACGGCGACGATTTTCTGGTCGAGTGCCCGACAGGCTCAGGTGAGAAGCGCACACTCTGGCAGATCGCGGCCGAGATCTCACGTCGCCTGGAGTCGATCTTTCTGCGCGGTCCCGATGGTCGCCGGCCGG
>VBGG01000138.1:0-2550 GCA_005883405.1 Chloroflexota bacterium | reverse complement strand
CAAATTACTCGAGCAGACTGCGACTCAGATGAGCGCCCCCCGGGAAGCCGAGCGGTGAGCGTTCGCGCGTTCGCGCGTTCGCGCGTTCCGAGTTCCGCGTTCGCGCCGGTCTCTCACGACACACGCTTCACTGCAATGACTTGAAGGTCCCTCGACAGCAGAGCTACCGCCGGAGAAAGAACGCGCGAACGCGCGAACGCGCGAACGCGAGAACGTTAAACGACCGGCAGCGCGATGCGGATCGAGACGCCGCCCAGCGGCGAAGGCTCGGCCCAGATCCGTCCGTGGTGGGCCTGGATCAGGCCACGCGCGACGGCCAACCCGAGACCCGCGCCTGTGCTGCCGGCACCGTGGCCACCCCCCTCGTCGCGCCGACGCGAACGCTCGCCCCGGTAAAAACGATCGAAGATGCGCTCCAGTTCCTCGTCGGGAACGCCTGCGCCACTGTCGCTGACCCGCAGCTCGACGCGAGCGGTGTCACGGTCCGCGCTGACCTCGATGGTCCCGCCCGCTGGCGTGTGCCTGAGCGCGTTGTCGAGCAGGTTGCGCAAGACGCGCTGGATGCGGTCCGGATCCGCTTCGATGCGCGTCACATCCATGCCGGGGGCGAGCTTCTCCTCCAGTTGGACGCCCTGTTCGGCGGCCGGCGCCTGATAGGCGGCTAGCGTCTCGGATATCAGCTGGCCGACGTCCACGACGAGACAGCGCAGGCGCAACGCCCCGCTTTCGATCTGACTGAGCTCGAACAGGTCGTCGATGAGACGACTCAGGTGCTCGATGTCGCGCAGGATGAGGCCGAGGTAGCGCTGCACCTCGGCCGGCTCGCTGACGACACCGTCGGCAAGCGCCTCGACCATCGCCCGAGTGGTTGAAAGCGGCGTACGCAGATCGTGCGAAACCGCGCTGACGAGCTCACGCCGGCCGGCTTCGAGCGCCCGCTCGCGGGAAAATGCCTGCTGCAGCTGGTCCGCCATGTCGTCGAACGCCACGGCGAGTCGACCGGCCTCGTCAGAGCCCCGCGTGCCGACGCGTGCGGCCAGGTCACCCGCGGCCAGGCGCCCCGCCGCGTGCGAGAGCGCCCCGAGATCAGCGGTGAGCGCGCCGGCGACCGCGTACGCGAAGGCGACCGAGATCACCGCGGCGAACACCAGCAGCAGCGATAGCAGCGCCAGGTCGTGCGCCGACAGAAACATGAGCACGGACGTCGTCACCACGTTCACCAGGGCAACCACGAGGCCGATGCCGTAGGCAAGGGTGAGCCGCACATGGAGGCTCGGAATGCGACGACCGGCCCAGCGGATCGCGAGCGCCCCAACCACGAGCGACAGGATGCCCGAGGCGGACAGGAACGCCGCGAGCAGCTCGACCTCGCGGCGCGGGGCGCCCAGGACCCGCTCGGCGAACACCGTCGCACCCACGATCGCCAGCAGGAGTGCGCCTGCGACCACTAGCGGTCGGCCTGGACGCGTGCTCATCCAGGATCGAACTTGTAGCCGGTGCCCCATACGACCTTCAAGTGACTGGGCCGGCTTGGATCGCGTTCGATCTTTTCGCGCAATCTGCGGACGTGCACCGTCACCGTCGCGGGCCCACCCACAAAACTGCGATCCCAGACTGAATCGAGCAGGTCGTCGCGACTGAATACTTCGCCCGGATGCTTCATCAGGTGGTGGAGCAGGTCGAATTCCTTGGCGGTCAGCGTGACCGGTTGTCCGCGCACCTTCAAGGCGCGGTTGACACCATCCAGCTCGACGTCGCCGCCGCGCAGCACGCCGTCCGACGGCGGTTCTGTGTCCAGTCGCACGCGGCGCAGCTGCGCTTTGACGCGCGCCACCAGCTCGCCCGGGCTGAACGGTTTGACCACGTAATCGTCGGCGCCGATGCCAAGCCCGGCGATGCGGTCGGCCTCCTCGCTGCGCGCGGTGAGCAGGATGATGGGTGATTTGAAGTTCGCCGCGCGAAGACGGCGGCAGACCTCGAGCCATCCACGCCCGGCAGCATGACGTCGAGCACGACGACGTCGGGTACGGTGCCCGGGTCCAGCGCCGCGGCCAGCGCTTGCTCGCCGTCAGCCGCCGTGAGCACCGCGAAGCCGTCGCGCCGCAGGTAGCGGCCGACGACCTCGACCACGATCGGCTCGTCGTCAACGACCAGCACGTTCGGCTTCGGAGCGCCAAGCATCACTGCCGGCGAGTATAGGCGCAGGATCGCGCCAAACAATTACAGGACTTTCGTCGCAGGTGACCACGCGTAGGGCGGGGCTGTACGCTTGATTTGCGCTGGGGGGACGGGTGGGCCCGGCGCCAGGTGGCACATACACCCGGGGAGGTATCTATGCTGCGCCGTCTCGGATACCGTCGGTGGTTGCTGTCGTTCGCCCTGATCCTACCGGCGGCCATGGCTGGAGCGCCCGCCGCGCACGTCGCGGCCGACGCCGGCGCCGATAGCGATTATGTCGTGGTCTACGGCTCGCCAGGACAGGCGAGCCGAACCGAAGTGGAAGGCCGTGGGCACAAGGTGGCGGCCGATCTGAGCGCGGCCGGTGTGCTC
>VBGG01000632.1 GCA_005883405.1 Chloroflexota bacterium | reverse complement strand
AGTACTTCCTCAGCTTGCAGGTCGACGAGGCCGCTGCGGTTGGGACCGTCAACACGCTGACACGCGATCAGATCGTGGCGGGCGTCACGGCGGCGCCAACGCATCGCCTGACGATCCGGTCGGCGGGCGATGCGCCGGTCGTTCGATTTCGCTATGGGAGGAGGACGGCGTACGGGCCGTCGGCGTTCGTCGCCGATATGAGTGTCGACGATCCGCCCATCGACGGGCGAGTGGTTTTGGGCACTGAGACCGTTTCGATCGAGGGGCTACCGAGCAGCGGCGGGTGACTGGCGGCGGCGGCCGCTGTAGCGCTTGCCGTGGGCTACGTCATGCGGGCGGGCTGCTTCCGCGTGCTGTGTCGATTTTCTATCGAAAGAGAAGCAGGGCCGAGCGCCCGTTGATGGAGAGGCTTCACGAGCTAAGGAGCGGACACGAGTCGAAGCGGCTTTCGTCTATACGCACCCCTCACCCGCGCTGCGCGCCGCCTCTCCCAGAGGGAGAGGCGGAAACGGGCGGGGCTAGGGAGCCCAGTCGAGAACTCGATCGTTGGCGGCACCGTCGCTGAGCATCGTCAGGTCTGAGCCGTCGCGGTTGACGATGCCGATCTGGCGGGTGTGTGGGGCCTCTTCGTAACGCGTGAATGCGATCCGCCGACCGTCGGGCGACCAGCGCAGGCTCGAGTAGCTGATACCCGGGCGATTGGGAATGACGGTCTGTTCATTCGTGCCGTCGGAACGGACAACGCGCACCACCCATCCCGGTGAGGAGCTCGGTCCAGCCGGCGCCTGGCCAACGTAGGCGACCCAGGCAGCATCGGGCGACCAGGCTGGCGCTGATTCAAGGACCTCATCCGCTGTCAGCTTGTGGACTTCCGCGAAGGGTGGCTCCGCAATGTAGATGCTGTAGTAGCCGGCGGCCCCGGCGTAGCCAAGCGCCAGATGCTGGCCGTCCGGACTCATCGTGGGGTTCAGGCCGATCAGCCCCGTTTGCGAGCGCGCCTGGCCACTCGGGTCGACGAACGAAAGACCCACCGGCGGCGTCTGGCGCACCAGGAGTCGATCCAGGCCCGCCCAACTGATCGACAGGTATTGCTCGACCGCACCAGGCTGCGGGCCGGCCAGCCTCGGAAGCAGATCGACGGGGCTGCCTCCGCTGCCATCAGCGCGCACGAGACTCACACCGCCCACAATGGCGGCGATGGCACCGCCACCGGGGCGGGCGGCCGCGTCGACGACGCCTCGGTCATCGTCGGGCAGGTGGATCGGCTGCAAGCCGGCGCTGCTCCACCACGCCAGACGGTAGTCCGGCGGCAGATCAGACCTGGGTCGAGACGAGATGCGCGTTGTGACGATCAGCAATCTACCGTCGATCGCGGCAGGTGGTGGAGGTCCTGCCGGCGGTTGCGTCGGCAGAGCCTGAGGCACGGCTGGCTGGATTTGGCGTGGACTCGGATAGCCCTGGCCCGCGGCCGGTACTGGCGGCGGCAGCGCCGACGTGGGCGCTGGTGGCGGAGCCCCGCGGTCAGCTGGAAGGCATGCAGCGGCACATAGACACACCAGAAGTTGTAAGAAGGCATGCAGCCAGCGCATGGGTCGCCGCTTACGCGGCCATCTGAATGGTACGCGATGTTGACCACTGCCTAATTGTGTGGAGCGGTGCAGGTCGATATAGTCGGCCGTCCATTTGCGGAGGAGAAGCTCCAAATGCCTCATGTCCTGTCACGCCATCGAAACCAGCTCGCTCTCAGCCTGATCACAGTCGCGCTTTTCGCGGCACCGCTCGTGGCTCGAGCCCAGGAAGCAGCCGAGACCGATGCGCCGAGCGCGTCGGAAGATGTGTCTGCTCCAGCACCTGCGTTCGCGCCTCTGCCGAGTACGGTACAGATCGAGACGCTGCCAGGCACGTTGCTGCTTGGATCGACCAGGGCAAGCACGGAACGTGGAGACCGGACCGACAAATACCGCCTCTTCACGCTGAAGCAAGGTCAGCTTGCTCAGCTGCACGTGCCCGACGAGGCCCTCGGCTCGACGTCGGCGGCGTTGGCGCCCGATGGTAAGCGGCTCCTGCTGAATGCGGGCGCGCCGCTGGCCTTTGGTCAGACGGATGCTTACGTCAGCGTCGCCTGGTCGCAGGACGGGTCACAGGCGATCGTCGTGCGGCCGTACCCCAAGGGCATGGCCCTGGTGTCGCTCAACGACCAGAAGAGCACGCCGCTGCCGATCGTCGCTCAGCTACCGAACTTCTCACCGGACGGGAAGCAGGTCGCTCTGGCGTTCACTGCGCCGGGCAAGGGGATGGCATCGATCTACACGGCACCCGTCGGGCAACTCGACGCGGTGTCCAAGGTGAGCGCTTCTTCCGACTACGAGACTGATCCGCAGTGGCTGCCCGACGGCTCTGGCATCGTCTACGTTGCGGCGGGCGACCAATGGCAGATCCGCAAGGTAGCCGCGGGGGATACGTCGACCGTGGTGCTCGCGCAGGCGCCGGCAGGCTTCGTCATCTCGGACCTGGCCGTAGCACCAGGCAGCGCGTGGATCGCTTACACGCTGCAGTCGACCAGTGACGGT
>VBGG01000631.1 GCA_005883405.1 Chloroflexota bacterium | reverse complement strand
ACGGGGCATCCGTCGTGCATCAACTCTCGGACATCCTCGCCGCATTCGCGCATCCGAAGGAACCACGTGCGCGCGATAGCGCCGAGCTCGGGCGGTTGCTCGTTGAGCCAGACGTCGATGGCCGGCTCCCGTTTGACCGCTCCTGCGAGCCAGAGCATTCCGTTCATAGTGAAGGGCTCCTCAGGTTAGCAGCGCTACCGGAAGACTCTGGAAGCGCCCGATCACTTACGGACCCCGCATTGGCTGGGTGGGCACGCCAGCGCGGCGGTGCGCCTGCACAGGAGGCCGTTGAATGCCTGCTGGGCCTGCTGGCTGACATCCACGCGCGGGGCGGGTTGCTGCGCCCTGTCGACGCGCTGGAGCTGGTGATCGATCGCTGTGAATACGTTTCGTGGCTGGGTCACGCGACCGGAGTCGCGGCCACCTCGAGCACGTCCAGGTGTTTCGCGGCCTGCTGGCGGCCTCCGAGGCTCCTGACCCGGGAACCTGGCTGGCGGACCTGCACCTGGAAGACGCGGAAGGCGCAATCTTGGACGAGTGCGCCGTTCCGCTGCTGACTCCGCCAACCGTCGCGCTACCGGCGCGCGTTGCCCGGACATCTGCTCTTGCCCGTCGAGTGGAGGCGCGAGGGTCGCTCCTGAGAGCGCAAGGCTCCTGATTAGTCATGACAGGAGACTTCGTGATAGCATGGTGGTCTGTTCTGATGCCTCTCAGTGTCGCCCCTTTCGAAGAGGCCGGTCTCAATGTCCAGCTCGACGAGTTCGAGGCGCTGGTCATGGATGCCGTCGCGCGCACGCTCCCCCGTCGCCCGCTCGTTGACGCGCGGGCCGATCTGACCGCGGACGAAGCCGCGTTCCTGACCGACGCGGGCGTATCGCTCGAGGATTTCGCCCCACCCCAGCTCGGCGCGCGGTCGCCGCTGGTCGAGACTGCCGCCGAGTACGCTGCCCTTCTGGCGACGGCCCTCACGGTACCCGAGCTGGCGCGGCGCCTTGGCGTAGACCAGAGCCGCGTCCGTCAGCGCATCGCCAGGCACACCCTGGTCGGGGTCAAGCCCGGGGCAGCGTGGCGCCTGCCGCTGTTCCAGCTCGACGGCACGGGCCAGCATCTCGTGCCCGGCCTGGCGTCAGTGGTGCCCCGCCTTGCTGGCGTGCATCCGGTTGTCGTCGCGCGCTGGTTCACGCTGCCGCATCCGGACCTCGACGACGAAAACGGAAGGCCCGTCTCACCTCGCGACTGGTTGCTCGGCGGTGGCGATCCCGCCGAAATCGGAGCGCTCGCCGACGAGCTCCACGACCGTGGCTAAGTTGCCCCGGCCGCCCGCCAGCGTGGCAGGCGTGGCACCGGAGTGGAGGGTCGTCGCGTCCGGGACGGCCCTCTTTCGTGTCTACTTCCGGGCCAGCCGTCATCCGACAGGCTGGAATGCCTTCCGCTTCTTCGGACCGACAACCGCCCGGTACGATCATCATGAGGAGCCGCCCAGGGTCCAGGAGCGCGGCATTCTGTACGCGGCCACGCACCCCCGTGCTGCCCTGGCCGAGGTATTCCAGGCCGGGCGCCTGATCGACGCGCATACCGATGAGCCGTGGCTGGTGGGGTTCCGCGTGGCCGAAACCCTCCGCCTCCTCGATCTGCTCGGCCTGTGGCCGACGCGAGCCGGTGCGTCGGCGGCCATCAACAGCGGCCCACGTCCGACCGCCAGGCGCTGGTCACGCGTGATCTACGCTAGCTATCCCGAGGCGCAGGGCCTGTGGTACGGCTCGTCAATGGCCGCGAACACCCCATGCGTGGCGCTCTTCGAGCGCGCCGCCGCGGCGGTACCGCCGGCGCCAGCATTCCACCATGCGCTCGCTGATGCCACGCTCGAGGCATTCCTGGTCAGGACCGCCGCCAAGCTCGGCTATCGCCTCGTGATCTGAACACCGCACCTGTTCTGGGGAGGTCAATTGCGCCCGTCCCTTCTGCTTCCGCCCCGCCGATGGCGAGGGCTGCCTCACGCGTGGACACCGAGCGCCTCCGCCAGGACCACCCCATTGTCGACCTCATGACCCTTTACGGGATCGAGCTCCGCACGGGGTCGTGGTTTTCAAAGTTGTCAAGCTGCAGCGGCTTCACGGGGGAGCACCGTGACTACAAAGGTCAGGTGGACGTCTTCCTCGTCCGGTGTCCTGAACTGAACAGCGTCTACGAGGTGCGCGTGGCTGCCTGCGGGAAGCAGCAGATGTCTTTGCGTACGAGCAGACGAAGAACGGCCAGGCGGCCTACGTGCGGTACGCAGCCAACTATCTGGTGCCCGCCGCAGGAGTCGAACCTGCGTTGTCGCTTTATGAGAGCGCGGCTCTGACCGTTGAGCTAGGCGGGCCCTGTCTCGATGGTAACGCCGATGCAATGAGAGCGCTGCTTGACCGTTGGGCTACCTGGGCGAGTGTGTGGCAGAAGTATGGATGATGAGGATCCTGCTCGAACCGCCGAGCTCCAGGGGCTTGGGCAGAAGTGTATCGCTGAGCGCGGCGCTGGGTTGGGCGAAGGCGAGTGGCGGGCGGCCGGGCTGGACGAATCGGCGGCGGGCTGGCAGGATAGGTAAAGGCCCCGCTAAACCTTGATAACAAGAAGGTGATGAAGCGCGTACTCGTCGTCGACGATGATGACTCTCTTCGCCAGCTTGTAGCCGAGGCGTTGCGTGAAGCGCGCTATCGCGTCGAACTTGCCGCGAACGGCGCCGAGGCGTTGCGGCTCATGCGGCGACGCCTGCCGCACGCGATCGTGCTGGATCTGATGATGCCGCAGCTCGACGGCTCGGGCTTCGTCGAGCTGATGCGCCTCAACCCGCGCTTCGCGGCGGTGCCAGTGCTGCTGGTTTCGGCGGCCGATGACGCAGGTGAGGCCGCCACCCGCCTCGGCGCGCGCGCCTACCTCAAGAAACCGTTCGAGATCGATGATCTGGTCCAGACCATCGCGAAGCTCGTCGGCGCGCCGTTGCCCGCGCGCGTCGAGACATCGGCCCAGTTCGACGAGCCGTTTGTCGCCGATGGTTGAGGGAGTCCCCGAACGGAGACTACTTGCCAGGTGCCAGCGCTTGCGCGGCCTGCAACAGCGCCTGCGCATCCTGCTGCATGCCAGCTACTTGCGTCGGATCGACTCGGCGACCCGCGAACGCGGCGCCCTCCAGGGTCGCCAACATGCGGCTGGCAAGCTCCGCGCGACGAGCAGCGAGCCCGTCCAGCGCGGCGTCGGTCGCGGACAGCCGCGCGTCGTCGGGGCTCGCCAGGGCCTGCGTTGCAAGACCCAGCGTCGCCAGCCCCAGATCGCCCACGGGCGCATTGATTCGCTTGAAGTCGCGCCCGAGCCCAATGAGCAACGAACGCTGGTCGGCCGCATCTGGCGACAGAACGCCGTCCTGCAGCACTTCGAACAGCACCCGCCCATCCGACGCGTAGCTGTCCTTCAAGCCGAGCACGGCGAGCAGTGTCGGCCGCATATCGGTGTGGTCGGCCCAGGTCTGGCCGTCGACGCCTGAGCGCTGCACGCCAGGACCCGCCATCCCGAGCCAGGTCGTGTTGATGTCCGAGCCAACGTCGCCGTGGCTCCAGGCGCCGCCCGGGGTGAGCGCGACACACGCCCGCTCACAATCGGCGGGCCCCGTCATGCCGTAGTAGTTCGGGTCCTGGAACAGCACGAGCGTCGGCGTTCGCAGCGGATCGCCGGTGACCATGTGCAAGAGGCGCATCTCGGCCTCACCGGCAAGGAACTGAGCGATCGGCTCATTTGCGCCGTTGTACGGATTGTCGGCGCGCAAGCCGACCAGCGCGCGGGCGAATTGGTGG
Organism: Chloroflexota bacterium; assembly: GCA_005883405.1. Lineage (GTDB taxonomy): Bacteria > Chloroflexota > UBA6077 > UBA6077 > CF-72 > CF-72. Next base: position 389 of record VBGG01000631.1, on the reverse strand, counting down.
ACCGACGCATCTTCTCGGCCGGGCTGCCCGTCGAGGTAGATGGCTGGCGCCGCGTCCGCGTGGACGCTGAACGGCGTGGTGACTCCAGCCTGCGTCGCCAGCAGCCCCGTCACGTTGACGCCGATCTCGCCGATCTGCTCGTACGTACACGCGAGGTTGATGCCGTCGCAGCCGGCCGGCGCTGGCGGCCCGCCCACGAAATGGTCGCCCTCGTCGACCGTCACCACGAACAGCGTGTTGGTCGCGTCGATGCCGTCGCGCGCGAGGCGATTGAAGAAGGCCTCGAAGGCCGCGTCGTACTGCCCGAGCACCGTCGTGTACTCCGCCTGGCCCGGGCCGTAGGCGGGAGTGCCGGACGGCGCGTTGTGGGGATCGTGCGCGTCGCTGAT
>VBGG01000630.1 GCA_005883405.1 Chloroflexota bacterium | reverse complement strand
CCGCTCGCGGCCGGCTCCACGTTGGCGTCAGTTTGCATCACCATGGCAATGGTGGCGGAGGTGGGCGCGCGGCTCGCCGAGCGGGACTGGCCACTGGAGGTGTTCGTTTCCCCGAACGTGCCGGGCGTCACGCCCGACCACAACGCACGCGTGTTCGAGGCCTACGCCGAGATGCTGCGACGATTGGATGCGTCCACGGCGGGCGGATGATGATCGGTCCCCTCGCGCTCGCCGTCGACGTTGGCGCTACGAAGGTGGCCGCCGGCCTCGTCGACGTGACAGGAAAAGTGCGCGGTCGGGTTCAGGAGCCGCTGACGCGGCAGGGCGGTCAGGCGGCCGTGCGGCAGGTGGTGGGACTCGCACAGCGGGTCGCATCGGGCAAGCCAACAGCTGGCGTTGGCGTGGCCGTACCCGGCGTGGTCGACCAGCGGCAGCGGGAAGTCGTCTGGGCGCCGAACATTCGTGGCTGGCGCCGCGTCAAACTCGCTGAAGCCGTCGAGTCGGCGCTGCGCGTACCCACCAGACTTGCGTACGACGGCCACGCCGCCGTGCTCGGAGAGCACTGGATGGGCGCCGGCCGGAGCGTGCGAAATCTGGTGATGCTGGTGATCGGCACGGGGATCGGCGGCGGGATGATCCTCGATGGGCGCCTGTATGGCGGAAGCGACGGCCTGGCGGGAGCCGCTGGCTGGCTGACCTCAGGCGCCTGCGCGACCGCCACGCGCGCCGACCAGCACCAGCCGACGCTCGAAGCGGCGGCGGCTGGGCCGGCCCTGGCCCACCACGCGGGCGCGGTGGACGGACGAGCGGAGGCCATTTTTGCCGCGGCCGCGTCGGGCGATGCGACAAGCCAACGCGCGCTCGACGACGTGGCCGAACGCCTGGGATTGGCAGTCGCCGACGTGGTCAGCCTGCTGAATCCGGACCTGGTTGTCCTGGGCGGAGGCGTGTGTTCCGGCGCCGGCGGCGCACGCTTGCTGCCTCGTATCCGCCGCGCGGTGCGAGATCATGCGCAGCCAGTCGCGGCGCGGCGGGTACGCATCGTCCGGTCCCGATTGGGCACGAATGCCGGGCTCATCGGCGCAGCGCGCGCCGTCTTCGCGGCAATGGAAACAGAAGGGAGATTGTGAACGTGGACCTCCAGCACACCGCTTCGTCGCGCCGCCAGTTCCTGCGCCGCCTGACGGTGGTCGGCGGTTTGGCCGCCGGTGCGTCGCTGCTGGCTGCATGTGGACAGCCGGCCACACCTGCTGCGCCGACCAGCGCCGCGACCCCCGCCGCCCAGCCGACGACCGCCCCCGCGCCGGCCGCTGCCGCCGCCAAGCCCGCCAGTGGCGTCAAGCTGACGGTGTTGACGCACTGGGGCGACCAGGACCAGCTCGCCGTTTTGACCCCCATTCTGCAGCAATACCAGCAGCAGAGCGGAGTGACCATCGACCACCAGACGGTCGCCTTCGACGAGCTGTTGAAGCGCATCACCACCGCCCGCCTCGGTGGCCCGGCGCCCGACATTTATCACTTCTACAACTTGTGGATGCCGGACTTCGTCGGCAGCGACCTGCTCCAGCCACCGCCGGCCGACGTCACCGCCGATGTCAAGAAGTCCTGGAGTCAGGGGTCGGCCGACGGCGCAACCTACAAGGACCAGATCTGGGGCTATCCTACCGAGGTCAACAACTACTTGCTGATCTACAACAAACAGTTGTTCCAGGAGGCTGGCATCTCGAAGCCTCCGGCCATCCTCGACGAGCTCAAGGAGGCCTCGATCAAGGCCACCAAAAAAGGCGCGGATGGCAAGGTCAGCCAGACCGGGTTTCTCTTTCTCAAAGGCTGGGATTCGGGTGTCGTCCACCCCTTCACATCGCTGTTGTGGTCGAACGGCGGCGAGTACGCGGCCAGGGACTACAGCCAGGTCATGTTCAACCAGCAGCCCGGTCTGGACGTGGTGGCCGCGGAGACGGACATCATCAAAGGTGCTGGTGCCGATCTGGGCTTTCAACAGGCGGACTTCGTAGCTGGCAAGGCAGCCATGACGATCATGGCCAACTGGTGGGGGGCTGCCCTGCGCAAGGGCGTGCCAGGCGGCATTCAAAATGTCGGCGTAGCGCCCATCCCGACGAAGTCCGGTGGAAAATCGATTCCACTCCAGTACAACTGGCTGTGGGGGGTCGACAAGAACAGCAAGAACAGCGCCGAAGCCTGGAAGTTCCTGCAGTGGCTCAACTCGCCCGAAGGCAACGGATCTTCGCCCATGGGCAAATACCTGACGAGCGGTCTGAATGCGATCCCCAGCCGCACGTCTGACCAGCAGGCGCACGCCGACGTGCTGAACGACGCGTTCGTCAAGCCGTTCGTCGACGCATTGCCGAACAGCCGAACGGAGCCGATCATCCCCGGCGCCCAGGAGATCAAGACCAGTCTCCAGAAGCAGATCGAAGCGGCGTGGTTCGGTCAAAAGGAACCCAAGGACGCGCTCGATACGGCTGCCCAGGACGCCAATCGCATTCTGAAGGAGAAGGCGCAGGGATAGCGAGCAGCGTGGAGCGTGTTTTAGGCGCGCGCGAAGCCGGCTCGCTCGAGCGGGCTCGCGCGCGCCACCGCCGGCTCCCACGGCGGGCGTTGGTTGGATATGCTTTCGTGGCGCCAGCGCTGCTGTTCCTGCTGGTGTTCGCCCTCGGCCCGTTCCTGTTCACGGTGTACGTGAGCCTGCACGACTGGAACATGCTCACGCCGGCGCAAACCATGCCGTGGCGTGGGCTGGAGAACTACCGCTACCTGCTCTTCGACGACCCGCTCTTCCGCGAGACGTTTCGGAACACGGTCGTCTTCGCCGTCGCCAACGTGCTGATCACCTCAGTGCTGTCGCTCGGTCTGGCGCTGCTGCTGAACGGCAACGTCCGCTGGCGGAGCGTGTGGAGAGCGATCTACTTCCTGCCGTACATCACCTCCACCATCGCGGTCTCCATCGTGTGGAACAACCTGTACCACCCCAGTTATGGACTGTTCAACGGCGTGCTGGGACTGCTCGGAATCCCCGGCCAACGGTTCACCTCCAGCGTCGAGCAGGCGATGCCGAGCATGGTCGCGGTCGCCGTGTGGCTTGGCGTCGGCTACTACATGATTCTGTTCCTGGCCGGTCTGCAGGCGATCCCGATCGACGTCTACGAGGCGGCCACCGTCGACGGCGCCAACGCCTGGCACCGATTCCGCTCGATCACGCTTCCGCTGCTGAGGCCGACGCTCCTGTTCGTCGCCGTGGTCAGCACGCTGGCTTCGCTGCAGCTCTTTGACCTGCCGTTTGTGTTGACACTGCAAGGCGGGCCGGTGAATGCCACCAATACGGTGGTGCTGTACATGTATCAGACCGCCTTCAACTTCACGCGCATGGGCCGCGCCACCGCGATGGCGGTCATGTTGTTCCTGGTGATCTTTGTCGTCACCCTCGTCCAACTGCGACTGCTGCGGGAGCGCGAATGAATCGGGGTTCCGCGTCTTTCTTGAAATACGCGGTGCTGATTGTCGGCGCGCTGCTGATGCTGCTGCCGTTCGAATGGATGGTGGTCGCCTCACTGATGGCGCCGTCCGAGATCATGGCTCGGCCGCTGGTCTGGCTGCCGGCGGTCCCGCACCTCGAGAACTATGCCCGTCTCGCCGAGGCCATCCCGCTCGGGCGCATGTATCTCAACAGCATGATCGTGACGACGGCGGTCACGCTCGGGATCTTGCTGAGCAGCTCGCTGGCCGGCTACGGCTTCGCCAAGTTCCAGTTCCCGGGCCGCGAGGTCCTGTTCCTACTGGTGTTGGCGACGATCATGATCCCATTCTTCGTATTCCTGATCCCGGTCTTCTACATCGTCAGCCAGCTCGACTGGGTCGACACCTATCAGGGGTTGATCCTACCGAACCTGGTGACCGCGTTCGGCATCTTCCTCATGCGCCAGTACATGCTCAGTCTGCCGGATGAGCTGCTGGACGCCGCGCGCATCGACGGCGCCAGCGAATTCGCGATCTACTGGCGCATCGTGCTGCCGCTGGTCGGCCCGGCACTCGGGGCGCTGGCTATTCTGGCGTTCGTGTACCACTGGAATGCATTTCTGTGGCCGCTGGTGATCATCCGCTCGGGTGATCTGGCGACGATTCCGATCGGCCTCAACAGCCTGCGCGTTTACGCCAGCCAGCCGGAGGTGATCAATCTCCAGATGGCTGGCGCCACCGTAGCCATCGTCCCGGTGCTGGTGGTGTTCGCCGTGTTGCAGCGCTGGTTCGTTCAGGGCATCGCATTGACAGGTCTCAAGGGGTGACCGGAGCGTACGTCCGGGGCTACGCCGCCGCGGATGAGGCGGACGTGGTCGGTGTCTGGAATGCCGCGATGGCGAGCGATCCGATCGCGCCGGCCGTCTTCCGCCGCAAAGTGCTGCTCGATCCGAACTTTGATCCGGCCAGTTGTCTGGTCGCCGAGGCCGACGCCGCGATCCGTGGCTTTGTCCTCGCGCTCGGACGGCGCGTGCCGTTCTTCAACCAGGGATTGCAGCCCGACGAAGGCTGGATCACCGCCTTCGGCGTACACCCGGACTGGCAGCGCCGGAAGATCGGCAGCCAGCTACTCGCGGCGACCGTACAACGGCTGTGCGAGCAGGGACGCACGACGGTGAGCGTCTCGCCGTACGTGCCCAACTACTTCATCCCGGGTGTGGACGTCGGCGCCTACGCACCAGCGCTGGCCTTTCTCCAACGCCACGCGTTCATCGAGGTTTCTCGACCGCTGAGCATGCGCGCCGAATTGACCGGCTTTCGTGTTCCGGAGTCCATCGCTCAGCTCGCTGGTAGGCTGGCGAGTGAAGGGCTGGATGTCCGTCCAGCGGAGCCGGCCGACATTGTGCCGGTGCTCGAATTCGTGCGCCAGCATTTCTCGTGGGATTGGTACCGTGAGGCCGCGGAGATTTTTGGCGACCTGTTCGTCGGCGACCCACGCCAGGTCAACCTGCTGGTCGCCACCCAGTCGGGCGACGTCGTCGGCTATGCGCAGCACCGCGCCGAACGCTTCGGACCGTTCGGTGTGAGTCCTGCGCTGCGAAGCCGTGGTATCGGCCGCGTACTCCTGGCTCGGACGCTGGTCGAGATGCTGAAGCGCGGCTATCACGCCGCCTGGTTTCTGTGGACCGGCGACAACGCCGCTCGCTTATACGCCCAATGCGGATTCCGTGAGGTCCGCAGGTTCGCCGTGATGAGAAGGTCACTCCGCACGGACAGATGACAAACGACGCGAGCTGCATCATGGTCGTCGGCGCCCACGCCGCCGACGCAGAAATCATGGGCGGAGCGACCGTCTTGAAGCACGTCGCCGCGGCTTGGCGCGCGGTGCTCGTCCACATGACCCCGGGCGAGAAGGGCCACGGCAGCTTGTCGCCCGACGAATACGCACGCATCAAGGTCGAGGAAGCGCACCACGCCGCCCGGATTCTGGGCGCCGATTGCGTCATGCTGCCGTACCGGGATGGCGAGCTACCGGTGGACGTGGAGGTCCAGTGGGCGATTGCCGACACGATCCGCGAGTACCGGCCCACCCTGCTGCTCACCCACTGGCAGGGCAGTCTGCACCGTGACCATCGCAACACCAGTTTGAACGTCATGGAGAGCCTGTTCCTGGCGCGACTGCCGGCGTTCCAGCGTCGGCATCCGGCGCACGGTCCGTCGAAGGTGCTGTATGCCGAGAACTGGGAGGACGAGGACGGCTTCAAGCCCGACCTGTACCTGGATGTGACTGACGTCTTCGACCGCTATGTCGAGGCGATTCACGCATACAGTCTGTTCCGCGGTGAGGTCGTCACGTTCGCGTACGAGCAGTGGTACCGCGGCGCGTGCGAGATGCGCGGCGCGGAGGGCGGCTTCAAACGCGCGGTGGCGTTGATGGAACCCAGGAGCTATTGGCAGCGTCGTTCGGTTGCCGACCTCTTGTTATGAGCGTCCAAACGGGGCCCGAGCAGGAGCCTGAGCCACCGACCTAAAATAGATGAGTCCCGTTAAAAGGTTGCGTGTCATCCTGAGCGAGGTACGACCGAAGGATCTATCCAGCTTCTCGTGATCAGCGTCGGAGTAACGGATCCTTCGCAAGCTCAGGATGACACTCACGCAACAATACCAGGAAGGCATTTACGCGGACGTGGGCTGGAGCGGCGGACCGTCGACTGCGCAAAACTGGCGACGCGGCAGGGCTTCGACGGCGCGCGCCGCGACGGGGTTGCGGATGGTAATGCCAGCCAGTACGCCACCCGCGGCCAGCAGCGTCGCGCAGGTCATCACGGCGATACGAAAACCGGCCGCAAACGCCTGAGGGTGCTGGTAGTCGTCGCCTGAGAGCCCGGCCAGCAGAGGCAATACGGCAACCGCCAGAAGCCCGGCAGCGCGGGCGACCGCGTTGTTGATGCCCGAAGCGATGCCGGCGTGTTCCGCTTCGGCCGCGGCAAGTACGGTCGTCGTGAGCGGGGCGACGATCAGCGCCAGTCCCAGTCCGAACACGGTGACGCCAGGCAGCACATCCACGAGGTACGACGCACCGGAGCCGACGCGCAGGAGCAGCAGCACGCCGCCGGCGGCGATGAGCGGACCCGCCGCCATCAGCAAGCGTGGACCGATCCTGGCTGCCAGCCCGCCAGCTTGCGCAGACAGGAGCAACATGATGAACGTCACCGGCAAAAGCGCGCTGCCCGCCAGGACAGGGGAAAAGCCGGCAACCACCTGCAGGTCTACTACCAGAAAGAAGAACAGTCCACCAAGTGCCCCGTACACCACGAAGGTGACGATGTTGGCGGACGTGAACTGGCGGTTACGAAAAATTCCAGGCGGAAGCATCGGATAAGCGCTGTGTCGTTCGTTGACGACAAATGCAACCAGCGCGATGAGGCCGAGCAGCAACGCGAACCCGCTGCCGACCGACACGCCTCCGGCGGAGCCGATCAGTCCGTAGGTTACGCCGCCCAGGCCGACTGCGCCGAGCACGGCGCCCAACGCATCGAGGTGCGGCACCGCGCGAGGATCACGGGATTCGGGCACGTGCCTCCGCGCGATGACGACGACGAGGACCGCCAGTGGCAGATTGATCAGGAACACCCATCGCCAACCCGGACCGGCGACGAGGTAGCCGCCGATGAATGGCCCGATCGCGGTGGCAACTCCGCCAAATCCAGACCACGCGCCAATGGCTTTGCCACGGTCTTGCTCGACGAACGAAGCCTCGATCATGGCCAGGCTGCCGGGCGTGAGCAGCGCACCTCCGATGCCCTGGAGCGCGCGCGCCGCGACCAGGATTTCGATGGACGGCGCCAGCGCGCACAGCGCGGACGCCACGGCGAACCACAGCGTGCCAATCACGAAGATACGACGGCGGCCAAAGCGATCGCCGAGCGATCCGCCAAGGAGAATCAGCGCGGCGAGTGTCAGCGTGTAGCCGTTGATCGTCCACTGCAAGCCGTCGAATCCGGCGTGCAGATCGCGGCCGAGCTCGGGCAAGGCGATGTTGACGACCGTCGCATCGAGCGCGGCCATACCCGACCCGAGCACCGCCGCCACGACCACCCATCTGCCTGAGGCGCTACTGAGCGTGAGCGCCGCCCAGGCAGACCTATCCGCGGCGGTTACGCTGTCGCGACCGTCGATCTCGCGTGTTCGGCTGCCCATGACAGCGCGTAGTCCGCCACCTCCTCCCAGCCCGGCTGACCCACCGTGTAGTGTGAGCGGCCGGGAAACTCGCGGTACTCGGTAAGCGCCTTCGATTTGCCTACTCGGGCGTCAGCCGGTGCGGTTAGCCCTCGTCGTGCTCCAGGTGCGTATTCACCCGTTGGATATAGCGCAGGCGCGGCCGCGGTGCGCCGGGACGCGGTCTCGCCTCTGAGACTTTGCCCTGACAATAAGCATACAGCGCGTCATACAGCGGCCGCGTGAGGACCAGTTTCTCGTGATCGTCGGGTATTGAGAGCTGGAACCCGCGGATGAGCGCGTCCAGCCCACCGGCTTCCTGGCGACGGGTCCGACTGGGTGGCACGTCTGCATCGCGGATGATGCGTCCCATCTCCAGCAGCGCCGCGTCGTTCGTCAGGCCGTGTCGCTCGAGCATGACCTGGAAGGTGCACAGGTCGCCCTCGTGGCCGTACTCCGCTCCGCGCATGTCGAAGGTATGGCCGTCGAGAGTCGTTGGGTCCGTGCTTGTGTCGACGAAGAAGAACTCCGCTTGTGGATCGATGAATTTTCTGATCAGCCACGGGCAAGAGGTGCGATCGACGTGAATGTTCCGCCGCGTGATCCACCTCACGAGGCACCGTGCTCTTGTGCTGCCGCAGCCTCCAGGAATGCGTTGAGTGCGCGTTCGCAGCGATCGAGCGCGGCGACCAGACCAGTTGGCGGTCCATCGGCAAAGTAGTCGCGCGCCGCGACCTGGTCGGTCCAACGGCGGAGCTTTCCCAGGTCACCCTCCAGTTCCTCGAGCTCCGCGTAGGTGAACTGGCGATGCTCGGTCTCGCGTGCCACGTGCTCGGTCAGCCGGTCGGCCTCGCGGGCGATCTCGTCGTACTCCTCGGCTCGCGCGGCATGGAACTGCTCGACGAGCGCGGTGGCGCGCGTCTCGCTGAGACGGGCTCCAGAGACAAGCGTGGCCTCGCCTCCAAACTCCTCGACCTTGGCAGCGATGGCGTCGAGTCGTTCGCGAGTATCCGCCCGCTCGGGCAGGATGCAGACACCGTCGCGCAGATACGGGGCGCCGACCTTCTTCAGCTCACGCCAGATCGCCGCCCGCTTGCGCGAGGGCTCGGCGGCGACGGTGTAGATGAGCAGCAGCCACGGGATGTCCATCAATCGATCAGAAGGCCGAACGATCGTTCGATAGCGCGAAGGATACCGCAGAGGGCCGTCATTTGCCGGCAAGGTTGCATCTGACACTGGTTAGATGCCGTGACTCTACGAACGTCGTGATTGACGCACCCGTCCGCCGTGGCCTGGGGCGGCACTGGTTGACATCGTCGGCTACCCCCCGATGCGGGCCGTGTTGCTCTCGTCCCGCGGCGTGCGCACGTTTGCCGACGGCTGCGTCAGCGTGCTGCTGCCGGTCTATCTACTCGGCCTCGGACTGACTTCGCCGGCATACTGAAATTGTGACGAGCGTTAGATGTACACTGCTCACGGATGTGGCAAACTCAGGTCGCGTAAAGCAAAAGGAGTCTCACCCATGAAGTGGGTCACTCGTGAACGTCCGAAAGTGGACCGCATCGCCTGTCCGTGGCTGATCAAACGCTTCGTCGACCCGGCTGCCGAGTTTTTGTACGTGGCGAAAGACGAGGTGCTGTCCGTCGCTGAGCGCCAGGGCGCCACTCCCTATGACATTCCCAACGCAGAGCTCGGACACCATGGCGACGAGTGCAGCTTCGACGCGATCGTGCGCAAGTACAACCTGGCGGAAAAGGACCCCGCGCTGGCGAGACTCGCGCTGATCGTCCGCGGCGCAGACGCCCAACAGCCGGACCTGACGCCCGAGTCGCGCGGATTGATCGCCATAGCGCAGGGCTTCAGCGAAGCCTATGCCGACGACTTTGAACAGTTGGCCGCGGAGCTGCCGGTGTACGACGCGCTGTACGCCT
>VBGG01000629.1 GCA_005883405.1 Chloroflexota bacterium | reverse complement strand
ACGTCATGAACAACGACCTGGGCGCCTGGGCAGCTGAGTGGCCCGAACTTCCTGCATAGGGCCACGAATTTACGGAACCCTGTACTTAGGCGCCCAGGCGGTGGCGCGGCGGAAATCCTCAGACAGCACTTCTTCCGTGGGGCCGGCTTGGCCGAGTGCCTCGAGGAGCCGTCGCTGGTAGGCTCCTTACACCAACGGTACTGAAAACTCCGTTCACGCTGCCGGCTTGAGACCGAGGGCGGCGGAGAGGTGGTCCAGGGCAACGTCAACCTGATGGAAGGCAACGTCAACGGAGTTGCGAGAGGGGAAGGTGCGACTTGCGTAGGGAGTGGTGGCGATGGTGGCGAGTGGTCCAAGGAGACGGTTGCGGAGCTTGACCAGCAAGACCCCGAGTTTGAGGCCGAGCGGAGTCAGCCGATAGCGGCGGCTGGTGCCGAGGCGCTGAACGAGTCCTTTGGCGCGGAGCTTGCTCAAGTCGTAGCGGAGCTGGCTGAGGCGGTAGTCGGCGTCACCGAGCCGGTGGTGGGCGAGGATGCGAGCGCCTCCGTGCCATGCAGCGCGGGTTCGCGCCTGCGGCCGGAGAGCTGACAGTCGCTCACGGGGCAGCGCGGAAGATATCGGCGATGGCGACCGCGCCCGCGCCGTCCGCAGCGGCGCCGACCGCCAGGCGGTTGAAGGCCGGCTCAAGGATGTTCTGGCGGTGCCTGGGCGAGCGCATCAGCGCCTGCTCGATGCTCTGGCTGAGGCGGGGCCCCGCGGTCGGCGCTCGCGCCAGGTTCTCGCCTGCACCCCAGTAGTCGATGCCCGAGACGGCCAGCAGCCGCACGAACGCCAGTTGGCCCCCGGCGTCGTAGTGCAACAGCTCCGGCAGCTGGAGTTCCATTACCGCGCGCCGGGCGACGCGCAGGGTCGCGGCGTCGAACTCAACCGGCGGCACGCCGTGCGCCACCCGGTCGGCGTTGGTCAGCTCGAGCAGCGGCTGCTCGAGCGGCGTGAGCGCGGCGAAGGCGGGGGTGCCGGCGTCCGCCGCGGCGGACGCCTCGTCCTCGACGGCCCGAGCCACGCTGGGCCAGACCGCCAGCGCCGCGAGCAGGGCGGCCAACAGCCCGGCGAGGCAGGGTGACGGGAGCATAGATGCCCTCCGCATCGACGAGCCGCCTGCACTCTGGCCGCCGACCCTGGTCGGGCAAGCCCCGCCCCGAGAGCACTTCCTCCGCGAAGCTCTCGGGGCGTGTGCAGCACCGGCGCCCGGATGTCAGGCCAAGAGCCCACACCGAGTCCGGGGCGAGGGGTCCGCTCTGAATGGGGGGTACGAACTCGCAGCAGAAGTGGGAGTCTCCGCGGCCCCCGCGCGCCGCTTGACGACCGAGAGCGCGCTGCAGGCACTGGTGAGCTCCCCCAGCAGGCACCGGCTCACCACCCACGCCACCGTCGGCTGGCCGAGCCCCCTGCCGGACAGATCGACGGTCCGGACCAGGCCCTCGGGGGTTAGCGACGCCAGATACAGGTCGGTGGCGGCGAAGACCGCCGTGGCGTACCGGCGGAGCGCCGATAGCTCGCCCTCCACGCGGCGTATCCAGGCCTGGTCCCCCCGCTCGAACCGCGGCGGCGGTGGGCCCCACTGGACCTGGTCCGCCCAGGTGGTGGCGAACAACGGTGCGTCCCCTTTCAGGAGGGCGTGGATGGTGCCGTCTTCTACGCACAAGGCGTGAGCATAGGCACCCAGGCGCTGCGACCATCCTGGGAGCGACCCATCGGACTGCTCGGACGTGACCTCGGCCAGCCTCTCCTCCAGAACCCGGTGGGCCTCTTGGACCTGCTCGCGGAGCGACGAGACCGCGTCCCTGAGGGCTGGAGCAGTCAATCGGGTTGGCTCAGTTGGGATCGAAATTACGCGCACGGCGACCTCCTGCAATGGCTTTGTCGGCGGGCGGGCGCCGTGCAATGGCTCCCGCCCGTTTGGAATCCACTCTGCGGCGGGGCTGCGGTGCAGACCAGACGCAACCGACGCAGTCAGCCACGCATTGCCCGACGCAGTTCCGCACAGGCCGGGGTGCTAATATCGCGGGCAGCGGCCCCGCAGCGGCGGCGCTCGGAGATTGGCGATATCGGCGATGGCCTCGGGCACAGGCGTGACCTTCGGGGAGTTCCTGTGGCATGCCCGCTATGCGGCCGGGCTGACCCAGGAGGCGCTGGCGGAGCGGGCCGGGCTGAGCGTGCGGGGTATCGCCGACCTGGAGCGCGGCGCCCCGCGCGTCCCATACCCGGACACCATCCAGCGCCTGGCGGAGGCGCTGCACCTGGCGGAGCCGGACCGCGCCGCCCTGGCAGCCGCTGGGCGCCGGGTGGGCACGGCGCTGGTCGGCAGCCAGACACCCGACCTTCTGGCGACGCTCCCCGTGCCGTTGACGAGCTTCGTGGGTCGGGAGCACCAGGTGGCCGAGGCCCGCGGCTTCAACTAAACTAAACTAAACTAAACTAAATGCTTCCCATTAAGACTTGCGTGTCATCCTGAGGGAGGAACGACCGAGGGATCCGCTTCTCGTGATCGGCGTCGGAGTCGCGGATCCTTCGCTGCGCTCAGGATGACACTCACGCAAGAACACCAGGAAAGCATCTAGGGATCAAGCACGACGGCGTTCTCGACGACGATCTTGCCGCCCTTTACCACCATTCGTACCGAACGAATGTCGTCGATCCGGATCGAAGGATCCCCGTCCACCGCGATCAGGTCAGCAGTTCGGCCCGGCACCAGTGCGCCCAGCACGCCGTCGAGCCCAAGCGTCCTGGCAGCGCTGCCCGTCGCCGCCTGAATCGCTTGCATCGGCGTGAACCCGACTTCCGATACGAGCGATTCCAGCTCACCTGGCAGGCTATTGAACGGCGTCCACGCCACACCGGCATCGGTGCCAGCCACGATCGGAACACCGAGCGCGGCCATGCGGCGCAGGCAGCGCAAGATCTCCGCACGCAGCGCAATATGCTCGCGCAGGCCTTCGCTGACCTTGCCCCCCGTAGCCGCCATAGCTTGTTTGACCGGGACAAGCGTCGGTACGGCGGCAGTGCCCTGCTCGGCCATTTGAATCGCAACGGATTCGTCGAACTCGACAACCGCCGTGGGACCCAGCCAGGAGCAGTGCTCGATCGTGTTGACCCCGGCGGCGGTCGCATTACGGATGCCGGCTGTGCCAATGGCGTGAGCGGCTAGAGTCACATGAGCACGGCGTGCCTCGTCGACCACGGCTCGAATCTCGGCAACGCTGTACTGGGCGATGCCAACGTTCGTCCCGGGTGTCATACGCCCGCCGGTAGCCATGATCTTGAGACAAGTTGCTCCGGATTTGAGCTCGCGCCGGGCTGCCGTGCGGACCGCCGCTTCATCGTCGGCCTCAAGCCCAAGGAAATTACAGTGACCGCCGGTGATAGTGATCGGCGATCCGGCCGCGAAGATACGTGGGCCAGCAATGAGCTCACGCTCGATTGCGTCACGCAGCCGAAAGGTCACGCCGCCCCGACCTCCCAGGTCGCGGACGGTGGTGATGCCGGTCCCGAGCGCCTGTCGGGCAGACGCGACTCCGCGCAGGAGTAGCTGCTGGTCGTCCTCCGCAAGGACGTCGCGCAGCGGGTTGTCGGTGTGGCTGAAAACAAGATGCACGTGGCAGTCGATCAATCCGGGTAGGACTGCTAATCCGGATAGATCGATAACCTCGGCGTCGCTGGGCGTATCGCCGGCCGGACCGATGCCCTGTATTTTCCCATCCTCGACGTACAGCGCCCGGTCGCGCTGAACAGCAGCACCGGTCCCGTCTATCAGTCGACCCGCAAGAATCACCTGCATCAACGCATGCTCAAACGATGCTGCTCGGGATCAGCAGCTGGTCCAGACGCGCCAAGGCTGCGCTGATGTGACGCTGTCCATTCTTTAGCGAAAGGGCCAGGTGGCCCGGAAAGAAAGCGTCCACACTGAGATCGCGTAACCGTTCGATACTGCGGACGTAGGCCGGGAGGTCACAGTCCCAGATGCGCTGGATGGCGATCACTCCGCCAAAGAACAGCAGGTCGCCCGTAAAGAGGCAGGTCTGTTGACCCACGTGCAGAACGAAGCACAGGTGTCCAGCGCAGTGACCTGGTGTCTCCAACACTTCGATCTCCAGCGCACCGACTCGGACCCGGTCGCCGTCCTGGAGCTCGAGATCGACGTGCGTTGCGCGCAGATGGTAGTCGGCGGGATAAATGCCGGCCTGCCGAGCCGCCGTCAGACTGATGGCATCCTCGTCTCCGCGCCGTAGGAAGTCCGCCGTTGGCGCCGCGGCCAGGACCGGCGCATTGAACCGTGTGCGCATGCCAGCAGCACCGCCGGCGTGGTCGAGATGGCCGTGGGTGACGAGCACATACCGTATCTTGCGCTCGTCGATGCCGTCGGCACGCGCGTTGGCGAGGATCTCGGCTTCGGCGCGCCCGGTGCCTGTATCAATTATCGCCAGCTTGCGACCGCCGTCGACGATATGCACATGCGAATCGAAATCGTCGCTCAGATTGAAGCCGAGATTGCCACCGCCGACGAGGTGCACCTCAGGCGTGAGTCGCATACGACTTCTCGGACTCCGCGAAAGGGAAACGGGTTCTGCCGCGGACCTCTGGGTTCAAGACATGCGGGGGCCAGAGCCCGTTGAGAGCAAGGGCCAGGGCAGCCGCTGCCTGCTTGCGGCCATTCGGAATGGAAGCAGTCGACGTACCCGCCGAATGCGGCGTGTGCACGACGTTCGGGAACGCCAGGAGTGCATTTGATGCGTCAGGTGGCTCGCGTTCAAAGACGTCGAGACCGGCGCCGGCGATCCATCCCGCGTCCAGCGCGCGTATCAGCGCCTGTTCATCGACGAGTCCGCCGCGGGCTGTATTCAGCAGGAACGTGGTTGGCCGCATCGTTCGCAATTCTGGCTCACCGATCAGGTGGTGTGTCTGCTCTGACAGCGGGAGATGCAATGAGACGAAGTCCGAGCGCTGGAGCAGCTCCTCCAGCGTCACGTGTCGCATGCCCGCCCGAGCCATTTCCTCGGAACTTACAGATGTGTCGCTGGCTACCACGTCGAGGCCGAAGGCCAGACCTCGACGGGCAACCGCCGCTCCGATATGGCCGAAACCGATCAGGCCCAGGGTCTGGCCCGTAGATGGGCGGGATCTGCCCGAGCAAGTCGCGTCGCCACCGGCCCGCTGCCAGCTGTTGATTCAGCGCCGTCAGCTTTCGAGCGCAGGCGAGCAGCAGCAGCGAGGTGTGGTTCGCGACATCATCGTGGCAGAAGTACGTGCTTGCCACGCGGATGCCATGCTCCGTCGCGGCGTCGATGTGGTCGTAGCCGTGGCTGACTGTGATGATCGCTCGGCAGCGAGACAGCGCGGCCAGAGTCTGTCGACCCAGCCCGATGCCGACGGTCAACAATCCGTCGGCGATTGCACCAGCTCGCTCGACCTCCGCCTCTGAGCTGCAAGTACGAGGCACCAACTCGGCGTTGGCGAAGGCGAGCTCAGCCACCTCGATGCTCAGATCGCTGTCTGGAATCGCCGCTGCCGACGCCGCCACGAGAATCTGCCAGGTCATGCCAGTTACCTCCAGGGAAGGTCGAGAGCAAGCGGAACGTCGATGAGAACTGGCCGAGTGTCCGTCAAGGCTGCCTCGAGTGCGGGCCCCAACTCGTTCGCCGAGTTCACCCGCAGGCCTCGGGCGCCGAACGCTTCGGCCACGGCCGCAAAGTCTGGTGTCGCAAGGTCTGAAGCAATGAAGCGACCAAAGCGCCGCCGCTGGTGCATCCGCATCGCGCCGTAGCCGCGGTCGTTGCAGACCACGATCACGATGTTTGCCCGGGCCTGGACGGCGGTCGCCAGCTCTGGCAGGGTGAACATGAGGGCGCCGTCACCACACAGGGCGACCACCTGGCGGTCCAGGAAGGCGACCTTGGCGCCGATGGCCATGGGGAGGCTGCTACCCAGCGTGCCGAACGTCCATGGCAGATGCATCGAGCGCGGGGCGAACACCGGGAAATGCCGCGCGGCCCAGTACTGGACCAGGCTATCGCAGAAGAGGATCGCGTCCCGTGCAAGCCCGGCCCGCAGATCGCGCAGGAACCGCATCGGTTCCGGCCAGGCACTTGCGGCGGTCACGTCCAGACTCTGGCGCAGCTCCTCCACTTCCATCCGCCGACTGGCGCGCCTATCAACAGGGTGGCCCTCGAGCTCGCGCAGCAGCTGGCTGAGCACGGTCTTCGCATCACCCTCCAGCGCGACTTCAGCCGGTACGTTGCGGTTGAGCTCGTCGGCGTCAGCGTCGATCTGAATGATGGCGGCCGGCAATCGGAGCTGCCATTGCGAGGTGTCCGTCGCGCCGAAGCGGGTGCCGACCGCTAGCAACACGTCGGATTCACTCAGAAACTTGATGAGCTCGGCTTCGCCGGTCCAGCGGTTGCCGACTGCCAGCGGGTGGTCTTCGGGAATCGCTCCCTTGCCCTGGGCGGTCGTGAAGACAGGCGCATCGAGCAGCTCTGCCACGGCGAGGAGCTCGGCGTGGCCGCCGGCGCGATGGATTCCAACCCCGGCATAGATGGCCGGCCGTTGGGCCCGCGCCAAGATGCCTGCCGCGGCGCGGACCATTGAGGCCGCGGCCTCAGGCCGCGCCACTGGGGCTGGTTCGGGAACGTCGACCTCCGCGCTTCCGTTCAGCACGTCCTGCGGAATCTGGACTATCACCGGGCGTGGTCGGCCGCGCTGGGCCTCGGCGAACGCATCGGCGAGCCGCGGCACGATCTCGCGAACGTGCATCGGTCGGGCTCGATAGCGCGTTGCGGTCCGGAACACGTCCAGTTGTCCACGCAGCTCGTGCCCGAAGCCGCGCTCCTGTTCGACGTACGGCGATTCGATATGACTCGCGATCAACACGACCGGCGAAGAGTCGGACCACGCTTCGGCGATGGCCGTCAGCGCGTTGGTGGCACCCGGCCCCGCGGTGGTAATCGCAACGCCCGGCCGACCCGTCGCACGCGCGTAGCCATCGGCGGCGAATCCGGCCGCCTGTTCGTGACGTACGACCACGTGCTGGATTTCCGGCGCGTCACACAGCGCGTCATACAAAGCCAGGTTGTGCACCCCGGGCATGCCGAATACGACCTTCACGTCGTGCGCTCTCAGTGCGGCCACGACCGCTTGACCGCCCGTCATGATGGTCATCCGTAGCGCCCGCATGGGTCGGTGATCAGCATGCGACGAGCGCTTTCAGCAGCCCATTCTGTTTGCTGGAGGCGGCTTCGCATGCGTCCTGAATCCGGTCGAGCGGGAATCGCTGTTATGTAAACCTATCGAGTTTGACGCGACCGCTGGCTACCAGTCCTAGACTCACCTCGAAGTCTCGCCGCATGTCTGGACCACAGTCGTACGTATGTGAGCCAACGACCTCCAGCTCTTTCATGACCAGGGTCCTGAAATCAAAAGGCTGAGGCGCAACAAAGGCTCCGACAATGACGATACACCCGCGTTTACGGGCAACGCCCATCGCCAACTGAGGGGTCGGCGCATTGCCCCCGACGGTCTCGATCACGCAGTCCACACCTTCGCCGCCGGTACACTGCGCAACTTCCGCTTGGAGGTCGGCGTCGGTGAGGATGATGCCGTCTGCGCCCTGGGCGCGCAGCTTCAGCCTGTGCGATCGTTTGGCGGTGATCAACACCTGGCCGGCTCCGCTTGCACGCGCCACCTGCAGGACCAGCAGCCCGATCGTCCCGGCGCCCAGCACGCAGACGCTCGATCCGCGGCCAACTCGGCCTTGTCGCACGGCGTGGACCAGCTACTACTGGTCGACTTACCAGAGCGAGTGGGTCATCGACATCAGCTTCCGCAAAACCGCAGTATGCGTCGCCTCTACCCCCGACTGCTTCAGCACGCCATGACGACCTTCGGCAGCACCGACGTCCTGCGTTTCCTGGTCGCCGCATTCCGCTCAGCGGAGACCACCTACCCAAGCGCTTCGCTGGTGAAGTCGTCAGCGATCTCCACGAGCGCCAGGAAGGCGTGCGCATCAAGCACCGCCTCAACGACAACTCGGTCAAGCGGGGGGCCGCAGGCTCCCCCGACCCGGACCTCGACCAGGCGCGCCGCCTGCAGACCGCCGCTGCACGCAACCTGATCGAGGGCGACCGCGGCAGGTTCTCGCGGTGCTCGACGAGCTCAGCCGAAAGTAACCGCCAGCGTTTCGCCCGCGCTAAGGCGGAGCGGTTGACCAAAGCGAAGCCGCAGCGTCCCGTCGATCTGCTCGGCGTCGGCGGCGATCGGCAGCTCACCCACGTGGATCGTAGCCCTGGTGGAACTGCTGCGCAGGCTTAGCTCATTCAGGCTCAGGCTGCCATAGTCCAGGCTCAGTCGGGCGTCCCCATTCTGGCTGTACGTGCCCCATCCGGCGGCGGTGATGAAGAAACTCCGGAAGTCGTCCGCGTTGATCCGAGGTGCAAGGGCCATGCTGCCGTGCCCGGCGTCGTAGCGATAGCCAGCGGCGGCCTCGAGCAGCGTCCAGCTGGCCATGGGGCGCACGTAGTGGTCGCCACACTCCACTTCGTTCCACGGGCTGCGCCGAGTTCCGTCATGCCGCGCCCGCACGTCGGCGAGCATGGTCATTGCCGGCTCGACCTTGTCCTCGAAGAGCAGCAGGCCGGCGACCGGATACTCCAGACCGCTCCATACCTCGTCGCTGTACTGGGTTGGCACATCCGGCCGGCCACCGTGCGGCCAGGTGCAGATATACAGCCCCTTATCCCGCTCATCCATGTAAATGCGTGGCTTCTGGTCGTCCTTCAGAAAACTCTGGCGACGATTGAAGTTGAAAATGTTCTGTACGGCCGTCTGTACATGCTCCTTGGGAAGGACATGGCCCAGCCCGACGGCATGCGCCCACCATTGGCCCAGTAACTGGTCCATGTGGCAGCCGGTGCCGAACTCCTGCTCGGTGTGCTGCTCCAGGTCGACCACCTGGATAAAGTACTCGCCGTTCCAGCACAGCTCGTCGTAGTTCTTCCATCCGGTTTCGAAGCGGGCGTGATAGCGCTGCGCCAGATCGCCCTCACCCTGGAGTAGTGCCATCTCCTCCGCGGCGCGGAGCGCGGCCAGATAGAGACTTCCGATGAACGTGTTGGCGCCATGGATGGAGATGTCATAGGTGTTGGGCTGCTCGCCGCGGATGACGCCGTCCCCTTCGGTGTCATAGTCGTCCATGATGTGTTGCATCAGCTTTTTCAGCTGGGGCCACATCTCGTCGAACCACGCGCGGTCGGCGCCATGGCGCACTTCCCGGTACGTCTTGAGCACGGTCCCGAGCTCGCCATCCATGGCTGGATTGCGAGGCCCGCCGATGAACACCTCCCACGGTCGAGGCAGGTAGAGGGGGAGGGCGGTGCGGTGCGGGATGGACCCCCACGGACTGATCTGGTCGATCAGGTCGGTACGGCGCATGCCCTGCTCCAGGTCGGGAAAGAGCTTGGCCACGGCCATCTCGTAGTTCCAAACATGGGTGCAGTCCATCGGGCAGCAGCCTTCCAGCTCACCGTGGAAGGTGCTGGCGCCGTGACACCCCTCGAAGCCATGGAACCGTCCATCCTCATTCCAGATGCAGGTGGGCGAACGAATGGTGGAGATCGGTCCGGCGACCGAATCCAGTAGCTGCCAAGGCAGCGTGGAGTCGAAAAAGCGGTCACGATACAGCCTGGTTTGTGCGACCAGGCGGGGGTAGTTGTCGCGCACGTATTCGACTACTGACAGCGCGCTGTCGAACCAGTTGTTGTACTGGTTGCCCAGCCAGAACAGGCTCTTGCGATCCAGGATGCCCACGTTGCGCTGATCCCACGTCACGTACCGGTTTGGGAAATACCAGGCCAGCACAAACGTGACAGTGCGGCTTGCGCCCGCGGCGAGCGCGAAATGGACTGCCACAGCCCCATTCCAGGTCTGGCCGCCAGGGCTGGCGCCGCCGCTGCCTTGATCCGGCAGACGACCATACCGGTCGCTGAAATAGTCCCACACCTGACGCGGCGACTCCCACTGGGTCATGGCGCTGATCTCGTCGCCCGGCTGTCTGAATACCGCGAGCGCGAGCCGGCCGTTGGCTGGATGATCGACGCCGAGGCGAGTATTTGCCATGTCCAACGCAGCCAGCCCGTGCAGATGCGCCAGGCTATTGACGTTTCGGCCGTAGCCGGGATTGCTGTTGCCGTCGATGTACGTTTTGCCGTTCCACCCCACGAGGTTCTGCTGGCTGCCGAGCAGCGAAACCTGCACTGCGCGCTGCAGAGGATTGGTCACAGTGAAGTTGAACGCAACTGCGGGCAGCCCCGAATCCTTGCTGTTGAGCGGAATGAACGGGCTGAAGGCTTCTAGCCCGACCTCAACCGGGATGGTCTGGCTCCGATAGGCGACGTCGACGATCGGGTACTGGGCGGTGACCTCCACACCATCGACGCCCGGCAGCTCCGCGAGTAGGCGCCGTGAC
The DNA here is from genome assembly GCA_005883405.1 of Chloroflexota bacterium. Taxonomy (GTDB): domain Bacteria; phylum Chloroflexota; class UBA6077; order UBA6077; family CF-72; genus CF-72. Next base: position 5,348 of record VBGG01000629.1, on the reverse strand, counting down.
CCCTCGGGCACCAGATGGTCGCTAATGCTTGGGGCCGCCTGGAAGTTCTCGTCGTCGTAGAGGGCATCGCTCTGCAGCACAACCGCGCCGTAGCGGCCGTCCACCCCCGTGCCGGCCCAGATGGCGAAGAAGCTATTCGGCACATGGGCATCATGGTTGACGTTGTTGACAATCTGCCATTGGCGCAGCCCGCCATCGCCGGCCAGGGCAACGCTGCCCGTACCGATACCGCCCAGCGGCAGCGTCACCGCGCGCAGCGCTTCGCCACGATGGGTCAGCGCCTCGCGAGCGGGAGGTGGCATTTCAGCCTTTGATGCCCGTTTGCGTCACGCCCTGGATGATCCAGCGCTGCGCGAGCAGAAACACGACCAGCACCGGCAGAATGGTCAGGGCAACCGCGGCCATCACCACCGACGCATTGCCACTGGAGAGGTAGCCACGCAGCGCGGTGATGCCGAGCGGCAAAGTCATCTTGTCCCACGTGGTGAGAAAGATCAGCGGGTAGAAGTAATTGTTCCAGGTGTTGTTGAAGGTAATGATTGCCAGAGCGGATAGCGACGGGCCGGCCAGAGGCAGAGCTATCCGAGTGAAGATCGTCCAGGGGCCGGCGCCGTCGATTTTGGCCGCGTCGATCAAGTCCTGGGACACAGTCAGGAAGAACTGCCGCAGGAGGAAGACGCCGAAGGCACTCGTCAGGCTGAGCAGGATGAGCGATAGATGGTTATCCGCCAGGCCGAGGTTCTTCATGATGATGAACACCGGGATGATCGTCACCTGGTAAGGGACCATGAGCGAGGCGAGCAGCACGATGAACAGCACATCGCGGCCAGGAAAGCGCAGACGGGCAAAGGCGAAGCCGGCCATTGAGCAGGTGATGAGCTGGCCGAGGACCACCACCAGGGTGATCTTGGTGCTGTTGAGCGCGAACGCCAGGAAAGGGACCGTGGATTGGAACACGGCGGCGTAGTTCTCAAAGTGCCACTGTGTCGGCAGCCAGGCCGGTGGCAGCTTGTAGGACTCGGCGCTCGGCCGCAGCGAGGTCGAGAACATCCACAGGAAAGGCATCACCATGAGAATGGCGCCCGCAGCCAACACGACGATCGCGGCTATGCCGAGCAGCCTGTCGCCGGTAATGCTCGCGACGCGCGGGCGCACCGCTCTGATGGCCGTGGCTCGGATCTCTGTCGCGCTTGCCATGGCCAGATCAGGCGTAGTGGACCCACGCCCGGCCCAGGCGGAACTGGATGAGCGTCAGGATCACAATGATGATGAATAGCGTAATTGCGACGGCAGAGGCGTAGCCCATTTCAAAGAATTGGAAGGCATTTTCATAGATGTAAATGACCAGGCTGCGGCTTGTGTCTCCGGGGCCACCCTTGGTGAGAACCATGATCGAGTCAAACACCTGAAGAGCGCCGATCATGTAGATAATCAGGTTGAAGAACAGGGTCGGGCTGATGAGTGGCAGGGTGATATGACGGAACAGTTGAAGTCGGTTGGCGCCGTCGAGTTGCGCTGCTTCATAGTACTCGGTGGAAATGTTCTGCAGCCCGGCCAAGAACACGAGCATCGCAAATCCCGTGTTCCTCCACACGTCCATGATGATGATCGATGGCAAGACCCATTGCTTGTTGCTGAGCCACGCGATGGGCTCTATGTTCAGAAGCCCGAGGTAGTAATTGATGATTCCCGTATCTTTCTGGTAAAGGAATTGCCATATAATCGAAGAGTAAACTAAAGCTACGAGCACTGGGAAGAAGTAGGCCGAGCGGAAAACGTATTTGAGCGGTCCGGGAATGTGCCGATTGAGCAATACGGCCAGCAACAGCCCGATACCAACATTGAGCGAAACGGCAAAGACGGTGAAGAAGATCGTGTTGCCGTACACGGTGCGCAGCCGCGGGTCGCTGAACAGGCGGGCATAGTTCTCCAGGCCGACAAAGCTCGCGGGCGTGAGGATGTCGTACTTGGTGAAGCTGATGCCGACTGCCGCCACGATCGGCCCGAGGATGAAGGCTGTATAGCCAAGAAAGGTCGGCAAGATGAACAGGTAGCCGGCCAGAGCCTCGCGCTGGCTCTCCTTTGCCAGCCAGCGCGGGCCGGGCTGGATCTGTGCTCGCGGCTGCGCCAACGATGCCATGCTGCTCGGTGCGCTTACTCGGTGCGCTTACGAGGTTAGCCGTTCTTGAGCTTGGCCATCGCCGCCGACAGCTCCTGGTGGGCGGCCTTCAAACCGTCCTCGGGCGTACTGGCGTCACTCATGATGTCGCCCATGTAGCGCATGAAGATCGTCTCCACCTCGTTGAAATTGGCCGGCGCCTCCACCGGCTTGCTGTCTTGCAAGCTGCCGTAGAAGATCTTGGAGTTCGTCGGAAACTTGAGGAAGTCTGCGCCCTCGGCGACGGACCGGCGCGCCGGAATGGCCACGCCCGCCTCGGCCGTTGCCTGGATGGTCTCTTTGCTGGTGAGCTCCTTGATCAGCTCCCAGGCCAGCGGTTTGTTCTGGCTATCCTTGGAAATACCCCAGCCACCGACGCCGTGCACAGAGGTCGCGGCCGTCGATCGCGGCCAGAACTGGACGTCGAAGTCCTTGAAGTTGTTCTGGAAGAAGCCCTGGATCGGCCAGTGGCCCCAGCCGCTCATGCCGAGCTTGCCGGCAGCAAACAACTGGGCGTTGACGTCAACGCCTGCCTCTCCTCCCACGTCGGGCGAGACCTGATGCACGTGCACCAGGTCGTGCACGAACGTGACGGATTCCAGCACCTTGGGGTCGTTGAGGTTCGAGTCGCTCCAGTCCGGCGTAAGACGGTAGGTGCCTTTGGTCAGGAACCATGGCGTCAGTCCGAAGTTGAAGAACGGAATGCCGAAGCCGTAGACCTTGGTGTCGCCGCTGCCAGTCGTCAGCTTCTTGGCGGTCGCCAGGAAATCATCCCACGTCCAGGTTTCCTTGGGCGGGTCGATGTTGCCGTCCTTGAACATTTTGGTGTTGTAGTAGATCAGCATGTTGTTCCAGGAGTGCGGGATCTGCCAGATCTTGCCGTCTACCTTGAACGCATCGATCAGCGCTGGCGCGACATCCGCGATCAGCTCCTTGCCGCTCGGATCGTTGCTGATGTAGTCGTCCAGTGGGATGATCAGTCCCTTCTTGACGACCAGCCGCGTGCCCTCGATGGCGATATTGATGATGTCCGGCGTGTGGCCGCCAGCCACGTCCGTGGCGACCTTGTTCGAAAACTCCGACCAGGTCGTCACCGGGACGAAGTTGTCCTCGATGGTGACGTTGGGGTACTTCTTCTTGAAGCGGGCGTGGGCGTCGGCGTAGATCTTCTTGTCCGCCTCGCCGCCGAAGTCAAAGATGGAGATGGTCGCGGAGATGTTAGCCGGCGGCGCGCCTGCCGCTGCAGCGGCAGGTGCCGCGGTCGCGGCGGCCGGGGCAGTTGTCGGCGCCGCTGGAGCCGTTGTGGGCTTTGGGGCCGCAGTAGGCGCCGCAGCTGGAGCGGTCGTGGGCTTGGGGGCCGCGGTCGCCGCCGCGGGAGCTGCCGTTGGTGCCGCTGGACCAGGGGCTGGCGCCGCGCCTCCACAGGCGGTAACCACTAGACCAGCCGCGCTCAGCGTGGTCAAGCGCAAAAAGTCACGACGCCTGACGTTTTTGGTGTCCATCTGATTCTCCTCGGTGACTTCACCTCAGCGGTTTTTGTCGAACCACCGTTGGCAGCGCCGCCCTTCGGCACACCAATCATTCCGGCAAGTGTGTAGGCTTTCCAAGGCGATGACCGTTCATCGCTGTACGACGACCGTTTGAACCTCCTTCCCGACGCGTAAGCCGCACGATCTCCTGACAATCAGCGTGGGATGCAGCTTGATCTCTACGTTCTCACGATTGTTATCGGCGATCTTCTTCAAGAGCAGGTCGGCGGTCGTGCGGCCCATATCGTAGGTTGGTTGAGAGATCGTGGTGAGCGGCGGGTCTAGTGAAGGTGCCCAGGGCATATCATCAAAACCGACGATGGCCACGTCCCTGGGGATGTTCAGCCCCTTCTCATGGATGGCATTCAGCGCGCCGAGTGTCATCAAATTGTTGGCGGCAAAGATTGCCGTGGGTGGATCATCCAGCGCTAACAATTCACCCGCAGTACAGGAGCCGCTGTCCTGCTTGAAATCGCCTACCCTTACAAGCGTCTCATCCACCGGAAGTCCATAGTTTCGCAGGGCCTTCTCATACCCTTCTTGTCTCTCGCGAGCGGTCGTAATTTGAACCGGACCACCGATCAATGCGATCCGGCAATGTCCCAGCCTTATGAGATGGGCGACAGCGTCATACGCTCCCTGCACATTGTCTACGATTACTGTATCCACATCGAGATGACACAGACGCCTATCCATAGCCACAACAGGGATACGACTTTCGATGAGTGCCTTGGCAGCCGTGCTGTTTTCGTCCGTGGGTGAAATGATAACACCGGCGACTTTCTCGCCCATGAGTACACGAATGTATAGTTCTTCCTTGGCGGGATGCTCGTCCGAGTTGCAGAGAAGCAGGCTGTACTCGTTTTCATACGCGACATCTTCGATGCCGCGCACAACTGAGGTAAAGAACGGATTGGCAATGTCGGAAATGATGAGCCCCAGGATCTGGGTCCGCTCCATCCGTAGCCGCCGCGCAACGCGGTTGAGCTGGTAGTCGAGCTGCTCAATCGCCGAGATCACTTTCGAGCGCGTGTCCTCGGAGATGTGTTGGTGATTGTTCAGGACGCGTGAGACGGTCGCGGTCGAGACGCCTGCCAGATGGGCTACATCTCTCATCGTTGGCACTCAGGAGTCCGCCCCGTGTCGTCGGCTCACCACGGCTGTAATCGATTACAGAGAACGATTGCAGCGTATGCAAACCTTCAGCTGCGTGTCAAGATCGAAATCTCAGGCGAGTGGGCGCACAACGGCTTGCCGTTCGGGGGTTCGAGCCCTTCGCCGCCAACCAGAGTCAGCGCGGCGGCAGGTGCAACACGTTGCACCCTTCGGGCGTCTCATCGACGTAATCTATCGCTAGAATCCATTCGGAGATGAAACACTATGTATGACTACTCACGGCAGGCGCCGTACGTTGACTATCGCAGCGACGTCGGGCTCGCCGATCGACCAGCAGTGCTTGGCAAGGTCATGGGCCTGCTGGGGTTTGCCTTTCTGTTTACGGCGGGCGGGGCGCTTATCGGCCGATCGCTCGGGCCGGGCGCGTTTCTGCTGTCGATCATCGGTAGCTTGGGCACCTTGATCGCGCTGCAGTTCCTGCGCAATCGGTCGCCGCTGAACCTGGGCCTGCTGTATGCGTTCGCCACCTTCGAGGGCATGGCGCT
>VBGG01000628.1 GCA_005883405.1 Chloroflexota bacterium | reverse complement strand
ACCATGCGCCAGTACGCCGGCTACGCCACGGCGGAGGAGTCCAACGCGCGCTACCGCTACCTGCTCGAGCGCGGACAGACGGGGCTTTCGGTGGCCTTCGACCTGCCGACCCAGATGGGCTACGACGCCGATCATCCTATGGCCGAGGGAGAAGTCGGCAAGGTGGGCGTGTCGATCTGCTCGCTCGAAGACATGCAGCGACTGCTGGAGGGCATCCCGCTCGACAAAGTCACCACGTCGATGACGATCAATTCGACCGCGGCGATCCTGTTGGCGCTGTACATCGCGGTCGCCAGGAAGCAGGGCGTCGACCCGAAGGTGCTCAGCGGCACCGTCCAGAACGACATCCTGAAGGAGTACATCGCACGTGGTACGTACATCTATCCGCCGCGTCCCAGCCTGCGGCTGATCACCGATCTTTTCGCCTACTGTGCGCACGAGGTGCCGCAATGGAACACGATATCGATCAGCGGCTATCACATGCGCGAGGCGGGCGCTACCGCCGTACAGGAGCTGGCGTTCACCCTGGCGAATGGGATCGAGTACGTTAATGCTGCTTTAAGAGTTGGACTTGAAGTTGATCGATTTGCGCCGCGACTGGCGTTCTTCTTCGATAGCCACAACAACCTGCTCGAAGAGGTCGCGAAGTTCCGCGCAGCCCGGCGTATGTGGGCGAAGATCATGCGCGAAAGATTTGCTGCACGAGACCCACGTTCATGCATGCTGCGGTTTCATACACAGACGGCGGGAGTAACGTTGCAAGCGCAACAGATCGACAACAACGTCGTCCGCGTGACCGTGCAGGCGCTGGCTGCAGTGCTAGGTGGCACACAGTCGCTGCATACCAACGCCAAGGACGAGGCGCTCGCGCTTCCAACGGCTGGAACCGCCGAGCTTGCACTACGCACACAACAGGTTCTGGCCTATGAAAGTGGCGTTGCCGACGTCGTGGATCCACTCGCCGGCTCGTACTACCTCGAGTCATTAACCGATGAGATCGAACACCGCGCGTGGGAGTACATCGAGCGCATCGACGAGCGTGGCGGTGCGCTGGCAGCCGTCGAAGCCGGCTATATCCAGTCAGAAATTCAGGATGCAGCCTATGAATATCAGCGCCAGGTGGAGCGTGGCGAGCGCATTATTGTCGGCACGAATCGCTTTCAAAGCAGCGAGCCTGAACCAACACCCGAGATCTTGACCGTCGATCCGAGCGTGCGACAGCGTCAATGTGAGCGGCTGCGCGCGCTGCGAGCACGAAGAGACAACGAACGTTGCCGGTACGCGCTCGAACATCTGCAGGCTACGGCTGCCAAAGATGGCGACAATTTGCTTCCGCTGATTGTCGACGCGGTCGAAGCGGACTGCACGTTAGGTGAGATCTCTGATGCTTTTCGGGCAGTGTGGGGCGAAGCGCGCGACTTCGCACGCATTTAGCAATCAGCCCTCAGCTAATAGCCATCAGCAGGCTTTTGGCATCGAGCGCTTGCTGACGGCTGATCGCTGACAGCTAATGGCTGCGAACGTGTATGATCGACGCGGCATTTACTTATTAAAGTGGTCGTTGTCGGGAGGAATGCCGTGCCCGTACAAATTCGCAAGCTGTCTTCTGATGAGGCGGCCAAAGTGTTTCTAAAGCGCGGCCAGATGGACCTGTCCGAGTACGCCGACGCCTTGCGCGAGCTTCAGCCGGGCGACGCCGCCGAGATCGAGCTCGGCCCGCTGTCGAGCCGCGCGTTGAAGCGCCGGCTGGGTCAGGCTGCCAAACAGACCGGTTATTCACTCAAATGGGCGCGCGACGGCGGTACGGGCGTCCTGCGTTTCCAGGTGCGCGAAGCGCGCGGCGCGCAGACGAAAGCGCGCAACGGCCGTCGCGGGCGTCGTCGCCGCGGCGAGTAACGTTTTAAGACTTCCGGCTACACCGGACAGGGCCGTTCCGCCTTGGGAACGCTCGCGGCGATCACTAGAATCGCGTCCACGATGAGCGACTCGGATTACGAACGGGCAATACTGTGGGTGCCTGACCCGAACAGTCCAGCCGGGTGGATTCGCCGCAAGGTCTGGACTGATGAGCCCAAGCGGAAGAAGCCGCCCATGGGTTTCGGGTTCGCTTCGCGTCGCACCACCGAGAGCTCAGCCATTGACGACCGGCGGCGGCCCGGCGACTGACCACATCGCCCACCATCGCCGGCACTGACAGTGTCGATCTGGGCGGAGCCGATTTGTATAGAAGGTGACACCCGGCACCCCGCCGGGGTCCTACAAATCGGAAGAGGAGACGTCCGTGCCCGAACGACAAACGCTGATGAACGGGCTGGTGGTCGGCGAGTCACCTCGCTGGCACGCCGGCCGGCTGTGGTTTTCGAACTGGGGCGCGCAGGAGATCATCGCTGTCGACGTCAACGGCCGCAGCGAAGTGATGGTGCGCGTCCCGACGACGGTCCCATTCTCGATCGACTGGCTGCCGGATGGGCGCCTGCTCGTTGTATTGGGGCCCGAGGCGCGGCTGCTGCGCCAGGAGCCCGATAGATCGATGGCAACGCACGCTGACCTGAGCGGGCTCGCGAAGGGATGGAACGAGATCGTGGTGGACGGCCGCGGCAATACGTACGTCAATGGCGGCGACTACAAGTTCGGACCCGGCGAACCGTTCGTGCCGGGCGTGGTCGCCCTTGTCACGCCGGACGGGTCAGTTCGCCAGGTGGCCGATGACATCCACTTCCCCAACGGGATGGTCGTCACGCCCGACAACAAGACGCTGATCGTTACCGAGTCGTTCAAGGCCAGGCTCACGGCCTTCGATATCGCCGCGGATGGCAGCCTGTCAAACCGGCGGGTCTGGGCCGAGCTCGGCCAGGGTGGTGATGGCATCTGCATGGACGCGGAGGGCGCCGTCTGGACGCCGGCCTTCCCGGACGGCAGGCCATGCTGCGTGCGCGTCCGCGAGGGCGGCGAGGTCCTGCAGCGGATCGAGCTCGACAAGTTTTGCTTTGCGTGCATGCTCGGCGGCGAGGACGGCAAAACGCTGTTCATGCTCGTCGCGGAGTGGCGCGGCGTGGAGCACATGAACGAGCTGTTCAGCTCGCATACCGGCCAGCTCCTGACGGCTCAGGCGCCCTCGCCACACGCCGGCCGGCCGTAGAAGCCGCGGCCGAGCGCCCAGGCGGGGCGATCGATGAGATGTCGGCGGCACGCCGTATGCGTCTATTCCGACGATGCCGTTGCCGTTCATCCTGGCGCGCATCGCTGCCCGAACCGGGTTGGCGATGTGGCGCCACCGCCTCGCCTGGCTCGGCGCCACCCTGCTGATCGCCGCCCTTGGCCTGTACCAGATGACGTTCGCGGGACCAAGCGTCACCAACGGCGATTGCGCGGATACGGCCATGGCCGCCGTGACTCGAGCTGATGACGCCGCCGCGCACGCGGCGTACGCCTGTCTCGGCCCAGGCCTCCGCAATACCAGCGAAGACCAGTTCGTGGCCAACCTGCACCAGCGCGATTCTGCCCGCGGCCAGGTCAATCGTGTCGCCGAACAGCGCACTTCAGACGGCGGTCGCATCGTCTTTTACACGGTTCAGGGCCAGGGCCCCGCGGTTGGCTACATCGTCTATCTCGACGCGCAGGGCAGGATCCTCAAGGTCGAGTAGCTCACCGCCCGACTCCGTTGCGTAACGCGCGCGTCTCCACGATCAGCTCGTGCAGGCGCGAAAGGCAGCGTCGGTACTTCTTCTCGTACCCGCCGTGTCGATAGGCCAGCGAGAAGATCTCACCGAGCGGCAGCTTCTCGCGCGTGGACAACGTCAGCCGCACCGCCTGGTCATACAACTTGTCGACGAAGTGGACCAAACGCAAAGCGGCCGCCTGATTGTCGATCCGCCCCAGATGCTCGACGAACAGCGCCTCCAGGCGCGAAGCGATCTGGGCATAGTGCACAGGATGGACGCGAGCAAGCTCGCGTGCCAGGCAGTCGGCGTCGAGAAGCACCCGCTTGCGCTCCGGCGCCGGATCCTCATCGTACGCACAGCGTAGCGCCGAGGCGCTCTCCATCTCGGCCGCGCCAAGCGCCAGCTCGTCCCAATGGCGGTGGCGGTAATCCTGGCCGTCGATGCTGGCCACGTCAAAGTTGGCGGCGATGTCGCCAATCTCGCGCTGGAACGCCTCGGCGGCAAATCGACCGCGGCCCAGATCGGATGGCAGCGTATTCGAGGTGGTGACCACCGAGCACGGCTCGCCGCGGCGTTGCAGGAGACGACGAAGGAACATCGCCGCCATACGTGTCTGGGCCACGTCGTCGAGCTCGAACTCGTCGATACACACCAGCCGCGTATCCTCCAGGGCCGCGAGGGTCGGCTCGAGACCGAGTCGCGAGATGGTGTATGCCAACTCGGCGAATGACAGGTACAGGCACTGTTCGCCGACCGCGTGGTAGGTAGCCGCCAGCAGGTGTGTCTTGCCAACGCCGTAGCCGCCGTCCAGGTAGATGGCTCGCGAACCGTGCGTTGGCGTGCGCACCAGGCGCTTCAACAGATGCGCGCGCCGCGCCTGACCGATGCGCGCCGCAAACTCGCGCAGACGGTCGCGGGCCACCCGCTGGCTGGGATAGCGATGGTCGGGCTGGTAGCTGTCGAAGGACACGTGCGCGAAGCGTCGTGTCGGCACGAAGCCACGCATCACCTCGTCGATCGAGGTCGCAGCGACTGACGGCAGGTGATCCACGCCTGCAGCAGTATCGTCGATAGAATGGCCGAGTCCGGCCCCTTAGCTCAGCGGATAGAGCGAGCGCCTTCTAAGCGCGAGGTCACAGGTTCGATTCCTGTAGGGGCCGCAAAAACGCTTGGTCTAGCAGTTCAGCAGCACCCTCTTTTCCATACGCGCTAGAGGCGGAACTGGACCGCCGATGAACGCCAGGTGGCCTGGGCCACGGGACTCTGGGTTGCACTGTTCGATGCGAGGGTGTCGAGGTTGGAAGGCCCGCGGCCGCGGGCCAGTCTTCGAGCCTGGTACGCCAAGTGCATCTGGATCTGTCCAGGGCGCTCATCAGATGCAGTGGTGGGAAGTCGTCCGGCTATCGCTGTCGAGTTTCCTCGAACAACACGGCGTACTCGCGAGCTTTATCGTCATCTTGATCGAGGAAACCGGCGTGCCAGTCCCCGTCCCGGGCGACTTCCTGATGTTGGGCGTTGGTGTACACGCGCGCCAGGGCACAGTTGAACTGTGGCAGGCGCTGTTGGTCATGGAGCTCGCCACGCTGCTCGGCGCGTCGATCCTGTATGTTGTCGCCGCGCGGGCGGGCCGCGATCTCGTCTACCGCTACGGACGTTATATCCACCTGACCCCCGCCCGTCTCGACCAGGCCGAGCGTTGGCTCACCCATCACGGAGCCGCCGCCATCGTCGCTGGGCGACTGACCCCAGGCTTGCGCATGGCGACGGTCATCGCCAGTGGCGTCTTTGGCGTATCGCCCTGGCGATTTCTGCCGAGCCTCGCGCTGGGCGCATTCCTGTATATCCTCGCGTACACGCTGCTCG
>VBGG01000134.1 GCA_005883405.1 Chloroflexota bacterium | reverse complement strand
TCTTTGCGCGCGAGGACGCCGTCGAAGCGGCGTGGCGGGTGGTGGATCCGGTGTTGGGACGAGCCACGCCGGTCTACGAGTACGAGCCAGGCACGTGGGGTCCGGCCGAGGCCGATCGCATCACGCCTCCAGATGGCTGGGTGACGCCAACGCCTCCCGGCATTGTTCCATGAGCCTGTTCCCGAGGGCTTGCCGCCGGCATGGCTGGCGCGCTGGGCTGCAACCGGGCGAGCCGCACTGCGCGGGCGGATGTCACACCTGACTTGTATTTTGCTCTCGCAAGCGCACGGGCGTTGCCTGCGTCTCTATGATTGGCCCGTTAATGCGACCACGACCAGGGCGATCGCGGCGGCGAACATGAGCAGCGTGGCGATCCAGCCCAGGACGTTGGTGGCAAGTCCGTTGGTGCGCGTGCGCATGATCGCGCGGTTGTTGGCGACCAGCATGATCAAGACCAGCAGCGGCGGAGCGACGAAGCCGTTGATGACCGCGGTCCAGAACAACGCGTCGATGGGATTGATGCCCACAAAATTGATCAACATGCCCACCACCGTGGCGACGACGATCACCCCGTAGAACTGCTTGGCGCGTCCCGGATTCTGGTCCAGTCCGTAGCGCCAGCCGAAGGCCTCCGACATGGCGTAGGCGGCCGAGCCGGACAGAACCGGGACCGCCAGGAAGCCGGCGCCGATGAGACCAAGCGCCAGGAGAATGCCAGCCGCATCGCCGGCCAGCGGGCGTAACGCCTGCGCCGCGTCCGCTGCCGATTTGATGTCGGTCTGACCCGCGGCATGCAGCGTCGCGGCGGTGGCAAGGATGATGAAGTACATCACCACGTTGCTGAAGAACATGCCGGTGTTGACGTCCAGGGCGGCGTACTTCAGCTCAGCGTCGGTCGCGCCCCGGCGCTGCCACAGCCGAGTCCGCCCCATGTGGACCTCTTCCTCCACCTCCTGACTGGATTGCCAGAAGAAGAGGTAGGGCGAAATCGTCGTGCCCAGAATGGCTACGAGCGTGGAGAGAAATGTAGGGTCCAGGCTGAGCGTAGGGACGAACGTGGCCCGAATCACTCCGCCCGGATCCGGATTGGCGAACAATGCCGCTCCGATATATGCGAATAGAGCCAGCGTCAGCCACTTGAAGATGCGCGCGATCAGGCGGTACGAGCAGAGGATCTGGAGCGCGAGAATGATCGCGGCGGTGGGCACGATCATCCAGGAGATGGGGATCGGGACGATCACGTTGACGCCGGCGGCGATGGCGCCGATGTCGGCCCCGACGTTGATCGTGTTGGCAGCGAAGAGACCGACGACGGCCGCGTACAGCAGTGGACGCGGATAGTGCCTTCGCAGGACGCCGGCGAGACCCATGCCGCTGACCATGCCGATTTTGGCGCAGATGAACTGAATGGATGCCATCAGCGGCAGCGTGATCAGCGCCGTCCACAGGGGTGCGTAGCCGAGTTGGGCCCCCGCGACTGCATACGTGCCGATGCCCGACGGGTCGTCGTCCGAAGCGCCGGTGATCAGGCCCGGGCCGAGAATCCGGAGGTAGCGCCTGAGCCGATTGCGCTCGACTGCCGCGGCCGCTTCGAGCGTCGCTGTTCCGCCAGCGGGCTCCTTATGCGGAATGTGTTTGCGCGATTTCCCGCCGGGCGCCTTGTCGATAGTGCGCACGTGCGCTGCCAGAAGAGCACACAGCGTGCCATCGCGGTTGGCACGTAGAATGCCAGCCCGGGCGGAGCACCCCGGGAGAGGACTCTCGCGATGAATCCAACAGCACACATGACCAGCGGTACCGAACGGCGGGCAGCCCACCAGTTGAGTGGCGGTGGGCTCGTGTTCCGACTTGGTGAGGAGATCGAAGAGCTGCGGCGGGACCTGCGAAGCTCGAGCGGCCATCGGTCGGCGAAGACGCTGGCCAAGGCGGGTAGTTTGCGGGTGACGCTGGTCGTCCTGGAGGCCAACGCGGCGCTGGAGCCTGAAGCGAGCGGTGGCGGCGCCACGATCCAGGTACTCGACGGGCGCCTGCGGGTGCAGACGGACGGCAGCGTCAGCGAGCTTGGCCCGGGTGAGCTGGTCGTGCTGGAGCAGAACCTGCGCGAGCCGATTCAGGCCGCCGAGCGCTCTGCGTTTCTGATCACCGTGGCCTGGCCCGAGGGCAGGGGCGCGTGGTCACAGGAGGCCGCGGCCGGGCGACTCTAAGTACAGCGTGCCGCAAGTTTCGGGTCCTTGGGAGCTGAATGTCATCCTGAGCCTGCGAAGGATCCGCAACTGATGCGCCGAACACGAGGCGCGGATCCTTCGTCGCCTGCCCTGCGCGAAGCGAGCCTGCGAGCGGAGCCCACGGGTTCCTCCTCAGGATGACATGCACGCCTTGGAGAGGGTTCGAAACTTTCGAAATCTACTCCTGAGTGGGCCGGCAGCCGCCGTAGATCACCCAGTCCAGACGTTTCCAGAAGACCTCGACCTGGATGAAACCAGCTTGACGTAACCATTC
>VBGG01000627.1:985-3804 GCA_005883405.1 Chloroflexota bacterium | reverse complement strand
CACTACGCCGGGTCGAGCTTCTTCTGGTACCTCAAGGATCCGGCCGGCAACTTCAGCGAGTATTACTCCGAGCTGGACTGCATCGTCGACGACTACCGGTGGACGCCCGAGACATTTGAAGGCGCCCAGGGCCTGTTCAACTGGGGTCCGCCGCCACCCCCGTCCTTCCTTGCCCCCGACGATCTCGCCGCCCTCATGACCGGACTCCACAGCAAAGGACGCGCGTGAAGATCACTGCTGCAGTTCTCGAGTCAGCGGACGCCCCGTTCCAGCTCGAAGAGGTGGAGGTCAGCGAACCCCGCCCCGACGAGCTTCTGGTCAGGATCGCTGCGGTTGGCATGTGCCATACGGATCTGAGCGTTCGCTCGCAGGCAACCCCGTTCCCGCTACCCGCAGTGCTCGGTCACGAAGGCGCGGGTGTCGTAGTTCAGGTGGGAGCGCAGGTCAGCGACTTCCACGTTGGCGACAGGGTGGTTCTTAGCTTCGATTCCTGCGGAACCTGCCCAGCGTGCCAAGCCGGCAAAGTTGTCTACTGTCAGCACTGGATCCCGCTCAACTTGCTCGGCGGGACCCGATTGGATGGCACCGCGACACTGACGCGCACCAGCACTGCACTGCATGGGCATTTTTTCGGTCAGTCGTCGTTTGCCACTCATGCCTTGCTCAGCGCCAGGTCGGCGGTGAAAGTCGACGACGATCTTGACCTTTCGCAGCTCGCACCGTTGGCCTGCAGCGTCCAGACCGGCGCCGGGGCGGTCTTCAACGTCGCACGTCCGGAGCCGGGGAGCACCATCGTCGTTTTCGGCGCGGGTGGCGTCGGCCTGGTCGCGGTCATGGCCGCGGCGCTCACGCCGGTGGCGCGGGTCATTGCGGTAGACGTCAGCGCGGCTCGCCTCGAGTTGGCGTCGGAACTCGGAGCAACCCATACGGTCAATCCGGCAGATGGTGACCCGGTGTCAGCGTTGCTCGAATTGACCGGGGGCCTCGGCGCACAGTACGCCATCGAGACCAGCGGCCGGCTGGCTGTGCTCGATCAAGCCATATCCTCGCTGGGCTCCGCCGGAACATGCGTTGTCATCGGCGCGCCCCCGCTGGGCTCTCAGATCCCCGTCGACGTCCCAAACCTGTTGGGTCGAGGCCTTCGCCTGATCGGGACGAATCAGGGCGACAGCAACCCTCGACAATTCATTCCACGGCTCGTCGAATTACACCGCCAAGGGCGCCTGCCATTCGACAAACTCATTCGCCGATATGCTTTCGATCACATCAACGCTGCAGCACAAGACGCAGCAGAGGCTCGAACCATCAAGCCGGTGATGATCCTGCCCACGTGAGGCTGGAGGTTTAACGTGACGTCAAGACTGTCGAAGCTGGGTGTCGGGATTATCGGTGTTAGCCACACCCGTGGTTGGGCCGCCGCCGCCCACATCCCCGCGCTGCGTGCGCTGCCGAACTACGAAATCCGCGCACTGAGCACGCACAGCGCGGAATCCGCGCGTGCCGCGGGCGAAGCGTTCGGGGTTAGGAAAGTGTTCTCTAACCACGAGCAGCTGGTGACCCAACCAGACATCGACGTGGTCGCGGTTACGGTCAAGGTCCCGCACCATCGAGAGCTCGTCTCCGCCGCACTTGCCGCTGGTAAGGCCGTCTACTGCGAGTGGCCACTTGGCCGCGACCTCGAAGACGCGCAGGCTATGGCGGCGCTCGCTGCCGAGCAAGGCGTGCACACGGTCGTCGGGCTGCAGGCCCGCCAGGCCCCGGCGATCGAGTTCGTCCAGGAGCTGCTCCGCGACGGATATGTCGGCGAGGTCCTGTCGACGACCATGGTCGGGCTGTCGGTCCCGGGCGACGTCGTGATCAAGCCCAACGCCTACATGCTCGACGAGACAAACGGGGCCAACCTGCTCACGATCGCCCTGGGCCACAGCCTCGACACCCTCAACTACGTCCTGGGCGAGTTCGCCGACCTGTGGGCGGTGTCGGGTGTTCGCAGGCCGCTCATCAGTATCGAAGGGACCGGCGAGCAGATCGTGAAAACGGCGGCCGACCAGATCGCGGTGATCGGCACCCTCACGTCCGGGGCGATTGCCAGCGTTCACGTCCGAGAGGCCGTGGCGGGCGGTACGGGCTTCTTGTGGGAAATCAACGGAACCGACGGAACGCTCCGGATTACCGCCGACGCCGCGTTCCCCGAGATCTATCCGTTAACCGTCGCGGGAGCACAGGGGCGGGGCGAGCCCGCCGAGCTTGCCGTCCCGGCGGCGCTCGTACAGAAATGGCCTACGCTCACGAGCCTGCAAGGAGCGCCTGCCTTCAACGTCGGGCGTGCCTACGCCGCGTTCGCAGCAGACATTGACCAGGGGACACACACCGTTCCCGACTTCGCCGACGCCGTCCGGCGCCACGAGGTCATTTCCGCCATCGAGAGGTCCGCGGCGTTAGCGGAACGCGTGACGGCGTAGGCCAGCGGCCTCGCTCACGGTCGACAAGCTTGCTCCTGCCGCCGACCTGCCATGTAACTGACAGGGATAAGTAAAAAGCTTGTAGACCTGCAGACGCTTGACCACCCAGTCCCAGCCCGATGCATCGGCAAATGCTCCATGCACCAGAACAATTGTCGGTTTCGGTCCGCCGGACTCTGCATCTGCCTCGTGCGCGCCAGCGGATTGTGCGAACGCGCCAGCGGTCAACAGGACGCTCAGTGCAGCGATGGCGCCCGCGCGTGCAACAGCCCGCACTGGCCGAAGCTACGCGAAGCGATTGACGAAGTGAAGCGCCGTGTCAGCGACTTCACGCCAGCCACTGTCAATTACGAGCGC
>VBGG01000627.1:0-876 GCA_005883405.1 Chloroflexota bacterium | reverse complement strand
CCTGGACTTCGGTCCAGGGATTCAGGTTGGCGGTTGCGGCCTGGAACAAGGGGACGCCAGAGGCCGGAACTGCGAACTGCGCGTACAGTTGCTTGGCTTCGGCGTCGCTAACCGCGTTGGCAAAGCCATATCGGAACTGCTCATACGTGAGCGGGATCGCCCGCTCGTAGTTCAATGGATTGCCGAGCACCGGCCATGCCGACTTGAGTGACGAGATCGGGAGCGGCAGCACACCGCGGAACGGAGCCGGGTCGATGGCGACGGTCACGGCTCCAAGGCCGCGCCCAGCGAGAATCTGAACGATCAATCCCCCGAAGGCGAGAACCTCCGGGTGCGCATTCGCTTCATCGACTGTCTCCGGATCATCCGGCCAGCCGGGTAACACCGCGGGGTAGCCCGCCTATTCAAACATGGCGCCCCAGCGCTGCCAGCTACTCGGTAGAAGCCAGAGTCCATGAACAAAAACGACTGGAGTGCGGCCGGAGGCGTTTGCGCGCTCAATCTGGGCATCGAGAGCGTCGCTGGAGGGATCTGCGGATTGAACGTCAGATGTCGTCGACATGCGAGTCTCCTTTGCTTGCAGAACCTGATATTCGCTACGCCTTCAGAAAGGCGAGCAGGTCGGCGTTGATCGTGTCGGCCTCCGTCGTCGGCATCCCGTGCGGAAAGCCCTTGTACGTTTTCAAGGTGCTGTTCCTGAGCAACTCCGCTGACAGTGGTCCCGAATCGGCATAGGGCACGATCTGGTCGTCATCGCCATGCATCACCAGGACTGGCACGCTGATCTTCTTCAGGTCCTCAGTGAAGTCCGTCTGGGAGAAGGCGACGATCCCGTCGAAATGCGCCTTGGCGCCGCCCATCATCCCCTGGCGCCAC
>VBGG01000626.1 GCA_005883405.1 Chloroflexota bacterium | reverse complement strand
GGCCAAGGTGCCCGCCGCAGTCGCTGCATGTCACCTCGGTGCGAACCATGCCGTAGCTCCGATCGAGCTCGGTCTCGACCGCGTCCTCTTTTGCGGGCGCCCAGAAGCTCGGCCAGCCCCAGCCAGACTCGAACTTCTCATCCGACCCAAAGAGCTGCTTACCGCAGCCGGCGCACCGATACACGCCGTGCTCGTGAGCATCCGCGTATTCACCCGTGAAGGCGCGCTCGGTGCCCTTCTCACGCAGGATGTGGTATTGCTCCGGGGTCAGCTCGGTGCGCCACTCCGCGTCTGATTTCTGAACTTTGTTGACCATACCCACGGAGTCTAGCCGCGCCGCGGTCAGATGACTTCGAGATAATCCCGGTCGGGCAGCTCAGGAAAAGGGGCGGTCGGGAGCGTCTGGTACCAGTACGCCACGGACGCCATGTCGCACTGCAGCGGCAGGTAGCGGCCGTCGCCCCGCCAGCCGAGCGCCTGCAGGGTGATGCGCAGCCCGTTCTGGAAGCGGATCGGGTCCGGGATGTGCCAGCGATACATGCCGAACCGCGTCTGCGACCGATACAGCCCGTCGGGCCGCAGCACCTGGTGCATGCCCAGAAACGGCGTGGTGTAAGTGACGTACTGGCCGTCCACGTCCCAGTCGTACGCCCCGCCGAAGTAGTCCTCGGTGCCGGTGCCGCAGATCGTGGGGAACTCGTCGTCGCCGTCGAGAAAGAACTTGATCTCGCCCTCGCCCCACCAGCCGGAGTTGGTGACGCCCACCGCCAGATAGGTGCCGACGTAGTGGCCCTGGCCAGTGACACCCTCCAGGAGCGTGTACACCGTCTTGTAGGCCAGCGGGTTGCTACGTCGGAACTGAGCGTGGAAATACCCAGCTTCGGCGGGAACGTCGGTGAGGGTGTAGTTGACCTGGTAGTAGCACACGAACGGCTCGTTGCCGCGGTTCTCCAACGTCAGCCGCGCGGCTCGCCGAAACGGCATCTCCCAGAAGCAGTTGAGGCCGTTGTTCGGGTTGACGGCGATGGGCAGCGAGCTGACCTGCGCAAACGCTCCCCAGCCGACGGTGAAGAAGTCGCCCAACGGGCACTCGACCGACGGCCAAGTCTGGTCGTCCCAGTAGGCGCGCAGGATCAAGGAGCGGCTGAGGCGGCGACCGGTGAACCACAGGCTCTGAACGGCGCCCGGACCCTGGATGTCGGCGAGGGTGAAGGTTTCGCCGGGCTTGATCTGGACGCATGGCGAGACCTTCCAGCCCGGCCCCAGGTCGCGCGCGGCGTTTGCGCCCATGCCATCGGTCGCCCGGCCGCCCTGGCCCGGCGCGCCCGAGAAGTTCTCGGGGCTGATCGACCGCGAGCGTGCGTCCGATAGTCGCGTCAGGTCGTTCAAGCCGTTTGGCCAGGCCATCTATCTCTCCGCGTGTGGATGGCTTGGGCTCGTCCGCTTGCTGCGCTCGTATGCGGCCAATTGCAGAATGCAGGAACCCCGGAGGGTACCACCGTGGTCGCACGGTTCGAGGCGGGTGGCACCTTATCAACGACACAAGCCCCCATCCCGATTCAGGGTAGCCTCCGGGCGCGATACGCTACCGGGCTATGCCCCGGCCGTTCCGAGCCGACCAGGTCGGCAGCCTGCTCCGCCCGCCCGAACTGCTGCGCACACGCGAGCGCTTCAAGAATGGCGCGCTGTCGGCCGAAGCACTGCGCGAGCAGGAGGACGCCGCGGTCCTGACGGCGCTCGATCGACAGCGAGACATCGGGCTCGAGATCTTCACCGATGGCGAATTTCGCCGCGGCTCATGGATCACCGACATGGCCGATGCGGTTGAGGGCTTCGTACCACAGAGTCGCACGATCGAATGGCGCGGCCCAGGCGGTGGCGCCGAGCCGAGCACCTCCAACGTCGTCGGCGGTCGATTGCGGCCCCGGAGGCGGCTAACCGGCGAACAGACGGCGTTTCTCAAACGACACGCGCCCGGCGCCGTCAAGATGACCCTGCCCGCCCCGTCCAATTTCTGGGTGGTGAGCTGGAAGGCCGGCGTGAGCGATCAGGCCTACGCAACGCGCTCCGAGATGCTGCGGGACGTGGTCCGCATCATCCGCGACGAGGTCCAGGCGCTCATCCAGGATGGCGTCGACTACGTCCAGTTGGACGCGCCGTTCTACGGGGTGTTCATCGACGAGCAGCACCGGGCCACGTTGCAGCAGTCGGGTGTCGACCCGGACAAAGCCCTGCACGAGGTCGTGGCCGCGGACAACGCCGCCATCGAGGGTCTGCCGCGCGACAACGTGACGCTGGCGCTGCACATCTGTCGCGGCAACTCGCGCAGCCGCTGGCTGTACGAAGGCGGCTACAACCCGATCGCCGAGGTGCTCTTCAGCACGCTCGGCGTAGACACGTTCCTGCTCGAGTACGGCTCCGAGCGTATGGGCGGTTTCGAGCCCCTGCGCTACTTGCCCGCGGGAAAAACGGCGGTGCTGGGCCTCGTCACATCCAAGGAAGCAGGCCTGGAGTCTGTCGACGACCTGCGCCGGCGGATCGATGCCGCTGCCCAGGTGGTACCCCTCGAACAGCTGGCGCTGAGTCCGCAGTGCGGCTT
>VBGG01000008.1 GCA_005883405.1 Chloroflexota bacterium | reverse complement strand
CCACGTCTTCGAGATGCTCGCAGCTGAACGAGATCTGCTGGAGCACGTGCGTTGCTCGGGTGACTCTGAGCGGAAGATGACGAGCTCGTGGTGCTCGCGGTCCGGGTTGGAGGTCATGAAGACCGCGTTCGGGGCCTCGTCGGCGATCTGCAGCCCGACCACCTGCGTATAGAAGTCGCGCATGGCCTCGAAGTCCTGGGCATAGATGCCCACGTGGCCCAGCTTTTTGATCGACATCGCGGTCGCTCCTCTCTCGCTGAGCAGGGTAGCCGGCGCGGAAGACGCGGCGCACACAAGACGCTGGCGTGGCGCGCCGGCAGGCTGGCAGCGTCAGGGGCTTGACAGTCCCGCCGTGGAAGCGTAGTCTTTAGATCGATCCAAATGACGCAGGCTGGTTGGTAACGCGGCGCATGCAGCGGACCCGGGTCGTCGCTCTGGCAGACGTGGGCAGCCTCATCCCCAACGCGGCCGTCGTCTCGGTCTGCTCCTCGAGCGGTCTCGGCTGTCCGGATGCGGTCCTCGAAGCCATCGGCCAGCACTTCGTCACCACCGGCCATCCGCGCGACCTGACCACCCTCCACCCGATCGCCGCTGGTGATATGTATGGCATCGCCGGCGTCGACCATCTCGCCCGCCGCGGACTGCTCCGCCGCATCATCGCCGGCTCGTACCCCAGCGGCCCATCGTCATTGCCGCCGCCGCGCATCTGGCAGCTCATCGACGCCGACGAGGTCGAGGCGTACAACATCCCCAGCGGGATCCTGTTCCACCTGCACCGCGAGGCCGCGGCCGGGCGGCCTGGCATCCTCACCCATATCGGCCTGGACACCTTCCTCGATCCGCGCCGTCAGGGCGGGCGGATGAACGCGGCGGCGCGCGACGACCTGGTCAGCCTGGCCGAATTCGACGGTCAGCAGTGGCTGTACCTACGCTCGATCCCGGTGGATGTGGCCATCATCCGCGGAACCACCGCCGACGCGCTGGGCAACGTCTCGATGGAGCACGAGGGTGCGTACCTCGGCGTGTATGACCAGGCACTCGCCGCGCATAACAATGGCGGCATCGTCATTGCCCAGGTGGAGCGCGTGGCCGCCGCCGGCTCGCTGCCGCTGCAGTCGGTACGCGTGCCCGGCGTGCTGGTCGACTACGTGGTCGTCGTGCCAGACCAGATGCAGACGACCCAGACGCTGTACGACCCGGCGATCAGCGGCGAATTGCGCCACCCCCAATCGGCCTTCGAGCCGGTGGACTGGGGTGTCGAAAAGATCATCGCGCGACGCGCCGCGCTCGAGCTGCACCAGGACGACGCGGTCAACCTGGGCTTCGGCATCTCGGCCCTGGTGCCGCGCATCCTGCTCGAGGAAGGCCTCGACGGCGCGGTGACCTGGGTCATCGAGCAGGGCGCGGTGGGCGGCGTCCCGTTGCTCGGCTTCCAGTTCGGGTGCGCGGCAAACGCCCAGGCGATCGTGCCATCGCCCGACCAGTTCACCTACTTCCAGGGCGCTGGCTTCGACCGCAGCCTGCTGTCGTTCCTGCAGGTGGACCGCTTCGGTAACGTGAACGTCTCGCGCCTGGCCGCGCGGCCACACGTGACGGCTGGCGTGGGCGGCTTCGTCGACATCACCGCCAACGCGCGGCACCTGGTGTTCAGCGGTACGTTCACCACCGGTGGACTCGAGCTGGCGATCGAGGACGGAGAGCTTCGCATCCTGAAGGAGGGACGGGCGCGCAAGTTCGTCACGGACGTCGAACACGTGACCTTCAGCGGCCGTCGCGCGCGCGAGCTCGGCCAGGACGTGGTCTACGTGACCGAACGCTGCGTGCTGCGTTTGGAACCAGAGGGGCTGACGGTGGTCGAGGTCGCGCCTGGCGTCGACCTGGAGCGCGACGTGCTCGGCCAGGCGGAGGTAACACTTCGCGTCAGTCCAGAGCTGCGCTCGATGGATCCGCGTCTGTTCCGCCCAGCGCGGCTGGGCCTGCACCTGGACGCGGCATCGGCTACCCCGCGCGCGCAGCGCAGCAACGGCAAGGTTGCGGCCGCGTGAGCCAGGTCGACGGCACGCTCGAGCAGGCGCCACGCGGACGAGCGAAACTGCTGGATGTCGCCGCGCGGGCGGGGGTCTCGCGCGCGACAGCGTCGCTGGTGCTGCGCGAGAGCCCGTTGGTCGCCGACGAGACTCGGCAACGCGTCCTCTTCGCGATGGCGGCGCTCGGCTACGTCCAGCACCGCGGGGCTGCCAGCCTGCGGACGAGACGTTCGCACACGATCGGCCTGGTGATCCCCGACGTCACCAACCCGTTCTTTGCCGAGATGACCATCGGCGTCGAGCAGGAAGTCGACGAGGCAGAGAACGTCGTGCTGCTGAGCAATACTTCGGAGCGAATCTCCAGGCAGGACCGGCTGCTGGCAACCATGCAGGCGCACCGCGCGGATGGCGTGCTGTTGTGCCCGGCCGAGAACACGTCGGCTGAGACGCTCGCTCGGCTCGATGCCTGGCATCTGCCCTACGTCCTGGTGGTGCGCTATGTCGAAGGCGCGCGGGCCGACTTCGTTGCCGCCGACAACGTCGGCGGAGCCCAGCTAGCTGTGGACCACCTGATCGCGCACGGCCACCGCCGGATTGGATTCGTCGGTGGGCCGGCTCATTCATCGGCGCGCCACGATCGGTTGCTCGGCTTCCGCCGCGCACTCAGGCGGCACGACCTGGTCGCCGATGATGCGCTCGCGCCGACCAGCTCGACGACGCGCCACGACGGTGAGCGTGCCATGCGAACACTCCTCGACCTGCCCGAACCGCCCACGGCCGTGGTTTGTTACAACGACGTGGTCGCCTTCGGAGCGATGCTGGCGCTCCGGGCGCGCGGGCTCGAACCAGGACGTGACGTGGCGGTCGTCGGCTTCGACGACATCGCCGAGGCCGCCCTGTGGCACCCGCCGCTGACGACTGTCGGCGTTGCGCCCCGACGCATCGGCGAAGAGGCGGCCAGACTGCTCCTGGACCGCATCGCCCAGCCAGAGCGCCCGCCGCGGCAGGTCATCCTCTCGCCGCGGCTCGTCGTTCGTGCGTCGTGCGGCGACCACACGTCGATGGAGGTGAGCGCATGAGCCTGAACCGGTCAGTCGGCTGGGGGTTGATTGGAGGCAGCGACATCGCGCGTACGCGCATGGCGGCGGCCATCGCCCAGCAGCCGGACAGCGAGGTCGTGGCCGTGATGAGCAGCCAGATGGCGCGGGCGCAGTCCTTCGCGTCGGAGTTGGGTGTCCCGCGCGCGTACGACGACCTTGACGCGATGCTGGCCGATCCGCGCGTGGATAGCGTCTACATCAGCACTACCAACAACCTGCATTGCCCGCAGACGCTTGCCGCGGCACGCGCTGGCAAGCACGTCCTGTGCGAAAAGCCACTGGCGCTGTCGGTCGAAGACGCCACGGCAATGGTCGACGCCTGTCGCGCCGCGGGCGTGGTGCTCGGCACCAATCATCACCTGCGGAATGCGGCCACGCATCGCGCGATCCGACGCCTGGTGGCCGACGGCGTGATCGGCCAGCCACTGGCCGCCCGCGTCTTCCACGCGGTGTATCTCCCGCCGCGCTTGCAGGGCTGGCGATTGACGGACCCAACGGCGGGCGGCGGGGTGATCCTAGATATCACCGTGCACGACGCCGATACGCTGCGATTTGATCTCGCGGATGAGGTCGTCGAGGCCGTCGCGCTGAGCGCGCGGCAAGGTCTGGCGGCCGCGGACGCTGCGACACGCGCCGACGGGTTTCGAGGTCCACGGTACGCACGCTTCGCTGATCGGCGTCGACGTCATGACCCAGGCTCCACACGGGCAGGTGGTGCTGCGGCGCGACAATCACATCGAGGAAGTCGACGTCGGCGAACGCGAGGACCTGTACGTGCGTTCAGTGCGTCAGTTCGTCGCCGCGGTGCGTGGCGAAGGCGCGCCGGCGGCCACGGGTGAAGACGGCGTGGCGTCGCTGGCGATCGCTCTGGCGGTCCAGGCCGCGGCGCGCAGTGGCGCGCGGTCGGCGGTGCCGCACCTCACCTTTAGATCGATCTAACACCAACCCATGAGCGTCTTGCCCGGCCCCAGAGCTGACTTGGATCGATCTAAATGACCGTAACAGACTCGCTGGTGCTCGACCCTCAGCAGACGCGCACCGTCGCGGCCGCCTTCGAGCGCCTCTTCCCCGCTGATGAGCACGGCCCGGGCGCAGCCGACATCGGCGTCGTCACCTACCTCGACACTGCCCTCGCCGGCGCCGAAGCGGAGCACGTCGCGACCTACCGAGCCGGCCTCGCCGCGCTCGACCAGGCCGCGCTCAGCAGCTTCGCGCAGACCTTCGTCCAGTGCGCACCCGCCGCACAGGATGCGCTGATCGCACGCCTCGAGCGCGACGAGCTCGCAGACGTCCCAGCAGCCGCCGACGGTCGAACCTTCTTCGAGCTCCTGCGGGCGCACCTGCAAGAAGGGCTCTTCGCCGATCCGGCCTACGGCGGTAACCGCGACAAGTCGGGTTGGCGCGTACTCGGCCATCCCGGCGTGTGGCTGGAAAACTCGGCCGACGAAAACCTCAGCCCGTTGGCTGCCGACAAGCGAGGCGTCATCCAATCTCTCGCCGACCTCGGCCTGTCCGTTCAAAGCGCTGAGGCGTGCCTGCCGGGATTCGAGCCGCAGCGCACTGCCGAGCCGCCGACGGGCACGGCTGATGTGGTGCTCGTCGGGCTGGGGGCGATGGGCGGACTGATTGCACCGATCCTCGCCGGTGCCGGCTTGCGGGTGGTCGCCCTGGAGGCGGGCCCGTGGCGCACACGACAGGACTTCGTTCCGGATGAGCTCGGCGCCGCCTACTACTGCCGCGCGAGCATGGGCTCCAAGTTCCTGAATGAGGCGCCGCGCTGGCGCCGCGACGCCGACCAGCCAACCCGGCCGGCGACGTTTTCGCTCGGCAAGATGATGAATGGAGTGGGTGGCTCGGTTATCCACTACGGTGCCTGGCTGCGCCGCTTCCACCCGCACCACTTCCGACCACTGAGTCATGTGCGCGAGCGGTGGGGAACGCACGTGCTGCCTACTGATGCGCGATTGGCCGATTGGCCCATCAGCTATGCCGATCTGGAACCGTACTACACGCGCGTGGAGCATCTCGTCGGTGTTGCCGGCGACGAGACCAACCCATTTGTCACGCGCAGCGCACCCCTGCCGATGCCAGCGCTGCGTCCATTCCGGCTCGGAGAAGCCTTCAATCAGGCCACCGCCGCGATGGGGCTGCATCCGCATCCGGTGCCCGTGGGGGTGAATAGCGTTCCGTATGGCGGTCGCCCGGCGACAACGTACACCGCCTGGAGCAACGGTTTCGGCTCGTTCACCGACGATAAGTGGCATCCCGGACTGTCCTCAATTCCGGAGGCGTTGGCCACCGGCAACTTCGAGCTGCGCACCGGTTGCCGGGTTGTACGTGTGTCGACGGACTCCAGCGGGCGCGCCAATGGCGTTGAGTATGTTGCACCCGGAGGTGCGTCGTACTTCCAGCGCGCACGCACCGTCATCCTGGCGAGTTATACGTTCGAAAACATCCGGTTGATGCTCCTCTCAGGAGACGAGCGTCATCCGCGTGGACTCGGCAACAACAGCGGCCAGGTGGGGAAGTACTTCACGACCAAGATGTTCGCCCACGTGGACGGCTTGTTTCCAGACACGATCTTCAATCGACACACGGGGCCGGCCGCGCAGGGGGTCGTGCTCGACGATTTTCTGTCGGCGGACTTCGACAGCTTGGCGCACGGGTTCGTGGGCGGCGCGACGCTCGGTGCGGAAAACCAGTTCCTCCCGATACAGATCAGCCGCGAAACCTTGCCGGCCGACGTGCCGACCTGGGGTAAGGGGTATCGCGACCACCTGCGGAGCTGGCAGCATTTTGGCGTCGTGCGCATTCAGCCGGATGCGCTGCCGTACGTGACCAGCAGCGTCGATCTCGACCCACATCACCGCGGCGCGCACGGCCTACCCCGCGTGCGCGTGACGTACGACCTGCACGACAACGAGCTGCGACTGGCGAGCTGGATGGAGGCCAGGGCGGAGGAGATCCTGCGCGTGATGGGGGCGACGAAGACCTGGCGCGGCCCGAGTTTCACCGGCGTTGGCAGCAGCCACGACTTCGGTTGCGCGCGGATGGGTGTGGATCCGGCCGGCTCGGTGCTGGATGCGGAGTTGCGGGTCCACGACACACCGGGGCTGTATGTGTTCGGTGGCGCGGCACTGCCGTCGTGCGTCGGCATCAATCCCACGCTCACGTTGTGGGCGCTGTGCTACCGCGCCGCCGAGCGGCTCGTAGCGCGTCTGTCGACCGGGGAGGAGCCATGACCGTCGCCGCCGAAACAGTGCTGCTGCAGGTCCAGAACGCTGTAGCAACGATCACGCTGAATCGACCTGAAAAGCTCAATGCCATCGAGCCGCGCATGTTGCAACGCCTGGAGAAGATCGCGGGCGAGATCGAACGCGATCCGGGCTTGAGGGTGGTGCTTCTGACCGGGGCTGGCGAGCAGGCCTTCAGCGTTGGTGCCGACATCAACGCCTGGTCAGCGCTCGAGCCGCTCGAGATGTGGCGAACCTGGGTGCGGACTGGTCACCGCGTGCTCGATCGACTGGCGCGGTTGCGTCAGCCGGTGATCGCTGTGCTGAATGGATACACATTCGGCGGCGGACTCGAGCTCGCGCTGGCGGCGGACCTGCGCCTGGCCGCCGACCATATCGAGGTGGGCATGCCGGAGGTCTCGCTGGGCACGCTACCTGGTTGGGGTGGCACCTCGCGTTTGCCGTCGCTGGTTGGTCCGGGCCGCGCGAAGCAGTTGATT
>VBGG01000622.1 GCA_005883405.1 Chloroflexota bacterium | reverse complement strand
ACGGAGTTCGCTGCTGCCAGCCGCAATTGCTGGCGCGCTGGGCGTGAGTGTGCTGTTTGCGACCGGTGCCGCAGCCCAGCCAGCCGGGTCCCACGAGAAACCAGACGGCCCAAAGCCGACGGTGGTGTTTGTTCATGGCGCCTTCGCCGATGCCAGTGGTTGGAGCGGCGAGGTAGAGCGGTTGCAGCGCGAAGGGTATGCGGTCATTGCGCCAGCGAACCCGCTCCGCGGCGTCTCCTCCGACGCCGGCTACATCGCCAGTGTCCTTGACACCGTCACGGGCCCCATCGTGCTGGTGGGCCACTCCTACGGCGGCGTCGTGATCACCAACGCCGCCGCGATGACCAAGAACACGAACAATATCAAGGCACTGGTCTATATCGCTGCGTACATCCCTGACGCCGGTCAGGCCGCCAAAGACCTGACACCGCTGCCCGGCAGCCAGATCGTGCTGCCGTTGCCTGGCGTCGCTGCGCCGACGGTTATTCTGCGGCCGTGCCCGCCAGCGAATTGCGGTGCGGGCTTCGACGCTTACATTGACCCACTCAATTATCTCGAGGTCTTCGCCGCGGACTTGCCAGCCAAGCAAACGGCAGTGATGGCCGCAACACAGCGCCCTGCCTCACTGGTAGCGTTTGGCGAACCGTCCGCGTTCGCAGCCTGGAAGGCGATCCCGGCCTTCGCCCTCGTTGCGACCGAGGACAACGCCATCGGCACCGCAAATGTGCGCGCAATGGCCCAGCACGCCGGCGCACAAATCGTCGAGGTCAAGGCCTCGCACGCGGTGCTCGTGTCTCAGCCCAACGCGGTAGTTCGCCTCATCCACACCGCCGCCGGCGCAGACGACTGACTCTCGACGGCGTGCTCAACCCCCAGGTCGGCTGGGTCGAGCACGCCATCGCAACCATTCATGAGCGCATCGCTCAAGCCAACAGAGGAGATTCGCGTGTCAACTACATCTGATGTTCAAACCACATCCCCTTCAAACCCAGTTGTCGATGAGCAGATTCAGCGCGCAAACAGCACGGGGCGCACGCCGGTCGTCTTTGTCCATGGTCTCTGGCTTCTGCCGAGCAGCTGGAACCGTTGGGCAGACATGTTCGAGCAGGCCGGCTACCCGGCGGTCCAACCAGGCTGGCCGGACGATCCGGACACCGTCGAGGAAGCAAACGCGCACCCCGAGGTCTTTGCCCACAAGTCCGTAGGGCAGGTGGCGGACCATTACGCCCAGGTGATCGCAAGGCTCCAGAAGAAGCCGACCATCATTGGACACTCATTCGGCGGATTGCTCGTCCAGATGCTCGCCGGACGGGGTCTGTCGGCGGCGACGGTGGCCATCGATCCAGGTCCTTTCCGCGGGGTGCTGCCGCTGCCGATCTCGGCCCTGAAGTCGGCATGGCCGGTGCTCGGTAACCCCTCCAATTACCAGCGCGCCATTCCGCTCACATACGAGCAGTTCCGATTTGGTTTTGCCAACGCCGTCAGCGAAGACGAGGCCAAGCAACTGTATGCGGAGTTCGCCGTGCCTGCATCTGGCGTGCCGCTGTTCCAGGCGGCAACTGCCAACCTCAACCCATGGACCGAGGCGAAGGTCGACACCGAGAATCCGGAGCGCGGACCGCTGCTGATCGTCTCGGGCGAGAAAGACAACACGGTCCCGTGGGCCATCGCCGACGCTTCGTATAAGCAACAGAAGCGGAATAAGGGCGTGACAGAGATCATTGAGATGCCGAACCGCGGCCATGCGCTCGTTATCGACAGTGGCTGGCGCGAGGTCGCGGACACCGCTCTCGCGTTCATCAAGCGGTTCGTCTAGGTTCGGAGCAAACTACTGGTGGTGTGCCAGGTGTTTGCGCGCCACCAGTGCTACCGATCCAAATTCGCATGGGCGATCGATGCCCGTTCGCGCTGACCACCGATGTCCGCGCAGAGTTCGGAGAAAGAATGATGCTTTCCGCTATTTCACGCACCTGGTGGCTCGTTGCGCTCCGTGGTGCACTCACGATTGTTTTCGGCGCGGCCGCGTTTGTATGGCCAGGTCTCACGTTCGATGTTCTTGTTCTCTTGTTCGGCGCGTATGCCTTCGTCGATGGGGTCGTCGTTCTGAGCTTTGGGTTGATGGCGGCTGGCGAGCACGGACGATGGTGGCCGCTGGTGGTCGGCGGTATTGTCGGCCTCGCGATCGGGGTACTGACGTTCGTCCAGCCAGCCGCTACGGCGCTGGCACTCGTTTACGTGATCGGCGCGTGGGCAATTGTCACCGGTGTCCTCGAAATCATCGGAGCGATTCGTCTGCGTAAAGTCATCACCAACGAATGGCTCATGGGCTTCAGCGGCGCGATCTCGATCGTGTTCGGGGCCGTGGTCCTCGCCCAGCCTGGCACCGGTGCGCTCGCACTCGTGTTCCTGTTCGGGTACTACGCCATTCTGGCGGGGGTCTCACAGATCGGCCTGGGATTCCGCTTACGTCGTCTGGGAGAAGCGCTACCGCATCGCGCGCAGAGCGCTGCCTCGCCCTCGCACTGAGGGCCAATTTGTCCGGGCAGGCCGAACACGGCTTCGCCACGGCCTGCCCGGACAAGCGCACCGACGCGGCCAACCCAGCCCAGTCAAGCCGTACGGCTGCGCGCGCGCCCCCCAGCATGTCTCGCCGGGCGTGCGGATTCGCGTCCGCTTGCGGCGAAAGCCCACGAAGCGCAGTCTGGGCAGTGCCTTTTTGCTGCAAGATCTGCTGCAAAACTGCAAGTAAGCGTGGGACAGCTTTCCGTCTCGGTCAGGCCGGCGCGCCGCCGAATCCGATCTCGTTGCCGTCCGGGTCGCGGAAGCTGGCCTTGCGGACGCCGTTGGCGTAGGTCTCGCGCTCGGCCGGCTCCAGGCCCCGCTCGGCGATCTGGGAGATGCGGGCGTCGAAGTCGCCTACGAAGAGGGTGTGCATGGCGTGCCCGGCATGGTCGGGCCGCATGTTGATGTACACGTACCGGTGGTCGGCGAGCTCACACACTGCCTCGGTATCGTTGGGCAGGAACGACGGCGCGGCGCCGAGGAGTCGCTCGTACCAGGCCACCGCCGCGTTGTAGTCGCGGACCGGGATGCCCGCGAACAGATCCATGGTCATGGGGTCATGCTAGAACCGATGATCGGCCTCGGTCGCTCAGCCGCGAGTCATCCAGGCTGCCCATGGTCAGGTTGACGGTCGTTCCCGTCATCCCGCTCGCCTGGTCGGACGCCAGGAAGACCGCGACATTCTCATCCGTTTGGCCGCGCCGACCCCGCTGGACAGCGCCCGGCACCTTGCCGACTCGACGGCGATGTCGTGAGCTCGCTTGTCAAGTGCTATGCGGAGTTTGGCACCCGAAGCGAACGGACGGCGTCGATCAGGCTGGGCCAGGTCGTGGCTGGTAATGGCGCCTTTGGCGATCACGAACCGCGGTCGCGCCTGGACCTGCTGTAGTGCGGCCACAAGCCCATCCGAGACTTTCTGGCCGATCGCCAGGTTGTCTTCGCCGCTGACCAGGTCGCGCGTGGTGTACACCACGGCGAGATCGCCCCGCTCGAGGGCGCGGTCGAACCTCTTGAGCGACTGGTTCAGGCGACCATCGATCCGCGAGCACATCCTGCACCGGAATCTCGAGCGCAAGCGCGCGCAGATCGCCGGCCGCCAGGAGGCTTTCGAGCTGGCCTTCCGCGGCTACTGGGAAACAGCGTCTGGCGCCAGCCGGGAAGCGCATTCTGTAACGTCGCGGAAACTGCTGTAAGAACGTCGCGGCCACGCGTGTAGTACCTGATGGAGCACACGTGGCCATCACCGAGCTGAGCCTGGATTCGACCCAGCACCTCGTGCAACGGAGCCGTGCCGGCGACGAGTCGGCCTTCGCGGCGCTGGTCGAGGCCCACCAGTCGGCCGTCTTTGGCACCGTGTTGCGCCTCGTCTATGACCGGGAGGTGGCCGCCGAGGTGAGCAATCGCGCCTTTTTCAAAGCCTACGAGCACCTCGCGAGCTTCGACGAGTCGCGGCCGCTGCGCGCCTGGCTGCTGCGCATCGCGGCCAACGAAGCGCTGAACGAGCTGCGTAGTCGGCGCCGTGACGCCGCCCACACGCTTGGTGGCGCCGAAGCCGAAATCGAGCTCGAGCAGATCAGCGGCGCTCCCGACCCCGGCGAAATCGTGTCGCGCCGCGAGCGCAGCGACGAAATCCGCGACGCCGTTAGCCGGCTACCCGAGCCACAGCGAGTGGCGGTGGTGCTGCGCTATTTCGCCGACCTTGCGTATGGCGATATCGCCGAACTGACCCAGCAGAGCGTCAACAACGTCGGCGTAACGCTGCTGCGCGCTCGCGAGCGGCTGCGCCGCGATCTCGAAAGACAAGGAGTGGCAACCGATGGACTGCCCTGACGAGCTAACCCTGGACCTGTGGCTAGCAGACGCGTTGCCCTCTGACGAGGCCGCGGCGGTTGCCGCCCACGTACGTACGTGTGCGACCTGTGCGGCGGCCGAAGGGGCCGCTCAGGCCCTGGATGTCGAGCTCCACGCCGCACTGGCACTGGACGCTGAAGAGCGCGCGTTTGTGTCCGGCCTTGAGCTGGCCTCGACCTGGCGCACCAGCCCCTCCATGGCAGGCCCGTCGTGGGGCTGGATCGCGCTAGCTGCCGTGGTCGCCGGCTTCGTGGCCTGGTTGGTAGCGGCGCCGACGTTCGGCTCGGCAGTGGCCGTGGCGGTCCAGGTCGGCCTGGTCACGCTGCTGCTGAATGCTGCGCTCGAGTTGGTGTTCAGCCTCGGCCAGACACTGCTCGACCTGATTCGAAATCCCGCTCTCGGCCTGAGTCAGCCGTTGCTGGCGCTGCTCGCGCTCGCGTTGCTGTTCTGGCCCCGTCAGTTGATTCCACAAAGGAGTACACACGCATGAACATCCAATCTTCATTTCAGGCGCTGGTTCTGTCCGGCGCTCTGTTGGTGCTCGTGGCGCCGAGCGCGGCGATGGCAGCCGAAGTGCGCAACGGACCCAACGCGGTGGTGGCGCCCGGCGAAACAGTCGACGATGACCTGTTTGCCACCGGCCAGACGGTGACCGTCGACGGCCGTGTGATCGGCGATGTATTTGCCACTGGCCAGACCGTGGTGGTCACGGGCACGGTCGATGGCGACCTGATCGCCGCCGCTCAGCAAGTGGTGGTCGACGGCACCGTGAACGGCAATGTGCGCGCCGCTGGCGCGGTGGTCACGGTCAATGGCCGGGTTGGCCGCAGCGTTACCGGTTTGGCTCAGCAGGTCAACGTCAGCTCGAGTGGTCGCGTCGACGGCAGCCTGGTCGCGGCAGGCGAGACGATCAGCGCGTTTGGCCCGGTGGGTCGCGGGGTCACTGCCGGCGGCGGCACGCTGCAACTCGGCGGGCCAGTCGGAGGCAAGGTCCTGGTGTGGGCCAACAACCTGTCGCTGGGGCCGAACACGCGCATCGCGGGCGATCTCGAGTACCGCTCCGACCACCAGGCCGACGTTCCCAGCGGCGCCGTTGCTGGCCGGGTGCAGTTTGACCAGATCGAGCAGCGCCAGCAGCAGGCACCCGTGCTGAACGGACTGTTCGACTTCTGTGGTCTCGTCTGGCTGTGTGGCAGCGCCATCCTTGGCGCTCTGGCGCTTATCTTTGCCCCACGCGCGGCGGCGCGCGCTGTCGAGCTCGGGCGACAGCAGCCGGTGCCGACCTTCGGGTTGGGACTTCTCGCGCTGTGCGCGGTGCCGGTCGTGGCCGTGCTGATCGGCCTCACCCTGGTGGGTCTACCGTTCGCGCTCGCGGTCGCGGCGCTGTACTGGCTCGGGCTGCTGCTCGCCTGGCCCGCGCTGGGCCTGGTTGTCGGCACGGAACTGGCGCGGCGGGTGCGCCGTGGTGAGCCGATGCCCGTGCTTGGTGCCCTGGTGGTCGGTCTGATCGTGCTGCACCTGGTGACGCATCTACCGATTGTGGGTGGTCTGGTGGCGTTTCTCGGGCTCGCATTCGGACTTGGCCTGATCGTGCAGAGCTTCCGCCGCTGGCGCCGGCCGTCCGAGCCGGGCCGCGCGGCGGCGCCGGTCGCAGTACCCGCGTAACCGGGAAGTTCATGATGGATTGGCTAGCGGGAGCGTCGCCGCGTCACTTGGCCAGGATTGCGGGCAGCCTGTACTTCATCAACATCGTCTTCGGCTTTTTCGCTATAGGCTACGTTCCCGGGCGACGACCGCTATTCGGGCGCAAGCGCGCCCACTGGAGACCGATGTTGACCGCACCAGACTCGAGCACGGCTACTCGATCAGTCCGCATCGCCGAAGTGTTTCCCCGAGACGGCCTGCAGACGCTCCTGTACGAGCCCGGTTTGCGGCAACCCACGACGGATGAGAAGGTTGACTTCATCCGCCGCGTTGCCGGCAGCGGGGTTCCGGAAATCGAAATCACCGGCTTCGTCCACCCGCGGGTCATCCCCCAGCTGGCGGACGCTGAGGCTGTCGCCGCGGCCGTGGTTGGCAGCGTGCCTGGAACGACGCTACGCGCGCTGGTGCCGAACTACCGGGGTGCCGAACGGGCAGTCGCGGCCGGAGTGCCCAAGATCTCATGCCTGGTGGCAGCCAGCCCGACGTACCAGCGACTCAACTCAAACATGACGATCGAGGAGAACCTGCGGGACATTGAGCGCAGCTTCGAGCTCGCCGAAGGCGCGGGTATACAGGTAGCCCTGGGCATGGCCATTTCGTTCGTCTGCCCGTATGACGGAGTGGTGCCAATCGAATCGGTGCTCCAGATCGTCGAGCGAGGGATCAAACTCGGCATTCGCGACATTCATCTGTCCGACAGCATCGGATTGGCGTGGCCCAGCCTGGTGCGCGAGCGCTGCCTGGCAGTACTCGAGCGGTGGCCAGATGTGTTTCTCGGATTGCATCTGCACACCCTGACCGGCATGGCACTCGCGAACGCGTGGGCCGGTTACCAGGCAGGCGCCCGTAGCTTCGACGGCGCCGCGGCCGGCATCGGCGGCGGCATCGCCATGCCGATCCACACCACCGAGATGGGTAACGTGGCCACCGAGGATCTGGTCTATCTGTTCGAATCCTCAGGAGTCACGACCGGCATTGACGCGGCCGCGGCCGCCGCAAACGGTCGGCGGGCAATGGAGCTGGTCAACACCGGCGGCGGGCACGTCACCGGGTTCGGGACGTTGCAGGCATTCCTGGAGATCAATCGGGCGCACCTCGCGGAGATCGCGGCCGCGCCGCCTGGTCAGTCCGCAAGCAAGCGCTAATGCTCGCCCCCGCTTCTGGCGCGCGAATTGATTCGCTAGCAGGGTGCGTCGCGCCCAGAAAATCAGGTCGCGTCACCTCTGTGACCGCACGACAACGGTCCCTGCTTCACCGCGCAGGCCGGCGAGCGTATCTTCGATCCGACAGATCGTCGCCTGGCGACCGCCCTCACGTACGAATCGATAGGCCGCGCGCACCTTCGGCCCAATGCTGCCCGCGCTGAATGGTTCGCGCACCAGATGGTCCTCAAGCTCTTCCAGCGTCACCTGGCGCAAGAAACGCTGCGTGGGCTTCCCAAAATCAACGGCGACACCCTCTACGTCGGTCAGGATCAGCAGAACATCGGCCCGTAATTCGCGGGCCAGCCGGTACGCGGCCGTATCTTTGTCGACCACGGCGCCGACGCCTTCCAGGCGCCCGTCAGGCCGACGCAGGACTGGTACGCCACCCCCACCGCCGGCGATGACGACCACGCCGCGATCGACCAGCATGGAGATCACATCGGTTTCGATGATGGCCTGCGGCTGGGGCGACGGGACGAGCTTTCGCCATCCGCGCGCGTCGCTCTCCACCCACGTCTCGCCTCGTTCGCGTGCGCGCTGCGTGGCCACTTCACGCGGCAGGAATGGACCGACCGGTTTGGTGGGCGCGGCAAAGGCTGGGTCGTCGGCGTCCACCAGCACCTGGGTGACCACCGTCGCAACGGGTCGGTAGACACCGGCGTAGCGCAGCTCGTTGCGCAGCGCCTGTTCGAGCATGTAGCCAATCTGCCCCTGGGTTTCGGCGCCGCACACATCCAGCGGGACTGCCGGCACCAGGTCCGCGGCCGCCTCGTTCTGGATCAACAGGTTCCCTACTTGAGGCCCATTGCCATGCGTCAACACGACCTGGGTCGTTTCGTTGATCAGGCTCGCGACTTGACGACATGTCCGCCGCACGTTCTCGAACTGCTCCTCGTAGGAGTTGAGCTCTTTCGAGCGGAGGATGGCGTTACCTCCAAGCGCGATCACGACGCGCGTTGGAGATGGATCACGCGCTGACCTCACGTGCGTGTCTCCGCACCCACCCTTGCGCGGAACTCGGTGGATACCCGATTCGTCACGGTCACGCGGCCGGCGTTGGTGACGTGCGCACCTGAGCTCGCTAGAGCTCCGCGGGCACGTATCGGCTGAGGACTCTCCGCATCGCCGGCGTCAGAGGTACAGGTCGCATGGCGCGCGATGGGACGCGCTGGATGTGCACACGCACGGCCTCACCTCGCGCCAGCAGCACCCCATCACTCATGCGTACGAGCTGGTGGCGCATGCGCAAGCTGGTTCGACCAATGTGGACGATCGTTGTGCGCACCTCGATCTCGTCGTCCAGCAGCGCCGGCACCAGGAACTCGGCCTGGGCGTGGTTGGCCGGGAAGCCATATGAAGCCGGGCCGAGCACGTCCTCGCGGGTGATGCCCATCTCGCGCGCCAGCGCATGCGATGCGAGGTCCATCCACTCAAAGAAACGCGGAAAGAACGCGATGCCAGCCGGATCGCAGTCACCCCAACGCACCTGCGTGCGCACGACCTGGTAACCCGGGGCCGCCGCCGGGTCGCCGCCATGAGGCGCCGGCTGGCGATCCATCAGCGCGGGAGGTGGGTTTCTGATGCGTGAGCCTCTCGCACGAACACCAGCACTTGCGCGACCAGGCGCTCGAGCGCCTCGCCGCCCAAACTGTGGCTGTGATCCTGATAGAGAATCAGCTTCGAGCCTGGTACCGACCTCGTGACCAGCAGGGCCATCCCGGCGTGGATGATATCGTCCTGCGCGCCATGGACACCGCGCGTCCAATCGACCTCCACGTCCACGTTGCCACGGCCGCCTATCCTTCCTGGCCCTGACTGATGCGCACCCAGGTGGCCATCGTGGGCGCTGGGCCGGCTGGGCTGGTCCTGTCGCATCTGCTCGCCCGCGCCGGCATCGACTCGCTCGTACTCGAGTCGCGCAGCCGCGAGTACGTCGAGAAACGCGTCAGGGCAGGAGTCCTGGAACAGGGCACCGTCGATCTGCTCACCCAGACCGGGGTCGGCGAGCGTCTGCGCCAGGAAGGGCTGATTCACCACGGCATCGAGCTGCGCTTCGAGGGGCGGCCCTATCGCATCGACCTGACCGAGCTGACGGGCGGACGCTCCATCACCGTCTACGGCCAGCAGGAGGTGGTAAAGGATCTGATTCGCGCCCGGCTCGACGCCGGCGGACAGATCCGCTTTGAGGCCGAGGCGCTTGGTTTTGCTGAACTGGATTCGGACCGCCCGCGCGTGCGTTACTTGCAGGCGGGCCAGGAGCAGGAGCTCACCTGCGACTGGGTGGCGGGCTGCGACGGCTTCTGGGGCGCATCGCGCCAGGCGATTCCCGATGGGGCGCTGCGCTTCTATGAAAAGGAGTATCCGTTCGCCTGGCTGGGCATTCTGGCCGCGGTGGCGCCGTCGAGCGACGAGTTGATCTACACCTATCACGAGCGCGGCTTCGCGCTACACAGCCTGCGTTCACCCGAGATCAGCCGGATGTACCTCCAGTGCCGCCCTGACGAGCCGCTCGACGAGTGGCCCGACGAGCGCATCTGGCACGAGCTGCGGACGCGGTTTGCGACCGACGATGGATTTGTGCTGGAGGACGGGCCGATTCTCGAGAAGAGCGTCACCTCCATGCGCAGCTTCGTCGTCGAACCGATGCAGTACGGGCGGTTATTTCTGGCCGGCGACGCCGCGCACATCGTGCCGCCTACCGGTGCCA
>VBGG01000625.1 GCA_005883405.1 Chloroflexota bacterium | reverse complement strand
GTGACGGCAACGCCAAAAATTGGCGCTACACCAGATACCACCGGCCAGAGCGGCTAATCCATCAACCGCGAGCTCCGTCCGTACCGGCCAGTGGGGTGTCCAACACCATTTATGATGTCCCGCCCTGAGCCGAGTCCAGTCTGGTCAGCGGGACACCAACTACGACACGGCTCCAGCGCGCTTATTCCTGGTGACGCGTCGCTTGCTGATCCGGTTTGATCTAATGCAACCAATGCTGCGGGCGGTACTGGTCGACGTGGGGGGCACCCTGTGGCCCGATCGCCTCACAGGGCAGCCGCCCGACGATCGGTGTCTTGCGCAACTCGCCCGCCTCCTGCCAGGCGTGGAGCCCGCGCAGACGCTGGCCGCCCTCCGCGCCGCGCTCCGCGAGGACGACAACGGTATGGTCCAGAACACCCACGCTGTCCTGGGCAGAGCCCTCCAGCGCCTCGGCATCGCGTGCGGGGACGCAGACGTCATCGATATCCGCCGCGCCCTGTGTGCGCCCGCTTCGCCAGGCGTGTCGCTGTTCCCGGGTGCGCGTGAGTTCCTGGAGGCCCTGCGTGCCCTCGACCTGCGCTGCGTCGTGCTGAGCAACGTGCAGGTCCGCGGCGCAGCCGAGTATTGGCGCGATTTCGCAGATCTTGGGGTGGCGCATCTGATCGATTCCGTGGTGACGTCACTGGATGTCGGCTTCCGCAAGCCACACCCCGCGATGTTTGAAGCAGCCCTCACGGCGATTGACTGCCCGGCAGCAGCGTGCGCGATCGTCGGAGACTCTGAGATCAAGGACATCGAGCCCGCCATTGCGCTCGGTATGCGCGCAATCCGGGTCGCAATCGAAGAGCCACCACCTCCCCGCAGTGGCGCTCATGCGGTTGTAAACAATCTGGCTGAAGCACGATTGATCGTTGCTGAATGGACAGCAGCCAACGCAAGCGCTTGATTGCCCCTTGAGGGTTCGTGACTGAAGCGGCGGTCCAGGTCGCTCGTTGTTGCACGTGTGGAACGGGCGATCGATCCGACCTATCTGAACGACCAGTACGGCACAACCGAGCGACTGTGCATCCGGCTGGAGGCGCACCAGCGCTACAGCGAGCGTGGCGATGACTTTTTCGACTGGGTACTCGATCATTTCGACCCGCAGCCAGGTGACCTGGTGCTGAACGTCGGCTGTGGCGCAGGCACCTACCACCCGGCGCTGTGTGCGCGCGGTATTCGGGCCGTGGTCGGTGTGGACATTGACGCCCTCCAGGACTGGCCCAGCGATGGCAGCCACCGCCCTCGCCTGCTCACGGCCCTCGGGGAGCAGATTCAGCGGATCAGTCGAAGTGCGTGCACGTCGCCTGCCAGCCAAGCACCGCCTCCAGCCTGACCCGCTGGGCGGCCTGGGCGTGCTCCAGGCCGTCGTCCAGGTCACTCTTGTGCCACGCGCCGGCGGCGGAGGCCGAAGACGGTTACGAACATGTAGCTGGTGCCGGCCGCGCGAGGTGACAAGAACTCCACCACCTCGTCGTCCAACGACGTGGACCCCACCGCGCGCAGTCCGACCGCGTGGGCGGCGAGGTGTAAGCGACCCGCAAACAACGCTGACTCCAGTTGGACCAGCCCGTATCCCCGATTGCCGTAGCGTCCGAGCACCGCGTCGAGGTCCGCCAGGTAGTAGCTGTTGACGTGCGCGTCGGCAGCGTAGTCCTGGAAGAACGCGAGGCGGCGCGTCTGGGCGCGAAACTCGCCGGCTTTCAGGAGTTCGATGGCGCCAGCACGCGGATGGTGCAGATAGACGCCCGGCTGGATACCCTCGACACCGTTGACGATCAGGTAGTTGTCGTGCAGCGGCGGCGCATCGGCCGCCAGGCCATCTGCCGCAAAGCCGCGTGCCGAGCGATACAGGACCGTCGAAAATGCCTCGAAAGGCACCTGCCGCCGAGTGTCGTAATGACGCGTCGACCGCCGTGCCAGAATGACCTGCTCCATGCTCATCTGCGTACGTTCGTGCGGCGCAAGTGAGATCAACCCAGCCCCGACGACCGGCGACCGTCGGAGTGGATTGGCGCGCCATGCCGCGGCTTCGGCGCCATTGCGCAATTCTGACGCGGCATGCATGCGCGGAATGTCAGCGAAGGTGACCTCGGACGACGACAGCGGCTGCGTCGCGTGCGCAATCGGTGGAACATCTCGAACCGGCGGAGGGACCTGGTCTGTTCGACCGACCGTGCACAGCGCCAACGTCGCCTCGCGGTCGCCGTCGACGCCAAGCAAAGCATTGACTTCGGCGTCGGCAAAACCCAGATCCAGTTTTGTTGCGAGGTCCAACGAGGCGCACACACCCAAAAAATTCGCCAGCGACGTGCCCGCGTCCCAGAATGCATGGCGGTAGGCGCGCGCCTTGTAGCGCCACGCGTTGCGCCAGAAGGTGCTGGTGATCGCCATCACCACCGGCGCATGGGAAATGGACGGTTCGTTCCCGGTGGCTGTAACCAGCGCGCGTCGAAAGTCACCTTTGCGCAGCTGGCGCAAAGCGTGATCGTGCGCGCCATAGTGATATACGCCCGCATCCAGGTCCGTCAGGTCTCCGCACACGAAATACAGCTCCAGGTGGTAGCGCGCGCCAGTCCCCCCAGCCGTGCGGAATTCGATCCGCTTGCCGTTGCGCCTGGTCAGGTAGCGCTCCAGCAGGCCGTTGGACAGTCGGCCCAGCCGTGCGAGCGCCTGGAGGTCCGGGGTGGCTGTGGCCGATGCTTCGTCGCCGCGCCGGCCGAGCGCCTCGAGCGCCGACATGCTCGTCGGCGGGAACTCGCGCGGCAGGTCTATCGGCGCCAGGTCCGTGTACACCTTGTACGGGCTCGGTTCGATCGACCAGTCCTCCTGCCAGATCGGCGAGACAAGATGGTCTGGGGTGCCCATACCGACCCGCTCGGGGTTGTTCACTTCCGGGGCAGCGCGATAGCTGGTTGCCGAATGGAATGCCAGGGCTATGGCAATGTCGCCGTTGGGTGCATCATGTGGTTGGACCACCACCACCGAGAGTGTTGGCATCGAACGTGGCGAGATGGGTGCCCCCGAGCATAACCGAACCCAAGCGACCGGCGAAGACTGGCACACGGCGGCATGGCGAAGCGAATTCGGCAAGCCAGCCGGACCTCGTC
>VBGG01000624.1 GCA_005883405.1 Chloroflexota bacterium | reverse complement strand
CAGGCGTTGGTCCGACCTGAGCCGCGGTATGGATTCTGCGCACCACTGTTCGCAAACCCGGGCGGTGCATTCTTTCGGACCCCCCCGCCTGGACCACGCTGTCGGTCATCGCCGGGCGCACCGCCACGATCAAGCTCGGCACGATCCACCTGGCTCATGCGTTCCGGGCGCAGGGCGATGACTGCCAAGATGGCGGCCCGCTGGACACGCTCTCGGGTGGGCGGCTGATCCTGTTCTACGACTGTGGCTGGCTGGAATCTGAAGTGCGCGCGTATGGGCTGGACTGGCCGGCCGAAGACGAGCGCATTGCCCGTATGGCCGCGGGTCTCGACCTGATCACCGCCCTCTGGAGGACGTCGTCGCCGCTCGACTTTCAGGGTCAGTTCTTCTGCACGCACGGAGCAACGTGTCGGCCGGCGCCGCTGCAGAAACCGCGTCCGCCTATCTGGCTCGGCGAAGCCCGACATTCGCATTGGCTGGATGTCATTGCTCGTCATGCGGATGGCTGGAACAGCGTGCCGGCCAGTCCGGCTCGCCTGTCCGAGAAACTCCACGCTTTGCGGGCCGCCTGCCACCGCGCCGGCCGCGACATGGCGGAGCTCGAACTCTCCCTGGAGGTACAGGTCCTGGTTGTCCCGACTGAAGCCGACGTGAAGTCGATTGCCCGACGGATTGCCGATCTCCCATCTTCCAAACGTGGCGAGGTCCGCCCGGACATTCTCGACGCAGTGCGGTCAGACGACGGCCGGCCACTCCACCCCACGATCGACGACTGGCTGGTCGGCACACCTGAAGCGGTGACGCGGCAGCTTGACGCTTACTTGGCGCTGGGCATCTCCCACTTCATGCTATAGTTCCTCGATTTTCCGTCCCTGGATGGTCTGAAGTTGTTCGCCGAGCAGGTCAGGCCCGCGCTCCGAAGTACCCTGTGACCAGGCCAGGAAGGCGGGTGCTGGTGTCCTGCAACTCGATGGTTCGCGAGAGCTACCTCGGCGGCGAAGCGCTCGATCGCCTGCACCGAATTGCCGATTGGGAGTGGCTGCCGTCCGAGGGTGCCTACGCTTCTTCGCCGACTGGCGTGTGGGGCGGGCCCTCGGAAGACCCGGCTGATGCCGAACGGCTGCGCAGCAAGGTTGCCGAGGGTTTCGATGCTCTCATCGTGTGCCACGGCGCGCCATACATCGACGCCAGCGTGCTCGACGCTGGACCGCGACTGCGGCTCATCGGCGAGCTCGAGGGCGACCGTTTCGCGAATCGCGTCGACGTCGACGCGGCCAGGGAGCGCGGTGTGCGCGTTGTTGACACCACCCACGGCTCGTCGTTACCGGTCGCGGAGTGGGCGCTGGGCCTGATGCTCATCGGGTTGCGCAACGCGGGCGAGCAGTACCGACGTTTGATCGGTGGCGAGGCGATCAAGTGGTCCTTCGATGACCCCGGCATCCGGCTTGGCGAGCTGACGGGCCGTCGCGTCGGGCTCATCGGGCTTGGCCACATCGGGCGGCGGCTGATAGAGCTACTGGAGCCGTTCCGCTGCCACATTGTGGTTCACGATCCATACGCACCCAAAGAAGTGGCGCTAGCGATGCATGTGCTGCTGACCTCGCTCGAGAACGTTCTGGCGGATTCGGATGTGGTCGTGTGTACCGCGCCGCTGACACCCCGCACGCGCGGCATGCTGGGAAAGGACCAGCTTGAGTTGCTGAGGCCGGACTCCGTGTTTGTGAACGTCTCGCGCGGCGCTATCGTGGATTCTGACGCGCTGATTGCGCGTGCCCGGCGAGGCGACATCCGCGTGTCGCTCGACGTCTTCGAACCGGAGCCGATCCCGCTTGGAAGCCCGATCCGCGAGCTGCCCAATGTCTTTTTGAGTCCGCACATTGCCGGCGTCACCGCGGCTGGCCGGCCACGCTTCTTCAGCTTCATGGTCGACGAGCTGGAGCGCTTCTTCGCCGGACATGAGACGCTGTTCGACATCACTCCGCGCACCCTCGCCAACCGCCGAGGGCTGTCGCCGACCGGAGTGTAGAAGGCCGATGCCCGAGCGTATCCCTATCGCGCTGGTTGGATGCGGCGGTATGGGCCGCCGGCACCTGCGAGGATTGGTCCATCTCGCGTCGAGCTCGTACTCGAACAGCGACCTGGTAGCCGTGTGCGACATCAACCAGGACAACGCGACCTTCGCCGCGGATGAAGCCGCCGAACTGCTCGGACGACGCCCTCGCGTCTACGCGGACCTGGCCGGTATGGTGCGCGAGCTCGGCAGCGACCTGCAAGCGGCCTCCATCACCACCGACGTCGGCTCGCACCACAAGATCGCGGCGGCGTGTCTGGAGGCCGGCCTGCACGTTTTGTGCGAAAAGCCACTCGCGCTGACTGTCCGCGGCTGCTGGCTGATTGTCGACGCCGCCAAGCGTGCAGGCTGCATCGTGTCAGTCGGCGAGAACTACCGACGCGACCCGATCAACCGCCTCGCCCGGGCGCTGATCGCCGGAGGTGCCATCGGCACACCCCGGCTGATGATCGAAACGAGCATCGGTGGCAAGGACGCGATCGCCATCACGCCCTGGCGGCACATGAAGCACGCCGGCACCATCGTCGTCGACGCCGGCATCCACTACGCCGACATCTTGCGTTTCTACCTCGGCGAAGTCCGCAGCATCTATGGCGAGGTCCGTCTGCATGAAAAGGTCCGGTACAACACCGGCTCGGCAGGTCCGGGTGGCTATTACGCCCGCTGGTCCTCCGACTTCCCCGATCAGGTCGAGCCCACCGGTGAAGACGCCCTGTATGCCCAGTTGATCTTCGAAAGCGGCGCCATCGGACAGTGGATCAGTGACTACGCTGGCCACGGCCGACCGTCGCGCACTCGCCGGGTGTTCGGCTCGCTAGGCTCGCTCGACTGTCCCGGCGACCGCGACGGACAGCCGATCGTGCTTCACCTCGACGATGGCACCGCCATCGACGATGGGCGTATCCTCGAGCACGCGCCTGGTTATCGCCTCGAGCCGCTTGCGGCCGAGCTCTTCGGCGGTGAACGCGTGTGGACCTACAACTTCGAGTTCAACGACACCGATGCGCGCCTGCTGGCGCTGGAGTACCACGAACTTGCCGCGTGTGTCAGCGCAGGCAACCAGCCCGAGGTAACTGCGCAAGAGGGCCTGGCGGACCTTGCCCTGACGTACGCTCCGTTCGAGGCCGGCCGCCTGGGACGCCCGGTGACGCTGGCTGAAGTTGCCAATAGTCGCGTCGACGGGTACCAACGCGAGATTGATGTCGCCCTCGGGCTCGTCCCCGAGGACCTTCATACCGCGTAGACGACGGAGCCGTCACTGCGCTGCGGGATGTGATGAAGTGGCCGATCGCCTAGCGGCCCCAGCGGGCCGTCCAGCGTCGTGTCAACCAACCGAATACCGAGTCCAGGGTTCTCAGGGGGCAGCAGGTAGCCACCCTGGCGTTGCAGCACACCCTGGAAGCCCGACCACTTGTTGGTCTCGTCGGTTCGCGCGTACTCCTGGACTACGAAATTTGGAATTGCCGTGTCCAGATGCACCGAGGCCGCGGTGAGCACCGGGCCAAGGAAATTGTGGGTCACGATTGCGCTGTGAAAGCTCTCGGCGATGGCGGCAATCTTCCTGGTATGCGTCAATCCGCCAGCCAGGCCGACGTCTGGTCGCACGTACTGGCTGCCGCCGTAGACCAGCAGCTCACGAAACTCCCAGATCGTGTGCATGCGCTCGCCATTCGCGATGGGCGTAGAGACCCGTCGAGCGATTTCGGCTTGGGATACGATGCTATCGATCTGGACCGGATCCTCGACGAATAGCGGGTGGAACTCGGCGACAGCCTCGATCACCGGCAGGGCCTGCAGCGGAGTCAGCTTGCGATGCAGCTCGAGAATGATGTCGACGTCGCCTTTGACAGCCTCACGCGCCGCGGCAACGCGCTCAACGATGCTCTGCACCAGCGCATCCTGGGTGAATTCGCCAAACCCATCCGGGATCGGGTCGAACTTGATGGCCGTGAAGCCCTCGTCAGCAGCCGCCCGCGAGTTGGCGTGGATCTCCTCGGGTGTTGCACCGCCCATCAACAGGTGCAGACGCACGCGGTCTCTGTACTTTCCTCCAAGTAGCTCCCAGATCGGGCCTGCAGGATCTGGCCCTTGATATCCCAGAGAGCGATGTCGACAGCGCTGACGGCGCCGCTCAGCACGGAGCCGCGGAACGGCCCCATGCGATACAGGTGCTGCCAGTGGCGTTCGATCTGTCGCGGATCCTGGCCTACCAGATAGCCACGGAACGTACGAATGATGGCATCAACCGCCTCCGGATAGGCCCAACACGCCGACTGACCGAGACCGACATGCCCCTGGTCAGTGGTGATGCGAACAAAGTGCGCGCCGCCCAGCAGAGCGACTCCACCTCCGCAATCTTCATGCGGCTTCCTTTTCCCAGATGCTGGCTACGTCAGCCGTCGGCAGTACAGGCGCGTCTCTATACAGGAAGCATGCCGCCGCGCGATGTGCATCCGGCACGAACAGCGGTGGCGGACTCTCGCGGCAGATGTCCATCACCGAAGGGCAGCGCGGTGCGAACGGGCAACCGACGCTGCCGCCAACGAGCGTCGAGGTGGCTTCCGCTTCGACCGGTGAATCTTCGCCCCAGCGTCGACGGCGATCCGCCACTGGAATTGACGACACCAGCAGCTGCGTGTAGGGATGTCTGGGCGTTCGAATCACGCGGTCGACCGTACCGACTTCAGCGACGTTTCCCAGATACAGGACCACGATGTTTTCACAGATCTGGTAGGCCGTGGTCAGATCATGGGTGATGTAGATGATCGAGATGCCGAGATCGCGATTGAGGACCTGCAAACTGGCCAGGATGGTGGCGCGCAACGAAGCGTCGACCATCGACACCGGCTCGTCGG
This sequence comes from Chloroflexota bacterium, assembly GCA_005883405.1. GTDB lineage: Bacteria > Chloroflexota > UBA6077 > UBA6077 > CF-72 > CF-72. The sequence goes on along the minus strand of VBGG01000624.1, from coordinate 15,546 downwards.
CGACAATGATTCGCGGCTGGCATAGCAGCGCCCGCGCCACACCGATACGCTGCTGCTGACCACCACTGAGTTGGTGTGGGAAGCGGCCGAGTGTCTCGTTTGGACGCAGTCCGACGCGTTCGAGGGCTTCCTCGATCTGGCGGCGGGCTTCATCCTTCGAGTGTGTCAGGCCGAAGCGCTTGAGCGGTGTCTCCAGCACGTGGTCGACGCGGTAGAAGGGGTTGAACGCCTCGTATGGGTCCTGAAAGATCGGCTGGACCTCGCGACGGAACTGGCGCCGCTCAGCGGATAACATCGTCGCGACATCGCGACCTCTGTAGAAGACCTGGCCGGTGCTGGGTGTGAGAAAACCCATCATGAGCAGCGCCAGGGTGGTCTTGCCGCTGCCGCTTTCACCGGCAATCGCCGTGATCGAGGGTTTCTCGTCGGGGATCGAATAGCTGAGGTTATCGATAGCGATCGTTTTGTCGTGGCGTTTGAACAGGCCGCCGCCGTAGATTTTGGACGCTTTCCGTACTTCGAGCAGCGGCGTCATCACACCGCCACTTCCGCATCCGCGGCCGGGGCGACAACCTCGGGGATGTCGGCGCGTTCGGGCAGTGGCGGCAGGCTCGTGTGCGCTGGGTAGAGATGGCAGGCTGCCTTCTGGAGCGTGGTGACCGGCTGCAAAGCGGGCGTTTCGACTCGGCAGCGATCGAAGGCATATGGACAGCGCGGCGCAAAGGGACAGCCGGGCGGGAGATTGAGCAGCGAGGGCGGCAGGCCTGGGATGCCACGCAGCGCCTTCTTGGCGTCAAGCGTTGGCAGACTGTCGATCAGCAGGCGAGTGTACGGGTGGCGTGGCGCATCCAGCAGGTCCTCGACCGGACCTTGCTCGACCAGTCGCCCGGCGTAGAGCACGCCGATGGTATCGGCGAACTGGGCGACCAGGCCCATGTCGTGGCCGATGAGCAATACCGCGGCATGCAGTCCTTGCTGCAAGCGGCCGAGCGTCTGCATGACCTGGCGCTGAACGACGACGTCAAGGGCGCTGGTCGGCTCGTCGGCGACGATGATCTTGGGCTGGAGTGCCGTGGCGATGGCCATCGCCGCCCGCTGGCGCTGACCGCCACTGAGTTGATGCGGGTAACGGCTAGCCAGATAAGACTGCAGGCCAACTTGCCAGAGCGCGCGCGCTACTCGCTCGGCAACGTCGCGGCGGGGGATCTTTGCCGACTGAGCGTGGGCAATGATGCCATCGGCGATCTGGTCACCGATACGCATGACCGGGTTGAGCGAGTTCATGGCCGCTTGTGGGATCAGCGCCACCTCGCGCATGCGCAGTTGGCGTAGCTCACGTTCGCCAACCTGCAAGAACTCGTGCCCATCGAGCACGATCCGCCCGCTGGTGATGCGCGCCGGTGGTCGGAGCAGGCGAACAATGGCTGTACCAAGCGTGGTCTTGCCGGAGCCCGATTCGCCAATCAGACCCATACGCTGGCCTGCCTGCAGGCTGAAGGACACGCCCTCGACGGCCTTGATTGGCCCGTCGGGGGTGACGTACTCGACCCGCAGGTCTTCGACGCGCAGGACCTCGCGGTCTGGGCTCACGTTCGCTGCCTCAGCTTGGGGTTCGCGATGCGGTCCAACCCCGCCGAGAGCAAGAACAGCCCGACAAAGATGAACGAGATCGCCACGATCGGCGGGCCCCACCACCACCACTGGCCGCGCAGCACGGCGCTGAACCTCTCGGCCCAGTAGATCGTGGTCCCCAGTGTGTGGACGTCGTTCGGGCCAAGGCCAATGGCCTCGAGGCCGACGGCGGCCAGAATGGCCCCGCTAACGGCGCCGACAAAGCTCGCCGCGATGTACGGAACCAGGTTCGGCATGATCTCCCGGAACAGGATGCCTGGCTCGCTCTCGCCATTCGCCCGCGCGACGGACACGTACGAGCGCTCGCGAATCGACAGGACTTGCGAGCGGATAGTACGGGTCGGATGCATCCACGCCAGGGCGGCCACAGTGAGTCCCATGAGCTCGACCGTCATGTGGCCGACGCTAGCGGCGATGACGACCATGATTGCGAGGCTGGGGACCGTCAGGAGCGAATCCGCCAGAACCCGGATGACCGCGTCGACGGCACCGCCGAAGAAGCCGGATGTCAGCCCCAGCACAAGTCCGACGGCCAGGCCGACGACGCCAGCGATCAGGCCGATACGCAGGGTCTGGGGTGTGCCGAGCACCATGATGGTCAGCATGTCGCGGCCTTGCGAGTCGGTCCCGAGCAGGTATTGCGCGGACGGGGGCTGGCTTGGGCGGACCGAGCCGACCGCGGCCAGCCGCGCATTGACAAAGCGGGGCCCGAACAGACTTAGCATGACGACCAGCGCGACCATGGCAATGCCGGCCACGAGGCTGCCGCTCATACGCGGGCTGCGGAGGATACCGCGAAGCGCCGCGGTGCCGAACGGGCGGCGGCCGGTGACCGCCGTAGGCGTGGCCACACTCATGGGTGGTAGCGGATGCGTGGATCGATCAATGGATAGATCAAGTCGACCACGAACAGCGACAACGCCAGCGCCAGGATGAGCATCAGCACGATTCCCTGGATCACGAAGTAGTCCTTGCCAGCGATCGCCAGGAACAGGATGCCACCCAGGCCCGGATAATTGAAGATGACTTCGACCAGGACCGCGCCGGATAGGATCGAGCCCAGCGCGATGGCCAGGCTCGTGACCTGCGGCAGCAGGGCGTTGCGCATGCCGTACCACAAAAAGACGCGCTCTGGCGGCAGGCCTTTGGACTCGGCGAACGTAATGTGATCCTCGCCGAGAACCGAGACCATCATCGCGCGCATGCCGAGCCCCCAGAAGCCGATGCTGCCCAGGACTAGCGCCAGGGACGGCAAAATGGCGTGGTACAGCAGATCGAGGACGGTCGGCACGTCCAGGCGGAGGATCGAGACCGGGTCGAAGCCGCCGCCCGGCGGGAACCACGGGACGATGACCGAGAACGTGAAGAGCAGCACGATGCCCAGCAGAAAGAAGGGCACCGACGAAAGCAGCATGAACGGCGGCACCAGGACGTGCAAGACGCGCGGCGCTCGCGGCCAGGCGATCAGGGCGCCCAGAATCGAGCCCAGGAAGAACGATATAACGGTCGAGACGCTCAGCAGAGCGAGCGTCCACGGTACGGCCGACTGGATCTTCTCCACTACCGGCTGCGGAAAATCGACCAGCGAGACGCCGAGGTCGCGGTTGAGGAGGCTGCCCCAATAGTTCACGTACTGCAGCCACAACGGCTTGTCGAGACCAAACTTCGCGCGGTAAGCGGCCGCGACAGCCTGAACATCCACGTTCACGTTCCCCGTCATGGCCATCTTGGTTTGCAGGGCGCTCTCGACCGGATCACCGGGTATGAGACGTGGAATCAAGAAGTTGATCGTTACCGCAACGAACACGATCAGGAGCAGTTGGAGCGCCCGCTTGGCAACGTACTCGATCGGCACCGACTCCTCCTATTCGCCGGCGCCCCACGGCCGGGAGGGCGCCGCCCGCGAAGCCCTCCCGGTTGAGGTGCCAGCAGCCACTTACTGCGTCGGCTGGAGCTTATTAATGATCAGGTACCAGGCCTCCCACGGCGGGTACGGCGCCACGTAGGGGTCCTTCTCGCTTGGCCAGCCCTTCCAATAGGTGTTGTTGAAGACGACCGCGTGCAGCTCCTCGAGCAGCATGATCTCTGGCATGTCGCGAAGGTAGATGTCGAGCGCCTTTGCGGCATCGTCCATGTACTTTGGGTTGTCTGGCGAGCCGACCATGGCGGTCATGTCGTCGATCAGCTTGTCGTACTCAGGGTTGCTGTAGCGCGTGCAAGCGATGATGTATGGGCACTTCTGGCCAACCGGTGGCCCGTTCTTACTGTGCAGATCCTGCAGCGTGTTCAGCGGCTCGGAGATGCTACCGCAGTGCACGAAGAAGATTGTGTCCGACTTGCCCGTGGTCAGGTCCTCGTTCCAGGCAGTCGAGCTGTCAGGTTCGATGACCGACGTGGCATCGAAGCCGGCGCTCTTGAGCTGCTCGGTCAGCGGAGGCGCGAGGGGTCCGAAGAACTGCGGACCCCGCACAGGGACCTTGACGGTCTCTCCGTCCTTGGCCCACATATCGTTGGCGTCCTTGGCGTAGCCGGCTGCCTGCATGTGCTCAGCGACGAGGTTCAGGTCGCGCTTGTTGCGGTCGTACTTGTCGATGATCTCCTGCAGCTTGCCAGGCAGCCAACGTTCCTTCATGTAGGTCGAGAACGGCACGACGATGGGGTAGTTGGCGCTGTTGTAGCCCAGCGTTGACAGCTGCACGCGATCGATGGCGTAGTTGACCGCGATGCGGACGTCCGCATTGTTCCACGGAGCCCTGGTGTGGTTGAACGTGAAGACATAACCGCACCCGTCGGGTGCGCCCCAGACCGGCCCCTGGGCATGCCACGACTGCAGGCTCTTGTTGCGGGCGGTTGCCGCTTCGAATGTGGCCGGCTGGAGCGGGTTGCCACTGTCGGCCTTGTTGCCGATGTAGAGCTGAGCGGTGGCTTCATCGCTGGCGGCCGGTATAAGGATGATCCGTTCCGGTCCGGGCAATGGCTTGAAACTGGTCTTGGCGCCCCACCAGTCATCGCGGCGGTCATAGACCATTTGCTGGGGTGACGACGAGACCAACTTGTAGGCGCCGGTCCCGACCGGCCAGCCTTTGGCCAGGTCGAAGTTGGTGAACGTCTTGGGGTCCTGTCCCCTCCAGATGTGCTCGGGCATCATGACCTGGTGGTTCTCCCAGCCGCGAGCCAGGTTCTCCTCGAAGAAGCGCGGGTTAGGCTTGGTCAGGTTGAGAACCGCGGTCAACTCATCCGGTGTATCGACGCCCTTCAACCACTCCTTGTAGACGGTCGAGTACGTGAGATCAGGCGCGTTGTCGCGCAGCATCTCGAGAGTGAACTTGACATCTTTGGAAGTGAATGGCTCGCCGTCCGACCAGGTGACGCCCTTGCGGAGCTTGACGGTGATCGTCGTGAACGCGTCGTTGTACTTAAAACCCTCAGCCTGCCACGGGATGATCTCACCCGTGTTCAGGTTGGTGTACATGAGGTCTTCGTAGACCGTCTTGTCGCCGCTTTCGCGCTGGTGGTTCCAGGTCGTGCTGATGTAGATGTTGTAGTTGTTGGGGTTGGCGATCTCGGCGCCCTGGCCCCAGGGCGTAACGACCAGCGTGCGATTGCGAGGCACGTCCTTGACCGGTGCGGCAGCGGCCGGCTGTGCGGCAGTCGTGGCCGCGACGGTCGGGGCTGGCGCGGCGGCTGTCGTCGGCTTGACGGCCGGTGCGGCAGTCGGGCCAGCCGTCGTCGCCTGGGCGGCGGGCGCGGTCGTCGCCGCGGCCGGCGCGGCTGGCGGCGCAGTAGCGGCTGGCGGCGGCGCCTGCGGCGCGCTCGTGCATGCCGTAGCGAGCATGACCAGACCCAGTCCCAGCCGTGTGAAAGGATGACGGCGTGTCACGTCGATAATGCCCCTTCCTTCCATCCCCCTAATCCCCATGTGCGGGCCCCGCGTAGCGTACTCACGGCGCGCTGCCGCGTGTCAAGCGCGGGTCTCCGCGCCTCGATACAACTCGTCGATGCTCACCACGCGGCGTTCGGCGGCCGAGAGATACGCTGCCTCGAGGAGCTCTACGGTCCGTAGGCCGATCTCCCCGGTCGAGGCATTGCCCGCCGCGGGTGCAACGCCTAGCACGAGATCGACCAGGTGCCGCGATGTTGCCGCCATCGGGTAGCGGCGATCGGCCGGTACCGCGTCGAATTCTTCGATGGAGCCGTCGTTGGAGAAAGTGCTTCAGCTACCTGCCATCACGTCAACAAGCGCGTAACCCTGGCTGCCGTACACCCGCAGCTCGTGCTGCTGATGGCCAATCTGGGCGGCTGGGATGCCACCAGTGCTTGCCGTTGTGGTAGCGCCGCCTTCGTAGCGCACGCTGATCGCGTCGCACAGATCCACTTTGAGCTCGAAATTCGCCAGGAACGCGGTCACGTCGCACGGCTTCAGATTGGTCAGCCACAGTAGCAAGGCTGCCGAATGCGTCACCTGAAGATGACCCTTGCCACCGCCGGCCACCGACGGGTCGCTGTAAGTGGTCGGCTACGGACCCGTGATCTCCCACTTGAAGACGTCGGCGTACGCCTGCGGGTTGGCCCGGTAATACTCGAGCACCATCGACGCGAACAGCGAGTGCGTCAGCTGTAGCTGGCCGAGGGCGCCTTCGGCGATACGCGCCCGGAGCCGGGCATGCTGATCGATCAGGAAGTTCGTCACCACGAAAGCGCTTGCGACGAGCATGATCAAAGCCTGCGTCATCGTGTAGTCGCGCCGCACGACGGCGTCGACCATGAGCTTGCCGATCCCGTTCAAATTGAACACCTGCTCTGTAACCAGCAGCCCGCCGAGAAGAAAGGCAAATTCCAGACCGATGACGGTAATGACCGGCAGCAGCGCAGTGCGCATGCCGACGTGGCGGCTGGCGGCAGCCCACCCAGCGACGACGTCTATCTGTCGATCCGTCCGGAGGATGTGGAGCTCCACGCCTGCCGCCCACGCGACGCGCTGAATGTACTCGAGGGCAGGGTAGCGCTCATCAGCTACCTGGGTAACTTCGTGGAGTATGTGGTCGAGTCGGGCGGTCGCGAGTGGCGTGTGCAGGTCCATCCACATGACCTGTTCGACATTGGGGCGGAAGTGTTTTTGGAGCTTCCGCCTGCGTGCTGTTTGTGTCTACCCCGGGAGACCGCATAGACCTGTCAGGACGTTGTCGAGCACCGATGATTGATTGACGACGGTCGGTTCGAATGCGGCCGCGCCGGGTCGGCCGATTTGGCTTGCAGCGTGTCACACGGTCAAATATTGACGTTGGATCGCTTGATCCGCGCGCAGCTCCCCCGACGTGCCACTGTATTGGATGACACCGCGGTCGATCAGATACGCACGATCGGCAATCTCGAGCGCCACCCGCGCATTCTGCTCGACCAACAGGATCGACAGACCCTGCTCCTTGATCGCAAGCAGCGAATTGGCGATGCTCGCCACCAGGTTCGGCGCCAGTCCCTGCGTCGGCTCGTCGATCAGCAGCAGACGCGGCCGGCCGATGAGCGCGCGAGCCAACGCCAACATTTGCTGCTCGCCTCCGCTCAGGCTCCGACCTCGCTGCTGTGCACGCTCACGGAGCAGCGGAAAAAGCGCGTACATCCGCCGCAGCTCTTCAGTCCGCCGCTCAGCCTCCACCGCAAGTGCAGCTACGCGCATGTTCTCCAGGACCGTAAGATCCGGAAAGATGCGTCGCTCCTCCGGCACCCAGCGGATACCCAACCGCGCGATAACGTGCGTCGGAAGTCCAACCAGGCTGTGGCCGGCGTAAACGACCGCGCCCCGCCGAGGCGGCGTGAGTCCCATGATGCTTTTCAGGGTGGTCGACTTGCCCGCGCCGTTACGTCCGAGCAACACCACGATTTCGCCTTCACCAACTTCCAGGCTGACCCCCTGGAGCACATGCGCGAGACCGTAGTAGGTGTGGATCTCGTCGACGACCAGACTCATATCGATCCTTCGAGATAGACCTCCTGGACGCGCCGGTTGCTCTGCACTTCCTCAGGTGTCCCCTCGGTCAGCACCGACCCGAAGTGGAGGACGGTGATGTGGTCCGAAACTCCCATCACCACGTGCATCTTGTGCTCGACAAGTACCACCGAAAGCTGTCGGCCGAGGTCGCGAATGAGGTACATCATCTGCTCGGTCTCGAGTGGACTCATGCCGGCGGTCGGCTCATCCAGGAGAAGTACGCTTGGATCGCTCGCCAGAGCGATAGCAATGTCGAGGTGACGCTGCTCGCCATGCGATAGCTCTCCAGCGATGAGCCGTCGCTGATCCTTCAATCCGACCATGTCGAGTACGTGATCGGCGCGCTCCGACACCGTGCGTAGCGCACTCGCCGGTTGCCAGAAGTTCGCATGGCTGACGCGGGCCTGAGCGGCCACGCGAACGTTCTCATGCACCGTGAGTTTCGGGAACACGGTCGTGATCTGATATGAGCGGGCGATCCCGAGCTGCGCGATCACCGGTTGCGACCGGCGGGTGATATCCAACCCACGAAACCAGATTCGGCCACTCGTCGCCGGCACACGGCCGGTGATCACATGGAAGAGGGTGCTCTTGCCGGCGCCATTCGGTCCGATGACGGCGTGCAGCACACCTGGCTGGATCTGGAGGTCAACACCGTTGAGCGCGCGCACGCCGCCGTAGTAGCGCACCACCCGTTCCGTCTGCAGGATTGGCTCAGCCACGATTGCGGACCCATCGAGATTGAAGCAGACCGGTGAGTGACCCCCATACGCCCTGTGGAAAGAACAGCACACAAACGACGAAAATCGCACCCGCGTACAGCTGCCACGAGTCGGTGTACTTGGAAACGTAGTCCTGGAGGACGAGGTAAATGGCCGCGCCCACGAACGGCCCCACGAGTGTCCCGACCCCTCCAAGGATCGCCATCATGACCACCACGCCGGCGGTCACCCAGCTGAGGGTCTCCAGGCCGATGAAGCCGAAGAACAGGGCGTACAGCGCCCCAGCCACCCCCGCAAACAGACCGGCGAAGACGAATGCTAGCAGCAGGATACGGTTGGAGTTGTAGCCGCAGGCTCGCGCTCGCTCTTCACTCTCGCGGATGGCTTCGAGCGCGCGCCCGAAGGGAGAGATGAGGATCCGCTCGATGGCGAGCAGGCATGCGACCACGACGATCAGCACGAAGTAGTAGAAGCTGAGTGGGTTGTGGATGCCTTCAATTGGGATCGATCCGATGAAAGGGATATCGAAATCGGGCAACGGTATGCCACGTAACCCGTCATCGCCGCCGGTGATGTCGCGTGCCTGGAACAGGATGAAATAGACCATCTGGTTGAAGGCGAGCGTCAGCATCGAGAAGTACACACGCCGCCGTCGCAGGCAGAACCAGCCAATGACCAGCGCGGTGGCGGAAGCGAGCACCAGACCGGCCGCCATTGCCGCCAGCACGTGTGGATGCCACCACTTCAGCACCAGCGCGGTGCCGTAAGCGCCGAGACCAAAGAACGTGGAGTGGCCAAACGAGAGGAGGCCTGCGTACCCCAGCAGCATGTTGAAGCTCATCGCGAACAGACCAAACACCAGCAGTTGGGTGGCCAGAGTTTTCTCCGGCACCACCAGGATGAGGACGCCGAGCCCGATCGCTAACGTGGCGACCGGCCGCTGCCGGATGCGGATCCAGCGCGTGTCCACCTCAAGTCGCGGGGCGGGAACGGCGTGAGCGGTGTTCGCCATCTTCAGGCGGTTCTGCCCAGCAGGCCCGCCGGGCGCGCCAGGAGGACGAGGGCCATCAGCGAGAAAACCGCCACCTGAGCGAGCTGCGGAAACAACAGGCTTGTCAGGCTATAGACCACGCCAATCAGCAATCCGCCGGCAACCGCGCCCCAGTAGCTGCCCAGGCCACCGACGACCACCGTGACGAACGCGAAGATAAGGATCTGTAAGCCCATATCCGGATTGACGCCGGCGAACGGTGCATTGAGGACACCAGCCAGGCCTGCCAGCGCAATACCAAGTGCGAAAACGGTTGCGCGCGTGCGGTCAAAGTCGACCCCAAGCGCGCGCACCATGATGCTGTCCTGCGTGCCGGCCCGGATCGTCAGCCCGAGGTCGGTCCGCTGCAAGAACAGCCACAGGGCTACGACCGCGACGATCGCGGCAAGGCCCATGAAGGCCAGGTATTTCGGGAAGTAGATGCTGCCGATCGCCAGGGTATCGGAGAGCGCTGGCGGCGCGCTGAACGGTTGGCCCAGTTTACCGAAGCCCAACTTTACCAGCTCAACGATGACAAATGAGAGTCCGAATGTCAGCAGCAGCGAGTCGTAGTCGCTGCGCGCGTAGAGCGGCCGGATCAGGCCGCGCTCGACGCCGAGGCCGCCGAGACCAACGACCACTGGCACCATGATGAGCGCCAGCCAGAAGTTTCCAGTCAGGCTCACGATGACGACCGCGGTGTAGGCGCCCAGCATATAGAAGGCGCCGTGGGCGAAGTTGACCACCCGCATGAGCCCGAAGATCAGCGTCAGCCCCAGCGCGAGCAGGACATACACGAGCCCGCCGACCACGCCAGTCATGATCTGGGTGATGACCAACGTGCTGTTCACGGGCCGTTCAGCCCCCCCTTGACCCCCAGATGTCAGGCACGGTTGGCCAGACCCAGCTGGTCGCAGGTCCGCTCGTACTTCTCGTCAGCGGCGATCGTCGTGACCAGATCGCGGTAGCCCGCATCGCCCTGCGTCTCAGCACGCCCCTTCATGATGTGCACCGGGTGAATCATCTGATGGTCGCACTTGCGGATAACGGACTGCCCGCTCGAGTAGTCGAACGACATACCCTCCAGCGCGGTTTCCACCTTGCGCGGATCGAGCGAGCCAGCCTTCTCCACTGCCGCGGCCCACGCCTTCAGTGCGTCGTACTGATACGACCCATACGCCGCCGGCATTTCGTTGAACTTCTGCCGGTACGCATCGACAAACTTCTTGGCCGAAGGTAGCTGGTCCTGGATCGCCCAGTAAAAGTTGGCGCCACCGTAGGTGTCCGCGATGTTCGACTGCCCATTTTGCTTGTCGAATGGCACATCCACCACCGGCGAGTAGAGCTTCGTTTCTTTCGACAGCCCAAACTGACTCGCCTGCTTCAGAAAATTCGCCTGGTCATCGCCGGCGTTGACCACGATGGTCACTTCCGGTGAGGAGGCGCGGATCTGTGGGATGAATGTGGTGAAGTCCTTGGTCCCGAGCGGCGCTCTGGATTGCCCGATGAGCGGAATGCCCTGCTTGCCCAGCCAGGCGGTGATGGACTCGATGTTGTCGCTTCCCCAGGCGTAGTCGGCGGCGAAGATGTAGATGTTTTTGCCCAGTTTCTGGGTGATCCACGGCAGGACCATCTGATTGTTCATCCATGGCGTCAGCGCCATGTGGAACGAATAGTCGCTCCAGTCCTTGTTGCCGTCGTTCAACGCATTCGTCTGGCAGGTGCCGAGGTACAGCACCTTGGCCCGCTTGGCAACCTCGTTGACGGCAAGCGTAGTAGCGGCCGAGACACACCCCGTAAGCAAATCCACCTGCTCCGTCTGGACCAGCGCTTCGGTTTGTTTGGCTGCCTCGTTCGGATCGATTTTGTCGTCGCGAGCGATGAGCAGCAGCGGTCGGCCCAGCACGCTGCCAATGTCCTGGACGGCGAGCTCAGCTCCGCGCTCCTGACCCTGAGCCAGGCCCGCATACGCGCCGCTCAGGCCGGTGACCAGGCCGATCTTGATCGGCTGTCCACTACCGGTGGCCGGCTGATTCGCAGCGGGGGCGGCGGCAGCCGGCGCACTCGTTGGTGCGGCGGGTGCACCGCCGGTCGTCGCAGGCGCTGCCGGCTGACAGGCGACAAGCCCAAAACACGCGCTCGCGACAAGGCACCTGAGAACGTTCGTTCGCAACATCGGACTACCTCCCGTTATTGGAACTCCAGCTTCTACAAGCTCGCGGCACTCGCCCATGGCCCGGGCTTCAGCGTAGCACCTGGCCGCCGCTTGGAGCCGGGGTCAGCAGCCCTTCCAGTGGGCGTACGATCACATTAGTAGTAAGGAGGTGACGGCGATGGCAGTACAGGCGGCGTCACGCGGGCCAGTGACTCGGGAGCTACTGGACGAGTACTGCGAGCGCTTCCGCAACTGGGGCAACTGGGGTTCCGAAGATGAGATCGGGACTCTGAACTACATAACGCCGAGCAAGGTCATCGAGGCGGCGGGCCTGGTGCGGCAGGGCAAGATCCTGTCACTGGCGCTACCTTTCGAGGCCAGCAGTCCACAGACTGGACGGTTTGGGCGCGTAAACCCAATTCATCAGATGGTCGCAACCGGCACCGACCACGTCGCGGGCAACCAGCGCGTACTGGACTTCGAGGAAGGCCCGTATGGATTTGGCTACGCCGACGACACGATCACGATGTATCTCCAGACTGGGACGCAGTGGGACGGGCTGAGCCACATCTTTCGTGATGGCAAGATGTGGAACGGCCGCGACGCCCGTCTGGTGAGCAGCGCGGGCGCCGCGCGCAACGGCATCGAAAAGTTCAAAGACAAGGTCGTAACACGAGGCGTTCTCCTGGACATCCCCCGCCTGAAGGGTGTCGAACACCTGGAGCCAGGCGAGGCTATCTACGCGGAGGACCTCGACGCCGCGGCGGCGCGGGCAGGTCTCGTGATCGGCGAAGGGGACATCGTCCTGATTCGGACCGGCGAGCTGGGCCGCCGCCTCCGTGAGCGCAACTGGGGTCCCTTCTCGGCCGGCGATGCGCCCGGCATCTCGTTTACGACTGCGCCCTGGCTCGCCGAGAAGCGGCTGGCAGGCATCGCGTCGGATACATGGGGTGTCGAAGTGCGGCCGAACGAGTTGAAAGGCGCATTCCAGCCGCTGCACCTCGTGATCGTGGTCAACATGGGGCTGTTGGTGGGCGAGATCTTCTATCTCGAAGAACTCGCCCAGGACTGTGCGCAAGACGGCGTCTACGAGTTCCTGTTCGTTGCGTCGCCACTGCCTATTACGGGCGCGGTCGGCTCCCCAATAAACCCGCTGGCGATCAAGTAGCTCCGGGCGCCTGCCGACTCGCCTCGATCCAGGTCACGATCCGCTCGGGGGTCATTGGCAGCTCGTCAATGCGTACGCCCATCGGAGCCAGGGCGTCTTCGACCGCGCTGGCAAGCGCCGCCGGCGCGATCATCCGCCCTCCTTCGCCGCCGCCCTTGACGCCATACTCGGTGAACGGCGACGGCGTCTCCACGTGGCCGATCTCGAACCTGGGTACCTCCATGGCCGTCGGGAGCGGATAGTCCATGAAGCTGCTGGTCAGCGGTTGCCCTTGCTCGTCGTAGACAACCTCCTCGAACAACGCCATTCCTATGCCTTGAGTAATGCCGCCAGCAATCTGGCCGCGCAGGCTCTTGGGGTTGACTATGGTGCCGACGTCGTGGACCGCGATGTACCGCAGCAAGCTCACCTGGCCGGTGTCCGGATTGACCTCCACGACTGGAATGTGGGCGCCGTGAGCCATCATCGGATAAAAGGCGCCCAGGTCCGTGCGGTCGGCGGACGGTGGCGTGAGGTACGGATGGTCGCAGGTGTGGCGGGCCTCAAGCCCGCTCTCCATACCCGCCGGGAGGTCGAGCCGGAACCAGTATGCCTTCAGGCCGATGTCGCCGTACGCCATCGACTTCTCGGGTACGCCGCGGACGGTGGCCCGACCGTTTTCGAAGAGGATGTCGGACGCGTCTACTTCCAGGACGTGACCAGCGATGCGCGCCATCTTGTCCTTGAGCTTGCGGGCCGCGCCGACGACAGCCCCCGTCAGCATCACCGTCATGCGGCTGCCGCCGGGGCCGGCGCTGGGCAGCCCGTGGATGGAGCCTTCGTAGGCTACGGTTACCTCGGCGGGGTCGACCCCGAACTCCTCGGCCACTGTCTGCGCCACTATGGTCTCGGGGCTGTTACCCCATAAAGGCGAGAACATGGTTACCACGAACTCGCCTGTCGGGCCCAGGCTCAGGCCGACGCTCTCGGGCACGCTGGTCAGGCCCGGGCTGTCGTACCAGAACCAGAACTCGGTAGGACCGTAGAAGCTGTTTGGTGCGCAGTGGCGAGCCCGATCCCTACGTACCGTCCCTGCTGGCGGGCCTCGGACTGCATGCGACGTAGACCCTCGTAGTCCGCCATGGATAGGGCCTTGTCGAGGACCGCCGGGTAGTTGCCGCTGTCATAAATATTGCCGCACGGTATCTTGTACGGGAACTGGTCCGGCTGGATGAAGTTGCGGCGGCGGATCTCGATCGGGTCCAACCCTGGCTCCTGGGCAGCGGCATCGACCAGTCGCTCCAGGTTGAAGTTACCGCCGTCCGAGCCGGCGCCGCGGAAGACACCCTGTTGACACTTGTTGGTCAGCACACACTGGACGGTGTACGCCAGGCTCTGGATGCGATAAGGGCCAGTGGCTTGCGCCAGTGCATTGCCGTGGGTGGCGTGACCGAACTGGAAGTAAGCGCCATAGTCGTCCACCACCCGCACGCGCAAGCTCTTGAAGAGGCCGTCCCTGGTGATGGCGAGCTCCGAGTCGTAGTAGCGGTCGGAGGCGAGGTTCTCACAGGCGACCAGGTTATCGATGCGGTCCTCCATGAACTTGACCGGCCGCCCGCTGACCTTGGCTAGCATCGCGGCGATCGCGATCACCTTCCCGAGCACGTACTTCGAGCCGAAGCTGCCGCCGACGTACAGCGGGATCAGGTTCAGCTTGCTGGGCGCGACCTTCACGGTATTGGCGATGCGACTCCGTGCGCGTGTGCCTAACCAGCTCAGGCGTTTCGCTGGGTGAGGATCCGCGTTCAAAAGACTGGAGCGGGGAACGGGCTCGAATCCGCTACCTCAACTCTGGAAAATTCGAGCGACTCCGCCCCCACCGAGGCTTCAACCCCGCCTGCGGCGGGGTCCTCCACTCCGCGCTGCGCGCTCCGTTACGGCCCTTACGGGTGACGCCCCGCCCCCGAAGAGAAGAACGGTGAACGGTTCGCAAGCGAACCATCATCACCATCAACGGGGACCACCCCCTGGCAGCCACGCCGATCCGCCCAATTGCGTTATGGCACTTGACGATCAACCGACAACTGGCCATCATTGCCCGTTGCCAGGCACCTGGGTCCCTTTTGCGGCGGAAACCTGGGTCCCCTTTAAAAACGAATCAAGAGCACCTGGTCTGATCCGACGCGTCCCAGAACGGCGCGGTGGTCGATGCTAGACCGGCCTCTGCCAAAAGGTAGAGGCGAAATCTGTCTCCTGGCGGTGCCAGAGGTGGGCGTCGTGCCGTACTGGTCGTTGAGATCCGACCGATGTGCCCGATCAGCGTCATGCTCGTCGACGATGTACCTGAGGTGAGCCGCGGTCTGCGAATGCGCCTCGGCTGACAAAGCGATTTCGACATTGTCGGTGAAGCCGAACGGGGCCAGCATGCCATCGACCTTGCCCAGGGTGTTGCGGGCCGATGCCGTCTTGTTGGAGCAGCAACACTGGTTGGCAAGCACGAGCCACTTCCGACACTACCGGCAGCAATACCCTCGGGCGCTGGGAGGCATTGACCAGCGGACTCGGCCAGGTCCATCGGCGCTCAGCCGAAATCAAGCCTACGCGGATGGCTCAATTGTGCGCCCGTGCTGCCGATTCTCTTCGATAGCAGCAATCAGCTAAGTCTGGCACGGGAGATCCTCATGCGCGCGTTACACGAGCGTTCCTTTATCGTGGCGTCGGTTGGCGCACTCGTGGCTAGCCTAGTGAGTGCCCCCATGGTGGCGTTGGGTGCATCCTGTTCGGTGCAAGCTGCCGCGACGACGCTGGGCGACGACGTCTGGATCCATGGTGTGGCAACTTGCGCGGGCGGCGTGGGCGGGATCCGCTTCTTCG
>VBGG01000130.1:10808-14167 GCA_005883405.1 Chloroflexota bacterium | reverse complement strand
ACAACAGGCGGGCGTCTGGGTACTGCTCGGACGAGCCCACGGCTGGCTGGCCGAGGTCGAGCTGGCGCGGCATGACCCCGAAGCGGCGGTGCGACTCGGCCAGGCCGGGCACGAGCTGAGCACTCGCCACGGGTATCTGTACGACGCGGCCCTGTGCGAACGGGCGCTTGGTCAGGCACTGGCAGCGCTCGGCGAGCCTGCCGCGGCCCGCGAGCACCTGCACAGCGCCGAGGCTCAGTTCGCCGCCATCGGCGCGCGACCCGAGCTCGAGCGCACCCGCGCTGCTATCACGTCGCTTCGATAAAAACTCCCTCTCCCTCTGGGAGAGGGCTGGGCTAGCCCCGTGGAGCGTAGCGGAGCGCGGGGTGAGGGTGCCTTATTCGCCCGTAACGTTCGCCAGAGTGGGCAGCCGCCGCGCGTACTACTCCACCCACCCGCGGCTCTCGTCCAATCGCCGCGCGGCGAACTGCAGCTGAGCCGAAACCTGGCCAGGCGCGGTCCCGCCGACCACGTCCCGCGCGGCGACGATGTCCGCTGGCCGCAGGCCAACCGCGGACTGCTCGAACTGAGGCGAGAACGCGCGTAGCTCGTCGAGTGAAAAGTCGTCCAAACGGCGCCCGCTGGCCTCCGCCGCGCGCACGATGCCGCCGACGATCTCGTGCGCCTGGCGAAACGGCACTCCGCGCTGCGCCAGGTGGTCGGCCAGGTCTGTGGCCGAGATCAACGGATCGCTCGCCGCCGCGGCGAGCCGCTCCGTACGCCACGTGGCGCTCCGCAGCATCGCCGCCGCCAGCGCAAGCCCATCGTGGACCAGGTCGACCGCTTCAAAATAGGCAGCTTTGTCTTCCTGGAGGTCGCGGTTGTAGCTCATCGGCAAGCCCTTCAACGTCACCAGCAGCGCCACCAATGCGCCGTACACACGACCGGTCTTGCCGCGCAGTAGCTCGGCCACGTCTGGATTGCGCTTCTGGGGCATGATGCTCGAGCCGGTGGTCAACGACTCGTCCAGGGAGATGAAGCCGAACTCGACGGTCGACCACAGCACCAGATCCTCGGCCAGCCGAGAGAGATGCATGGCCAGGCTGGCCAGCGCGGCGAGATGCTCAATGAGAAAATCACGATCGGCGACGGCATCCAGACTGTTGCGGCTCACGCTAGAGAACCCCAGCGCGCGCGCCACATACTCGCGGTCCAGCGGGTATGGCGAACCGGCCAGAGCGCCGGCGCCCAACGGCAGGACATCAGCGCGCGCGTAGGCGTCTCGCAACCGACCGGCGTCGCGCTCCAGCATCTCCCAATACGCCAGCAGGTGATGCCCGAGCAAGATCGGTTGCGCTCGCTGCAGGTGGGTGTAGCCGGGCATGATGGCTACCCCGTCCCGCTGCGCCACCTCGACGAGCGCCGACTGCACGTCGAGAATGCCCGCCACGCCTTCGATGAGTGCCGAGCGCACGAACAGGCGCATGTCGGTGGCCACCTGGTCATTTCGGCTGCGCGCGGTGTGCAATCGCCCGGCTGGCTCGCCGATCTGCCGCGCCAGCTCGGCCTCGACCAGGCTGTGGACGTCTTCGTACTCGCCGTCGAGGCGCGGCGGACGCGCGAGGAGGTCGGAGAGGCCCGAGACGATTGCCTGCGCGTCGGCAGGCGGAATCACGCCTTGCCGAGCGAGCATGCGCGCGTGGGCAATGCTGCCGAGCACGTCCCACTCGAACAGGCGGCGGTCAACCGGCAGCGACGTGGTGTACGTCAGCGCTCGTTGGTCGAGCGATTTGCTGAACCGTCCGCCCCACAAGGGCGTGCTCAGAAGTTCGTGCCTTCGAGATTTCGACGCATTGTGCAGCGTAGCGGCCGCATTTCTAGTGCGCCTCCTCGTCGATGCTCGGCGCCACCAGACGGCGGATCTCCTGACTGCTGCCCGCCCCGAGCTGCACGCGCGCCTGCGTGCGCAGGCCCTGGCTGAAGAGTTTGATGAAGGCTTCGGCGGCCGAGTGATCGAACTGGTCGCCCGTCTCGTAGGTGGCCAGGCTGAAGTCGTAAAGGGATTGCGGAGATCGGCGGCCGACCGCCACCGCTTGCCCCTTGAGCAACCGCATGCGTACCGTGCCGGTGACCGACCGCTGGGTGCTGGCCACGTAGTACGAGAGATCCCGGAAGTGTCCCGAGAACATACGCCCGTCATAGATGAGCTGCGCCATCTCAGTGGCCACGATCTCTTTGAAGCGACGCTGCTCACGGCTGAGCGTCAACGTCTCCAGCGCGCTGTGCGCGGCGTGCAGCACGATCGCCGCGGGCGCTTCGTACACCTCACGCGACTTGATGCCGACCAGTCGATCCTCGACGTGGTCGATGCGGCCAACGCCGTGCGCGCCGCCAAGCTCGTTGAGCCGCGACACCAGCGTGACGCCGTCCAGCCGCTGCGTCGTCTCCGGATCGTCGCCGAGCGCCACCGGCACGCCGCGTTCGAACTCAATGGTGACGTAGGTCGGCTCCTCGGGCGCGAAACGCGGGTTGATGGTCCACGCGTAGGCCTCCTCAGGTGGCTCGTTCCAGGGGTCCTCGAGCACCCCCGCCTCGATGCTGCGCCCCCACAGGTTGGCATCCACCGAATAGGGGCTGGCCGCGGTCACCGGTACGGGAATCTTGTGCTCCTGCGCGTAGCGGATCTCGTCGTCGCGCGTCATGCGCCACTCGCGCACGGGGGCGATGATCTTCAAATCAGGCGCCAGCGCCTGGATCGACACGTCGAAGCGGACCTGGTCGTTGCCTTTGCCGGTGCAGCCGTGGGCGACGTGGCTGGCGCCTTCTTTGCGCGCGTAATCAACCAGCACCTTCGAGATCAGTGGCCGCGCCAGCGCCGTGGCAAGCGGGTAGACGTTCTGGTACAGCGTGCCGGCCTGGAGTGACGGAAACACGAACTCGCCGACGAACTGATCCTTCACATCGGCGATGAAGGCCTGGATGGCGCCTGTGCGCAAGGCTTTCTGACGCACCACCTCGAAGTCCTTCTCATTGCCCACATCCACCGTCACCGCGATGACGTCGAGGTTGTATTTCTCGTTGATCCAGCGGATCGCGACCGACGTGTCGAGTCCGCCCGAGTACGCCAGAACTACCTTGCCCGTACCTTTGCCCATGCCGTGATGAGGATAGCTCTAGGAGCGCGGCCGAGCATCTTGTCGAGTCGTAATCTGGGGGCCGCGCTCCCAGAGCCAGTCTGTTGCAAGAAGTTTGGCCGACTGCGACTTGAGCAAGAAACCGGCTTGTCGGCCAAACTTCTCTAGATGGCGTTGATGGCCCGCGCCACGAGTACGACGACGGTCGTCAACGAAACGATCGACTGATACATCATCATCACCTTG
>VBGG01000130.1:0-10783 GCA_005883405.1 Chloroflexota bacterium | reverse complement strand
TCGAGCTCGCCACCGATCACTCTCTGAGGAAAGGCGAAATCAGTCGAGCCGCAGTGCGTCAGGTGGCGATGGTTTGGCCCGCCAGCATCCATTTCCCAGTACCACAGCGCAAATGTCAGCACGTTCGCGCCCCAGAGCAGGGCGCCAGCGCGCAGCAGCTCCCCGGCCTCGACGGTGTGGTTGAGCAGCCCATCGACCAGGTACCCCGCGCTGACCGTGATCGCCAGCGTCACCGCCGCCAGGCTGCCGATCACCACCCAGCGAGTCGCCTGCACCAGGCCGCGCCAGCGCAGCACCCGCGCGCCGACGATGGCTGCGACGGCTAGCACCAGCAGCCACCAGGGCGGACCGAGGGTCAGGCGGTCCGAGACCAGCGCGTACGCTGCACCGAGAAGGAGGTATGCCAGCGCCGCCGGCCATCTGCGTACATTCGCCGCGGCATGGACAATCCGCTGTGATTCAGCGCGTGCCGCCATGCTGTCAAGACGATAGCAACAGTGAGCAGTTCGTAACGCCTGACTCGGCGATCCGTTGCCCCTGCATAGCTAGACTCGCACTACAGGCGATGTTCGGGCGATTTCTGACACGCTCCGGAGGCAGCGCGGCCGCGGGTGTCGCGCTGCTTCTGGCGGGCCTGCTGCAGGCCGCGCCGATTTTCGCCGCGGAGCTCGTGGTCGACAACTCCGACGGCGCGGTGATGGTCAAGGGCAAGTGGACCACCACGACCACAACCGGCGGCTTCTACGGCGCGGACTACCTGTTTCGAACCGCCGGGGACGGGAGCTCCAGTGTCACCTGGCCGTTTCCCAGCGGTACCGCCGGGCGCTACGAGGTCTTTGGCCGCTGGAGCGCGGGACCCAACCGCGCGAGCAACGCCATGTACGTGATCAATTCGACCTCTGGCGCGACCAATGTGAGCGTGAACCAGAAAGCGAATGGCGGCGCCTGGCAGTCACTCGGCACCTTCGACTTCCAGCCTGGCAAGGGCCAGGGCGTCGTGATCACCGATAAGGCCGACGGCGTGGTCGTGGCCGACGCGATCCGCTTCGCAGGACCCCAGGCGAGCGCGGGCCAGGCCCCAAGCGGCGTTCAGCAGACAGCAAGCGTTCCGCCGACGCCGGCTCCCCCGCCGCCCCCGACACCCATGGACGCGAGGTACTTCGCCCAGACTGGCTACCGCGTGGGTGAGGATGCCTTCTGGAACTATTTTCAGGTGCGCGGGGGCGTGCGCAGCTTCGGCTATCCGGTCTCGAACGTGTTCCTGCTCTACGGCATGAAGGTGCAGATCTTCCAGCGCCAGATCCTCCAGCTGCGACCCGATGGTGGTGTCCAGACGATGAATGTCCTCGACGAGGGCCTGCTGCCGTACACGCACATGAATGGCAGCACGTTCCCGGCACCTGAACCGACCGTCGTCAACCAGTCACCCAAGCCCGACGCGCCGGACTACCTGCCCAAGACGCTCGAGTTCGTTCGGGCCATCGCGCCGGACACGTTCGAGGGCGAGCCGGTCAACTTCGCCCGCACCTTCTTCGGCAGCGTGCGGCCCGAAGACGCCTATCCGAACGGCGTTCCGGATGGCGGCGACGTGCTGCTGCCGTACTTCAACCTCGAGATCTGGGGCTTGCCGACCTCTCATCCCGCGCGCGACCCGAGTAATCCGAACTTCATCTACCAGCGCTTCCAGCGCGGCATCATGCACTACGACAAGGGCTGCGGCTGCACGCAAGGTCTGCTGTTGGCGGACTACGTCAAGGCCCTTCTGACCGGGCGCAATCTTCCGCTGGATCTCGCGCAGGAATCCAAGGGCAGCAAGCTCGCCAGCCAGTTCAAACCGGGCCAGCCGCAAGCGCTGGCGCGGCCGGCGGACCTGCCAGGCTCAGACCTCTCCAACGCGTTCCGTCGCGATGCAGGCATCACCCTGGACGCCGGTCACGGCGGTACGGAGATCGGCACTTCGCACACCTACCCGGACGGCACGGTCATCCTCGAGAAAGAGCTCAATCTCAGGGTGATGCTGCGCGTGCGCGACCTGCTCCAGCAGGCTGGCTTTCAGGTAACCACCACTCGCACGCGCGATTCGCAGGTCAACACCGACAAGAAGGACCTGACCGGCGACGG
Organism: Chloroflexota bacterium; assembly: GCA_005883405.1. Lineage (GTDB taxonomy): Bacteria > Chloroflexota > UBA6077 > UBA6077 > CF-72 > CF-72. Next base: position 8,662 of record VBGG01000130.1, on the reverse strand, counting down.
CAAGGTCACCGTTTCAGACGATCTCCAGGCGCGCGTGGACACGGCCAATAATTCGGGCAGCGACATCTTCGTCGCGATCCACTTCAACGGGATCAGCGATCCGAATATCAAGGGTACCTACGTGTTCTTCGATCCGGACCGACCCTACGCGGACCACAGCAAGGCGCTCGCGGAGCTGGTCGATTCGAGCATCTCGCGCGCGCTGCGCGATGCCGGCTACACGACGGTCGACCACGGCGCCACGCGAGACACCTCGGTGCTCGGCGGCGATCACTACTATCTGCTCAGCCCCAAGACCGACGCCGTGGCGCGTCCCAGCCAGATGCCGGCGATCATCGGCGAGAGCCTGTTCCTGACCAATGAAGACGACGCCAACGCGGCGCGCAAGGACAACATCGTGGAGGCTGTCGCCCGCGGCTACCTCGAGGGCATCAAGGCCTACTTCGCCAAGTACCCCGTCAATTAGCTACTTCAGCGCTATTTGCAGGTCGATCGGGCCCGCGCCCGTCTGGAGCGGGACCACCAGCCGCGGGATATCCAGACTGGACATCAACCCGCCGCGGCCGACGATGAGCATCGGTGGCGCAATCTCGGCGCGGACGCCAGCCCTCTCGAGCAGCACCCCAGCGCGGCCGGTGATCACGTTGCCAAGCTCGCCCACGCCGCTGCGCGCCAGCGCGTCAAGCTGGCTGAACGACTGACCCATCATCTGGCCAACAATCGCCAGCGCGGTCGCCTCGGACATGCGGTACAGCACCGCCCCCGACAATGCCCCGGTCACTCCCACCACGGCCGTTACTTCGCCTGCCTCGAAATCCCCGCGCTCGACTCTCACCTGGCCGCGACCAACGTCGCCGCCCAGCTCCTGCTCGAGCACGCCTTTAGCGGCCAACACGAACGGTTGGGCAACATCAGCGCGCATATCCGACTATCGACATGCGACCCGCGCCGCTGAAGGCGCCCTGCCTGGCGCTTTGGAAATTTGCAACATCCGGGCGGGCTCGGCCGCCGCGGGGCCAACCGTGAGCGGTGGCGCTGCGCCGGTGCTGGTCATCGAGAAACCGGCATCGGGCGACAGTATCGGCACCAAGAATCCGTTCACGGTCATGGGCTATGCGCTCGACAAGAACGCGTCGGCCACACAGGGATCACAAGGCACGGGCATCGATCGCGTGTCGGTCTACGTCGACGCCGAGCGAGACATTGGCGGCGCGTCCGTCGGCGACGCCGACCTGGCCTTCAACGATCCGGTGCCCCAGTCGACGTATGGCGCGCAGGTCTCGAGCGCGGGCTGGCGGCTGACGTTCAAGCCAACCTCGCTCCACAAGGGCTCGCATACCTTCTTCGTCTACGCGCATTCGGTCGTCACGGGTAAGGAAGACCTGGAGACGGTCGGCTTCAACATCGTCGAAAACAGCTAGCGCCTGTCAGGGTTGGCGCTCCGCTCAGGCGTGGCGCCAACCCTGAGCATCTACGTGCGCGGCGCTCACGTTCAGGACGACCGACGTGGGCTGGACCGGCCCGCGCACGTTGCCGCTGTAGTCCTGGGTCGCCAGCACCGCGCCGATCGGCACCCAGAGATCACGCGCGAGCGGTCGGTCGACCAGGAACTCCTCTCCACGAACCTCTTTCACTTTGCCGACACGCTCGCCATCGAGGCTCGTCACATCCATGCCCACGTTGATCTGCCCCGGTCCGGGCCCACTCGCTTTGAGGACCTCGCCCTCTTCGTGCTCAGGCTGCTCCGTCATGTACCTTTAGCCTAACCAGCCAGACACCCGTGTGGTAGGGTGCGCGCACGATGCTCTCCGCCACGGAGCTCAAAGTCGCGCTCAAGCAGCGAGGCTTGCGCATGACGCCGCAACGCCAGCTGGTCCTCGATGCCGTGGCGTCGATGCACGGCCATCTCTCCGCGGAGCAGGTCTATCAGCACGTGGTGCGCGTGTTTCCCGACGTCAACATCTCGACCGTCTACCGCACCCTGGAAGTGCTGGAGGAGCTGGGCGTCGTGCGGCACACGCACTTTCACGACGACGTCGCGCTGTACGAGCGCACGGACGCATCCCCCCACCACCACATGGTGTGTAGTCGCTGCGGCTCTGATTTCGAGCTGGACCTGGACGTGCTCCAACCGCTCGCCGACGAGCTCAAGCGCCGCTACGGCTTCGAGGCCGACCTGGCGCACAGCGCGATCGTCGGTCAGTGCCGCGCGTGCCTCGCCACAGCTGACTGAAACGACGGTCGAGGCTCACGCTGAGGCGACCCTGACCAGACCCCGAACGGTCGTGCCCTGCAGCGAAGCCACGTCGATGATCAGCGCCGCGCCTTTGCGGCCCGGGTCGTGGTTCTGTTCGACTTCGGGCGCCAGATTGAAGACCCGCTCGCGGATGGCTGGATCGCTCGCGACGTGGCCGCGACCCTGGATGATCAACGTCGTGCGCAGCTTGCTGTCGCGGTACAGCAGGGACACGCGATTGTTGCGCTGCATGGTCTTGACGATGCCGCCTTCGGCATTGCGCACCCATATACACAACTGCGTGTCGCTGTAGACCTGAGTTGAGCCGCGCAGCGAGAGCACCGGTTGGCCGTTCTCGTCCGTGTAGGCGACCACGATCGGCGTGCCGTTGGCCAGCGCGCCGTTGATGATGCCACGCACGAAACCCGGGATGGTTTGGGACGGTGGCTGGGGTGGCGCCGCTTGCTGTTGCTGCTCGATTCGCTGGATCTTGTCGGTGTCGTTGAATGAGAACACCAGACTCAGCCGCTGCGGCGCGGCGCCCATCGGCGGGAACTCGGCCTCGACCGTGACCTTCCCATCCTCCTCGCCCGGCGCCGCGAAGCCTGCATGCTGCAGCACCGGCGTCAATGGCCACTGGCCGGTAAGCCGGTCCAGTACGGCGTCGTAGCCCGCGATCTCGTCCTGGCCAGTCGCCAGGATGACGTCATCTGCCAGAAACTGACTCGCTCGCCGCGCCGCCGACGGCTCGCCCGTTCGTAACGCCTTTACGTACGCTTCGACGGCCTGTATGCGACTGCTCATCGCAGCGCACCCCCGCGGCTCTTGTTGCCGAGATCGACGTTGATCCGACAGGCCGCTGCGACCGTGTGGGACACGAGCCCGATCGACAGCAGCAGCAGGGCGAGGCTGGCCAGTGTGAGCGGCGTCGACAGCTCGTGCAACGTGGTGTTGACGTTCAGCAGCGTGCTGCCCGAAAAACCGACGAAGCTGAGCAGGGCTGGCGCCAGCAGCGGCGCGCAGCACGACATGCTCAGGATGCCGAAAACGGGTCCGAGCAGACCGCTTGCGCCCGCCGCGCGGGCAGCGTGGCGGGCCTTGCTGATCGCCGCCACTTCGAGCGGGACGAGCAGACCGAACAGAACCCCCACGCTGAGGATCGTCATGCGATCCGACAGGCCGGCGTCGAGCTCCCAGCCCGTCTCGGGGAAGTACTGCATGAAATCGCCACTCCACACGAGCAGGCCCATCATCGCCACCGCCGCGCCCGCCGCGAGCACGTAGCTTCTCGGACGATCGAATGCGATCGCCAACGCGAGCTGAACCTCAGCTACAAGCGACGTCACAGGTCGCCGCCGACCCTCTGAGGTCACGACTTGCACGCCACCTCAGGCTGGCCGCCGGTGCTGTGGCAGATATAGCTGGTGATCAACCTGGCCTCATTCTTGACCGCCTGGGTGGCATCGTTATGCGTGCCCGACATCAACTGCTGATACAGCGCGTCGAACGCCTGGCCCTGGAGCAGCCCGGGCGAATAGCCCGCGCCGGCCTGCGCATACTGGCCATTGATGTACAGCCACGGCCACTTGGCTTGCGGGTTGTACGTATCGATGATCGCCTGCTCGTCGCCTTCGAACTTGTCGAGCGGCTGGAAATCGTGGTTCTGCACTTCCTTGTTGGAAAACTGGACGTACGGACTGGTATAGGTGGCGTGGTGCAGGTCCCAGGTTGGGACCTCCTTGAAATTCTGGAAGCCGTCGTTATGGTGCTCTTTGCCCCAGCCACTCAACGTGCCGAAATTTTCGAGGGCGGTGACCACCGCCCAACGCTCCGCGGCGCAGAACGCTCAAAACTGGGCGCCGAGGAAAAAGACGCGGACTTTGTCCCCCACCTGTGGATTCTGGGCGATGACTTTGAACTTGCCCTGTTCGGCCGCGGGCGCCACATCCGGCCGCTTCCAGCCGGCAGGTACCGCGGGCGTCGTCCCGAGTGTCGAGCCGGCAACGACACCCTGGGCCGCCGCCGCGGGAGTTGGCGGTGGGGTGGCAGTCTGGCAGGCCGTCGCCAGCAACAGCGACGCGGCCGGTCCCGCCAGAGCCCCGAGTCTGAACACTCGCATTCGATCGAAGACCCCCTTTCCGGCGTGGCCCATTATGCTCCCACGCCTGCAGCCTGTCACATTACTCTGAGTGGCAGTGACACAGCAGTACGACGCCATCATCATCGGATCTGGCCAGGCAGGCGGTCCGCTCAGCACCGCGCTCGCCCGGGCAGGCTATCGCACCGCGCTGGTCGAGCGCGAGCACGTGGGCGGCACCTGCATCAACGAGGGCTGCACGCCCACCAAGACAATGGTCGCCAGCGCACGCGTGGCATACCTGGCTCGGCGCGCCGCCGACTACGGCGTCAAGACGGGTCCCGTCGAGATCGATATGATCAGGGTTCGCCAGCGCAAACGCGACATCGTCGACAGTTTCCGTTCCTCCAGTGAGCGACGCATCACCGGCACGCCCGGCGTCGATCTGCTGCGCGGCGAAGCGCGTTTTGTCGCGCCGAAAACGGTGCGCGTCGATGGTGACGAGCTGACCGCCGAGCGCATCTTCATCAACACCGGCGCACGGCCCAGTCGCCCGCCCATTGCGGGCCTGGACTCCGTTCCGAGCCTGGACTCCACCAGCATCATGGAGCTCGACACCGTTCCCGAGCACCTGATCGTGCTGGGCGGCGGGTACGTCGGTCTCGAGTTCGGGCAGATGTTCCGACGCTTCGGCAGCCAGGTCACCATCGTCCAACGCGGACCGCGGCTGCTCTCGCGTGAGGACGGCGATGTCGCCGATGCGGTAGCGGACATCCTCCGCCAGGACGGCGTTTCGGTCTGCCTCGAGACGGATGTGTTGCGAGTGGAGCCGGGCATCCGCGTGCTGGTGCGAAGCACGGCGGGCGAACGGTCTGTGGTCGGCTCGCACCTGCTGGTGGCGGTCGGCCGCACGCCCAATACTGACATGCTCGATCTGCAGGCAACCGGACTCCAGCCCGACAAACAGGGATTCTTGCCAGCCAACGATCGTCTCGAGACGGCGGTGCCGGGTATCTATGCCCTTGGCGACGTCAAGGGTGGCCCCGCGTTCACCCACATCTCCTACGACGACTACCGCATCATCAAGACCAATCTGATCGATGGTGGCAACGCCACGGTCGACGATCGACCGGTGCCGTACACGGTGTTCATCGACCCTCAGCTGGGGCGAGTCGGTATTTCGGAGGAGCAGGCGCGCGCGTCGAGTCGGAACATCCAGGTGGCGCGGATGCCGATGCGTCGGGTAGCTCGCGCAGAAGAAGTCGACGAAACGCGGGGATTCATGAAGGCGGTGGTGGATGGGGATAACCAGCAGATCCTCGGCGGAGCGATTCTCGGCCTGGAGGGCGGCGAGCTGATGTCGATGCTCGAAATTGCCATGTACGGCAAGTTGCCATACACCGTCCTGCGCGACGCCATCTTCGCCCATCCCACGCTCGCCGAGAGCTTCAATAACCTGTTCGCGACGCTTGGCTGATGGGCGCCAGGGACGGTGCCGCCTATCTCGCTGGCCTGCACGACGTGCGCGAGATCTGGCTCGACGGCGAGCGCGTCAAGGACGTCACGCGCGATCCGCGCCTGGCTCGCGGCATACGCTCGATCGCCGCGCTGTACGACCTCCAGCTGGAGCCATCACGCGTTGCCGAGATGACGTACATCTCACCCACCTCGGGTGAGCGTGTCGGTCTCTCACACATCCAGCCGCGCAGCATCGACGATCTCGTCCGACGACGGAACATGATCAAGACCTGGGCGGAGTGGAGTGGAGGTATGCTCGGGCGGAGTCCAGACTATCTCAACGCGATGGTGATGGGCTGCGCAGCGAATGCGGATTACTTCGCACACAACGATCCGGCGTATGCCCAGAACATCCAGCGCTACTACGAGCTGGTCCGCGAACAGGACCTGTGCCTGACCCACACGCTTGTCGCGCCCAGGTGAACCGGTCGGTCCACCCGGACCAACAAGCCGGCGGCGCCGTGGCCCTGCGCGTCATCGACGAGACAGACAGTGGCCTGGTTCTGTCAGGCGCGCGGATTCTGGCCACGCTCGCGCCGGCCTCGGACGAGCTGTTCGTCGCCCCGGCTCCGTCACGCTCCTACGCTGGAGCGGGTAACCCGCGGGCCTTCGCGTTCGCGATTCCGGTGGCTACGCCCGGGCTGCGCTTCATCTGTCGCGAGAGCTTCGATATCGGACGATCGTCGTTCGATCATCCACTTGGATCGCGCTTCGAAGAGATGGACTGCACGGCGGTATTCGATCGCGTCCTGGTGCCGTGGGAGCGCGTGTTTCTCTACGGCGATCAGGAGTATTGCGCGGCGCTCGTCCGCGACACCAACGTATTCAACCATGCGATCCACCAGTTCCTCACCAAGAACTGGGCCAAAGCGGAGTTCGTCCTCGGCGTAGCCACACTGGTGGCCGAGGCGATCGGCATCGCTGAAGCACTGCACGTGCAGCGACTCCTGGGTGAAATGCTGCACGCGACGCTCACGCTGCGCGCATTCATCCGCGCCGCGGAGGCGGACGCCACGCCCGGCCCGGGCGGCGTCTGGGCGCCAGATACTCAAACGCTGCTCACCGCGCGCAGCCTGTTCCCCGAGGTCTATCCGCGGATGGTCGAGACCCTCCAGATCCTGGGCTCCAGTGGACTGGCCAATATCCCCTCCCAGGCGTCGGTCGAGTCGCCCGCGCTCGTCGAGGATATCGAGCGCTTCTATCAAGGCGCGACGCTCGGCGGTACCGAACGCATCCGCCTGTTCCGCCTCGCCTGGGACATCGCCTGCAGCTCCTTCGGCGGCCGACAGGTGCTCTACGAGCGCTACTTCGCCGGTGACTTCTACCGCAACGTCGCCGTGCACTATGTCAACCATGACAAACGGCCCTACACACGGCGCGTCGAGGCGTTCCTCGCCCGCGAGCCCTCTCCGCCCGTGACGTAGCCTGAGCGAGAGGCGGAGCTACCAGTTGTTCGCGACCGCCTTGAGCTGGCGCTCGACGAAGCCGTTCAGCAGGTCGACGGTGCGCAGCGCGTTCGGCCCACCCTGCCTGGAGTAGCCATGGCCGGCGTGCGGGAACTTGGCCAGCTCGATGATCCCGCCGGACTGGCCGTACGACTCCACGAAGCGCTCGGCGGTTCGCGGGGCGAGCACGTCGTCGTCGGCGCCCTGGAAGATCAGCGCCGGCGGCAGCTCGACCCTCTCGCCGCGTTCGAGGATTTGCTGCGGGTTGGCTTCGCGCATCGTGTCTTCGTCGCCAAACCAGCGATGATGCGACTCGAGCAGCTGGGTACGGCCGCGGCTCCTGGCATGCAGATACCGTGCGTGTGGGTCGATGACGGGCCAGCCCATCATGACGTACGCGAGGCTGGCGTCGAGGTCAGGCGCGGCGTCCAGCGGAATGGCGCAATAACGCTGATCGCGCGGCCGCATGGCGCTGAGCATGATCTGCTGTCCACCACTGGACAGGCCGAGCCCACCGAGCGCATCCGCGACGGCGTTGAAGTCGGCGGCGTGCTGCTTCAACCAGCGCGTGGCGAAGTTGATGTCCTGCATGGCCCTGGGATAGGCGCCAGCTCGTCCGAGGCGAAAGTCGATTGAAGCCACGACGACGCCATGCGAGGCGAGCTCCTGCACCATCGGCGCGTTCTGGGTTCGGTCGTTGTTGTTCCATGCGCCGCCGTGAATCTCGATGAGCGCGTGGAACGGTCCCGTGCCTTGCGGTTGGTACACGCATGCCAGCAAGCCTGGCAGGTATTCGATGTCGTCCGAGGTGACGTCGAATCGGGGACGCATTTCGATGGCTTGGGTCATGCGGCCGAGACCTCGCGGACCTTGCTCAGAGCGGGCATCACTTCTCTCCCGAACAGATCAATGGACGAGAGCATCTGCTCGCCGGTCAGGCTGCCGAAAGCAAAGCAGCCAATGACGTAATTGGCGCCTGAGCGCTCGAGAAAATCCGCCAGGCGCTCGCGCACGGTCGCCGGCGAGCCCACGACGATGCGACCCGCATGTACCTCTTCGTCGAAGTGCTTGCGGGCCTCGTAGCGATCGCGGTTGCCGCGCCGCGCGAAGCGGTAGGTGTAGTTGTGCTGGAACTGCTCGAATGCTGGCCCAGCCTGAGCGTGCGCCTGTGCGTTGGTCTGCGCCACGTGGATGTGCACGGACAAGCCAACCTTCGGCACGCCGCGTCCGTTCAGCTTGCGCGTGTCCGAGGCATGTTTGGCATATTCGTCCCAGTACCTTCGCGCGAAGCTGGCGATGCGATCGAAGTCGGGCGCGAGATGCACCGAGAAAGCCGTGTTGATGCCGTTGGCTGCAATCCAGGGAATCGAGTCGAGACTTGATGTG
>VBGG01000137.1 GCA_005883405.1 Chloroflexota bacterium | reverse complement strand
GGAGCAGCACTCGAGCACTTTCGGCGTGAGGCGGGTATAGGCCTCCACGTCGAGCCCGCCGTATTGCAGCCGCCTGGCCAACTGGGCGGGTGGAACACCCGCGGCAGCAAAGATCGTCGCGGCGGTGCGAGTGGGCACCATGAAGCTCGATCCGCGCATCGCGGTGATGCGCACGACGTCGCGCTGCTGCTCCATCGACCGGAATTCGTCGGGCGCGAGCGAAGCGCAGCGTGGCAGCAGCGTGAGCGGGGCACTCGGGTGGGTGCTGTAGACCGCGATGATGTCGCACAGCGTCTCCAGCGGCCCGCCGCCCAGCCGCCCGAGCCGCTGGCGTCGGTACGTCCAGCTCCGCAGCCGCGCCGTCAGGTCCATGCACTTCACGGTACCTGGGCAGCGTGGCGAACGTACCATCGACAGGCGATGGAGATCGTGGTTCCCGATGACTATCCGCCGACGTATGCCAGCCTCGATCAGCCGGACCTCGCCCGCCTGCGGCCGTTCGGGGCGGTGAGCCTGCACACCACCCGCGCTGTCGATCGGTCCGAATTGTTCAACCGCATCGAGCCGGCCGACGTGATCATCAACGTGCGCGCCTACACGACACTCGACGACGAGGCATTCTCACATTCGCCTCGACTGCGGATGGTCTCGATCCTGGGCACCGGCACCGACAACGTGGATCTGACAGCCGCCACCCGGCGCGGGATCACGGTGACCAACACGCCGGGGGTGGGGGCTCCGTCAGTGGCCGAATTGACCGTCGCGCTGATGCTGGCGCTGGTGCGCTCCATCCCGCTGAACGATAGCCGCGTGCGCGCCGGCAGGTGGGAGCACGTAGAGGGGCCGGAGCTGGCCGGCAAGACGCTCGGATTGCTGGGGCTCGGCGCCATCGGATCGTATGTGGCGCGGCTTGGCGGGGCTTTGGGCATGCGGGTGATCGGCTGGAGTTTTCTGCCAGATGCGGCGCGCGCGGAGCGGCTCGGGTTTGAGCTGATGGCAGACCGGGACGAGATATTCCGGCGCTCCGACGTGGTGTCACTCCACCTGCGTAACACGCCGGAGGTGCGCGGCCTGGTCGGCGCGCGTGAGCTGGCGCTGATGAAGCCTGGTGCTTACCTCATCAATACCGCCCGCGGGGCGCTGGTCGACTCGCCAGCGCTTGCATCGGCGCTGCGCGCCGGGCTGATCGCCGGCGCGGCGCTGGACGTCTACACCGAGGAGCCGCTGCCGCCGGAGCGCAACCCGTTCCTCGGTCTCGACAACGTCATCCTGACGCCACATATCGGCGCGGTCACCCGCGAAGCCAACGCGCGCTCTCGGGCGATGCCAGTCGACAACATCATCGCCTTCCTGGAGGGGAAGCCGAATAACGTTGTCAAAGGGTAGCCGCCTCTCCCTTTGGGAGAGGCCGCGCGCAGCGCGGGTGAGGGGTGCGTATCTTCGCAAACGCTTGTATCTGGTACGCACCCCTCACCCGCGCCCTCTCCCAGAGGGAGAGGGAGATTTCCGAGCGTCTTCTTCAAAAGCGGCCCTGGCGCGCTTGAGATGACCTGGCTCGGTGAGCAGATCGACGGCGGTCATCGCCAGGCCCTTGGCCGCCCAGAGCATGGCCTGTCGGCCCTGGTCGGAGCCGGCCGCCTCACGGAACTCGATGGAATGCCCGGGGACTTCGAGAGCCCCGCCCACTGCGGCGGCGTTCGTTGTTCACCATGACGCCTAGCGAGCGCAAGTTCTCGGTCATCAGCTCCAGGAGCACGCGGTTGGGCATGGTGTTCTCGTAGCCGGGCATGTACTCCTTCCACTCGAGCGTGCAGCCGGTGGCTCTGGCGGCACCCTCTGCGCAGGCGATCACCCGCTCTACCACCTCAGCCAGGTACTCCGAGTCATCTGAGCGGGTGCGATAGCGGATCGCGGCGTAATCGGGAATGATGTTGGCCGCCGCGCCACCGCTGAGGATGATGCCGTGGATGCGCACGTCCGAGCGGACCTGCTGGCGGAGCATGCTGATGGCGTTGTACAGAAGCACCACCGCGTCAAGCGCATTGATGCCCTCTTCGGGTGCACCTGCCGCGTGGGCTGCCCGGCCGCGGAAGTAGAACTCGAAGCCTCGCGCCGCGAGCGAGCGGTCCATGGTGACCGCGGTCTCCGTACCGGGGTGAAACATGATCGCCGCGTCCACGTCCGAGAACACGCCGGCGTTGACCATGTGGACCTTGCCGCCGGAGTTGGGAGCGGCGCTCTCCTCGGCTGGCGTACCCAGCACCCAGATCGATCCGTCCAGCTCTGGAACGACCTCCGACAGCGCGAGGCCTGCGCCAACTGCCGACGTGCCGATCAGGTTGTGGCCGCAGCCGTGGCCCAGGCCCGGCAGCGCGTCGTACTCCGCCAGGATCGCCACGCGTGGACGCCCCGCGCGCTTTCCGCCCAGCTCCGCCTTGAAGGCGGTGGCCATGCCGGCAGTGCCCATCTCGACGGGAATGCCCGCGGCCTGCAGCATGCCGCTCAGCCGCCTGGAGGCCTCAACCTCCTGGTGGCCGATTTCGGGGTGGGCGTGGATCCAATCGGCCGTCTCGATCAGCTCGGAAGCCCTGCGGTCGATCGCCTGACAGACGCGTTGCTTGAGGTGCTGGACGTTCGCCATCTTTTCGAGGGTATAGCCCGTTCCGGGTTCCGCGTTCCGGGTTCCGCGTTCTGGGTTCCGGGTTCGTTCGCGCGTTCTCGCGTTCTGGCCCGCGCGTTGGTGCCTTGTGCGTTGTGGCAGAGCCCATCGAGGACATCCCACCCGCGGGCGAGTGCGCGTCTGCCACGCGGTGGCGCCCCGCGCGGCAGGCAGAAGCGCGCAACGCGCTGCAGGCCCGAACGCGCAACGCGCAACGCGCGAACGCGAGAACGAACCCGGAACCCAGAACGCGGAACCCGGAACCCAGAACGCGGAACCCGGAACGCGGAACCCGGAACGCGGAACGCGTAAGATCGTGTGACCATGGCCCCGTCGCCCGGGGGCGGGCGGTCGCCGAGTACCCAGCCGCCGCCGTCCGTCCTGCGCTGGGGCCTGCTGATCGGTGGCCTGGTCATCGTCGTCGACCTCGGCGCGCAGGCCATGTCGCAGCGCACGGCAAGCCCCGACGACCTGAACGCCATCGGCAGCGCCGACGAGGTGATCAACTACGTGCTGTTCTCGATCCTGGGCATCATCGTGGTCCGCGATACCGGTCTCTTCTACCTCGGCGCTGTGGCCGGCGTGCTGGCTTCACTACTGGACGCGATGGTCGTCGCCGCCGCCGCCAGCATGGCCCCACCCCCGAATGGGGCCTTGCCATTCGAGCAGTACTTCGCCGAAAACCTGGCCATCGGGGTCCTGTTCGCCGGTCTCAGCGGGGTGATGTACTTCATCATCCAGCGCTGGTCGCGCCGTACGAAATGAACGAGCAGACTCACGGGTGGTGCTCGTTGCGGCTGAGGTTCGACGGACGCGAGCTCGAGCTGCTCAAGGGTGCAGAGGAGGTGCGCGGCGCGTCACTCGCACACACGACGCGGCCGGAGGGTCTGCGCAGTGCCTTGAGCCTTGCGAAGGCCGGGCGCAAGCTCGGCGTCGCCAGTCCTGGCGCGTCGGTCAGCCTCGACGAGAGCGAGGTCGGACTGCTGCTCGAAGCGCTGCGCTTCGCGACTGACGAGGTGCGCCAGACAACGCGGACTGAGGATCACCAGGACGCCACGCGGCGAGAGGCGGTCATGGCCGCGTTCCCCGAGCTGGTCGCGAAGGGCACCTGGCACAGCTTCGGCCTCCTCCGCGAGCTGGAAGCGCTCGCCGCGCGGCTCTCCGTTGCCCTCAAGGCGTAGAGATCGCCTCTCCCTCTGGGAGAGGCCGCGCGCAGCGCGGGTGAGGGTGGCTTATCCGCAGGAGCGTTCGTGCTTATACGGCACCCTCACCCCTGCCCTCTCCCATAGGGAGAGGGAGCGCAGTTGCAACTTGCCAGGTGCGCGAGCGCGCGGCTCAGCTTTGAAGCCTCTGAGGGGCGGACTTCGCCCAATGACGCCATTGCCTGTCGAGCAGCTTCCAGCGCATCGAGGTCACCACGTTTGAGCTCCGCCTCGATCTCCACGTCAGCGTAGTCGTGGCCAAGCAATCGCATGCAGTCCAACGCCAGCTCGACCTTCCAGCCCCGCGCGGGCGCCTCGAGATCCAGGATGCGGCGGTCCGTTTCTGTTTCCACGTATGGACGAGCGAGGGGTAGTCCATCGCTGCGCAGCGCGTCGCTTACTGCCTCGGCCAGGGCAGAAGCTCCGCGCGACCGCGCCGCATCGCGTAGCACGCCGATTGCCAGGGCAGGCGCCAGGTCGGCATCGAGCTGCAGCTCAATCTCCAGGCGGGTCGCCACTCCGCCTTCCAGCTTGCTGTCGGCCTTGAGCGTCCACGTCGCCATTCGTTCGCCCGCGATCGTCCGACGTCGGAAGCCAACCCGCGCGCGACTCAGCGCCCGCGATCGGGTATCGAAGAAGCTATTGCGCTGCAGCTCGCGGCGTCGGCCGCGAACCCCGAGCTCGCCGAGTCGTTCGACAGCCTCGAGCCGATCCAGCAACCCCTCGTCGGCGGGGACAAGCTTGAGCTCGCGTTCCTTGTTGTCGTTGTCGTCTTTCACACCGTCGTCGGCGCGGCTTCTTCCACCGCCAGCTCCACAGCGTCGAGTGCCGTGATCTCCCGCGGCGCGACTGACATGAAGCCCGCTCGCCGCAGCTCGCGAAGCGGGTACCAGGCGGTCAACGTCGCGAGCGAAATATTTATCGGCCAACCCGCCACCGTATCCGCGATCAGATAGAGCTCCAGGGGCAGGTTGTTGAGCAGCCACAGGCGCACGACCGCCCGTAGACTGTGGCCGGCCAGCCAGGCCGCCGAAGTGATGAGAAACGCGCGACGAAAAGTCGCCGACTGCCGCACGCCCGGTGGAATGGGGTATAGCCGTTGCGCGTAGAGCGCCAGCAATGGTCGGCCCAGCATGGCGGATCCGAAGAACGCGGTGCCGTAGATCACGTTCTCCAGAGACGGCCACGCGAGGTACAGCCACGGATTCTGGGTGAGCAGGCCTGCGCCCGCCTTGACGCACGCGAACGCAAAGGTGGTGGCGCTGAAGACGTCCGCGCCACCGGTTCGCCGGTAATGCCACGCGAAGACAGCGGCTGACCAGGTCAGGACGACGATCACCGCTGCCGAAAAGCCAAACGTCCTGAACGCGAGGTAGAAGATCGCCACTGGCAGCAGGCTGCCCAATCCCAGACCGATGGCGCCTTCCTTGACGTGCGTCCACTCCGCGGGACCGAACGTGCGCCAGTGCTTGAGCTGCGGGGTCTCCATTGACTGGCCGTAAATTATGCGGTGTGCAGGTGAAGCGCACGCGGAGGCTGATCGGCGCGGCGACACTGGTGGCGCTGCTCGCCATTTTCGCGAACGTGGCAGGCCTCGAAGTGCCGCTGACGCGGCTGACCGGTGGTGGAGCGGATCGCGGCGCGCCGCCCGGCGTCCGAGCGATTGCCGCGAACATGCTGCTGCGTGTTGGTGCGGGCGCGCCGCCAGGTGGCGAGCTCGCCTTTGTCGCGGTTGAGCCCACGGGCAATCTGTTCGTCTCGGACGCCAAACGTCAGACGCTGATGCGCTTCGATCCAGGCGGACAGCTGCTGAGTGAATGGGGCCCACGGCTGGGTAACTTCGCGCTCGCCGAGCCAGCCGGGGTGGCGGTTCGCGGCGACAGCTTCTACGTGGTGGATCGCGGCTCTCCGCGCCTCTTTCGCCTCGACGTGGCAGGCCGCGTCCAGGGGACGGTGAACCTGGCCTCCTACGGCACCTATGGATTGAACGGACTGGCAGTCGATGCCAATGGCAATGCATACGTCGCCGACACCGGCCGCAATCGCCTGCTGGTCTTTTCGCCGAACGGCCAGCTCATCAAACAGGTAGGCCACAGCGGCAGCGACATCGGCGGGTTCACCCAGCCGATGATGCTCGCGTTTGCGCCCGACAGCAGCTTCTTCGTCGCCGACTGGGAGAACAACCGCGTCGAGCGCTGGGATGCGAGCTTCCAGGCTACCGACGCCTGGCCGACCGGGTTCCGTCCGTTCGGCGTGGCCATCGACCAGCTCGGCAGGGTGTTTGTCACCGATGCCGATCGGCGACGAGTGCAGGCCTACTCGGCTCAGGGCGCGTTATTGGGTGAGATTGGCGCACCAGGGTCGGGGCCGGCTGTTGAGGTGAGTCCCAAACAGGTGGCGGCTGCGGTGGGTGCTTCGGCCCAGCCGTCGGTGTACGTACTGGGCAGCGACGGGATCGAGCGAATCGACCTGCAGAATACGGCGCCGCCGCCACCGAGCGGCGCCGACGTAGATCTGGTCAGCCTGGCCGTGATCGGCGGCATGGCGGCGCTGCTGGTTCTGGCGGTGCTCTCGCGTCGTCGGCGACGCCGCGCGGCGTCACTCGGGCCGACGCCTGATGGGCCAATCCGGCTGGACGCCAAAGATGGCGCTCAGCGACAGCACCAGAAAGCCGGCCGCGATGAGGATCTTCTGATCGCCCATGAGGCCGAACGCAAACAGTAGTCCGCCGGCGAGGACCACCAGGCCGACCAGGATGCCGAACACCATCGCTTGAGATCGTGCGGCCGCACGGCCGCGGGCGTCAAGTCGTCACGACTCAACGATGGAGGCCGCGGCTGGCGCGGCGTCGGCGGCCGTCGTGGGTTGTCGTCGCTTTGCGCGGTAGCCGCGAGGCGGACGGGGTGGTGACTGCGACTGCGCGGAGGGGCGCGGCGGGAACGGAAGCTGGTGCCGGGCGCCGCATGCGGCGAATCAGCATCGGCAGCAGCCACGCCGCCAGCAGGACCGCGCCGATCGTCAGCCGGTCGTCGCCGATGAGGCTGCTGACCCACAGCGTCGATGCCATGATCAGCCCGAAATAGGCCATGTCGCCGATGATCGCCAGGCTCCAGCCTGAAAAGAAGCCGTGCCCGGCGGTCTCGGAAGCGGCCCGTCCTGCCGTGGGTGAGACGCTGAAGCTGAACAGGATCAGCCCGAGCGGGCCGCGAACGCCGCCACCCTGCAAGCCGGCAGCGCCGCTGAAGCGCGCCAGCCTGTTGCCCAGCCGCCCCAGGAATTCGACGCGCCGGCCCAGCCAGCGCAGGAAGGCGAGCATCGGCTCCATGACCAGGGCGAGCACCACGTCGGAACCCAGGTACAGCGCGGCCATCACCGCCGGAGAGAGGCCGGCGTTGCGCCCCATGATCACACCCAGCGGAATCCCCGCCCCGATCTGGGTGACAAACACGAGGAAGACGCCCCACGCGCCCCCAGGCCACAACGTCGGCAGCGGCGCCGTCGGATCGAAGACGGCGCGGGTGAACTGGTTGGCGAGCGTAGTCAGATCGGCGTCAGACATGCGTACAGCCGCTCAGGCGGTCCAGGCAGTATGGCCGCCCACGCCACGCGAAGACCAAAATGGCTATTTGGTGCCTGAGCCGAGCAGCGCTTCGCCGGGGAGGATGCAGCGGCCGTCGGACTCGACGTACGAAGCCAGACGCCGCTTCAGCTCGGCGGCGTAGTGTTCGCGTTCCTGGTCGCTCATGGCGCGGGTGAGCTCGCCCTGGGCTGGCGAGCTGGAGCGCATCGCCTCGAACGCCTCGTCCACTGAGGCAAAATCGCGTGGGGTCGGCACCGCTGTTACTTCGACCAGACCAAAGCCGGCCGAGTGCAGCGCATGCTCGAGCTGCCCCGACCCGCCGAGCACGACCGTGCGCACAATCGAGGGTGGAGGCGAGGGCACTCGCCCCATCGCGCGCACCACGTCGATCTGCAGGCTGATGTACGGATTTCTGTCTTCAGTCGACCAGACCAGCGCGGCAAACCTGGCGCCCTGTTTCAACGCGCGGTGGACCCGCTCGAGTGCCGCCTGCAGGTCGGGCAGAAACATCAAGCCGAAGCGGCAGATCGCTGCGTCGAAGTGCTCGTCAGGGAGCTCGACGCGAGAGGCGTCAGCGACCAGCGTCTCGATGTTCGACAGGCCTGCGTCCCTGGCGGACTCCTCCGCAACGGCGAGCATGCTCGGCGAGATATCGGTAGCCAGCACCGAGCCAGCCGGGCCGACGATCTGCGCTGCCAGCAGCGCTTGATCGCCGGTGCCGGCAGCGAGGTCGAGGACCCGCATCCCTGGGCGGAGGCGGGCGGCCTCGAACATCTTGTCGGTCGCGGCGGCCACGGTTCGGGCGCGACGGGCGGCGCTTCGCCGCCAGACTTCAGCGGCCTCCGCCGATTCCCAGGTCCGCACGGGCTCAGTCGTCATTGTGCGTCGATAGTACGCGGATAGTACCCGTGTCGCCCTCCTCTCAAGGCGGTGTGTCATCCTGAGCTCGCGAAGGATCCGCGACTCCGACGCTCGCAACGAGAAGCTGGATAGATCCTTCGTCGCCTGCCCTGCGCGAAGCGAGCCTGCGAGCGGAGCCCACGGGCCTGCCCTGCGCGAAACGAGCCTGCGAGCGTAGCACACGGGCCTGCCCTGCGCGAAGCGAGCCTGCGAGCGGAGCCCACGGGTTCCTCGTCAGGATGGCAATCTGCTCGAAAAGGAGAGCAAAGCCTTACAGCTTGATGCTGAACGGGTTCTTCCTGGCGTGCACGCGTTTGGCACCCAGGAAGATCTGCTCGGTGGGGGCCAGCTTGTCGTCGAGCTTCAGGCTCAGGTGGAGCCGCTCGCCACCGCGAACGGTGAAGTTGACACCATCGGTGAAGTCGAAGGTGTGGAAGTGGATGTTCAGCTGGTGGCCGCCGTCGACCACGTCCACCCGGTCATCGCCCTCGAGCTTGACCGCGTCCACGTTCTCGAAGGTGCCCCTGGTGCGTAGCACCGCGTCAAAATCGTGCTCGGCACCAGGCCCGTGCGTGCGGAGATGGAAGCCGTCGTCGGCATGCCACAGGTAGTAGCCAGTCTTGTCGATGTCTGGCGCGCCCTCGGTCTTCGATAGCGGGGCAGCCAGCGTCGCTGGTGCGAGGGTCAGTAGCAGGGCGCCGCTGGCGCAAAGAGCCGCGAGTACATGCTTGCGCATGGCCGTTGGGAACTCCTGGGAAGAGGATTGACTGGGAGGTACCACCCACCCTCTTCCCACGCGCCAGCGACGCTCCGCGTATCAAACAGTTCAGCTCACGTCGCGGGCGCCGAAGCGGCCGCCGCCGCTGGAACGGCTTCCTCCTCCACGTCGATGTCAGCCCTGGTGCGATCCGGGAGTATCGCCGCGCTCCACAAGCTGATGAGCGCGCACACGATGATGTAGGCGACGATCGCCAGCGAGGTCCCGAACGTCGCCAGCAGATAGGCGGCGATGATCGGTGCCGGACCGCCCGCGGTAATCGAAGCGAGGTGGTAACCCAGGGAAGCGCCGCTATATCGCAGCCGTGGCGGGAAGGCTTCGGCGATGAACGCCGCCTGTGGGCCGTACTGGATGTCGTGCACGACCGGCGCCAGCACGATCGCCAGCAGCACAAGGCCCGGAATCCGCGTGTCGAGCAGTGCGAAATACGGCCAGGCGAATAGCGCCATGACCACCGCGCCAAACATGTACGTCCGCCGTCGCCCGAAGCGATCGGACAGATAGCCCCAGAGCGGCACGGTCACCAGCGACACGCCCGAGGCGATCAGCGTGTCGGTCAGCACGTCCTGTCGCTGCATCTGCAGGGTGCCCGTCGCGTAGACCAGCACGTAGGTCCAGAAGATGTAGAACGGCGCCTGCTGGCCGGTGCGGATCAAGCACGTCAGCAGCACTTCGCGCCAGTTCCGCTGCAGCACCTCCGCGACCGGTGCCGCCGCCAACCGACTCTGCTCCAGCAGTCGGGTGAAGACGGGCGTCTCGAGGATCCCCAGCCGAATCCACAGACCGACGCCGACGAGCACGATGCTGATCAGGAACGGAATGCGCCAGCCCCAGGTGGCGAAGTTCGGGCCGGTCAACGCCGCCACGAGCGCCAATAAACCGTTCGACAGCAACAATCCCACAGGGACTCCGAATTGCGGCCAACTGGCGATGAAGCCGCGTTTGCCCGTGCGTGCCCCCCACTCCATGGCCAACAGGACGGAGCCGCCCCACTCGCCGCCGACGCCGATGCCCTGCAGCGCGCGCAGAAGCGTCAGCAGCACGCCGCCCAGGATGCCGATGCTGGCGTACGGCGGCACCAGAGCGACCAGGAATGTGCCGATACCCATCAGCGACAGGGTCATGACCAGCGTCGCCTTGCGTCCGATGCGGTCGCCGTAATGGCCGAAGATCGCCGCGCCGACTGGTCGGGCGGCGAACCCGACGAAATTGGTGCCGAAGGCGAGCAGCACACCCGAGGTCGGATCGACATTCGGAAAGAACTGCTGGTTGAGCACCAGCGCGGCCGCGCTGCCGTACAGAAAGAAGTCATACCACTCGATCGACGTGCCGACCGTCGACGCGATTACGGCGCGCGTCAGCTGTTGCCGCGTCACCTGCTCGCTGGTTGTTGCCATTCGCGGTCCTCCCTCGACCGAAAAAATATCAGTGCGCGGCCACCAGGGGAAGTAGTAGGTGCGACGGGTGCTCGCGATCGTGCAGGATCGTCTGTTCGGCTGTCCGAAGCTCGGCGTCCTGGCCCAGCGGATGGCCCGTGTTCGGGTTGCGATCCCAACGCGGAAAGTTGCTCGAGGTGATCTGCAGACGGATGCGGTGGCCCGCCTTGAACACGTTGCTGGTGGCCCACAGGTCGATCTTCATGCAGTAGGGCTGGCCCGGCTCGAGCAACGACTCCTTCAGACCGTCGCGGTAGCGAGCGCGGATGATGCCGTCGGTCAGGTTGTAGGCCCGACCGTCAGGGTAGACGTCCACCAGGCGCGCGACGAAGTCCGTGTCGGGTGCCGATGAGCATACCCACAGTCGCATGCTGACGGGACCGGTCACCTCCGTGTCTTGCTCCAGCGGCTCGGTCGTGTAGGTCAGCACGTCCGGCCGCGCCTCGATGCGGCGTTGATCGACCGGTCCTATCGGAAACTCGGGCGCCACCAGGAGCGCGCCACCACAGGTTGGAGTTGGATTGGCGGGGTCGTACGTATACCTGTCTGGCTGGTCCGCGTCGGGCGCCTGGCTGCTCAAGCGGCCATTCGCACGCAGGTAGAACGGCGTCTCCGCGGCGCGCCCAAGCGGCCACTCCTGCTCATCGCGCCAGATGTTTGCGCCCATCACGAACAATCGAATGGGCGCCTCGGCCAGCATGCCGGAGTCGAGGCCCTTGAGCCAGTGATCAAACCAGCGCAGCTGCAAACGTCCCAGGTCGATCTGCAGGTTGATGAAGCTCGCCTGGGCGCCGTAGCCGAAGTCCAGCTCGCCAACCGGGTTGCGGTAGTTCACGTGAGACCAGGGTCCGATGAGCAGCCTGGTCGGTCGTCCCAGGCGACGCATCGCCGTGAAGTGCGCAAAGGTGTCTGCCAGGAAAATGTCGAACCACCCGCCGATATTGAAGGCGGGTACTTGGACTCGATCGTGCTTGCCTGCGATCGTCAGCACCTCCAGTGCCTCGGGGTCCATCGGCCGTTTCACGCGGTCGAAGAACGAGGGCAACGTCGGCTGCCGCCGCAGCGGCGCAAATTCCGCCAGTGGCAACGACGCGTAGCCTGATGGTCCGAGCGCGTCGATCTCCCGCGCCAGCGACACGAATGCCGTGCCGAGCGCCCGCGGGTCCGTCGCGTGCTGGCGCACCAGCTGGTCGAAGCCCATCTGCAAGCCCCAGTGGGCGGCGGTGCCCAGCTCCAGCGCGCCACCCCGAAAAGCGAGTCCATTGAGCGGGTCAGACCACGTGACGCACGGCACCATCGCCTTGAGCGCCGGCGGCTGGTGCAGCGCCGCCGACCACTGCGTGAACCCGAAGTACGAGAGTCCATACATGCCGACCTGGCCATCGGCGTACGGCAGGCCGGCGGCCCAGGCGATGGTGTCGACACCGTCCTCGGCCTCGCCTTCGAAGGGGTGGAACTCGCCTTCCGACGCGAAGCGCCCACGCGTGTCCTGGATGATGACCACGTAGCCGCGGCGGGCCGCCTGGATGGGGTCGAGCGCGGCCGTCGCCCCAGGCAGGTCCTTACCGTACGGCAGGCGCGTCAGCAGCACCGGCCATCGGCCCGCGGCCGGTCGATACACGTTGGCGCGCAGCTGGACCCCGTCGCGCATGGGCACCGGTACGTCCAGGTCGACGACGACCTTCTGCTCGTTCATAGCGTGATCGCCCCGGGCCTACTGTGTGAAGCCGAAGCGTTCGGCCTCGGCGATGGCCGCCTGGAGTTTGGCGATCAGCGCCTTGCCTGAGGCGAGATCCATCTCCACTGCCACCCGCGCGCCGGTGCCCATCGAAGGATTGACGAAGTCCAGCAGCAACGCGTGATCGAGCTGCGAGTGCGTGGCGTGGTCGTAGCCGACGTTGGCCTGGCTGATCGGAAACCAGCCCGATACGCCCTTGCCGCTCCCCGTCACCGGGGTGTTCATCGTTATCTGGGTACACATGGTCATTCGCGACCTCCGCTTCGCACTGAGACTCTTGAGGCTCGTGTAAAGATTTGCGTCCGGGTCGGGGGGGCCGCAGGCTCCCCCGATCCGGCGCTCGTCCTGGGGAATTCACTTCAGGTGTTTTTCGAAAAACGCGAAGAGCTTCTCCCATCCGTCCATCGCCTGCTGCGGGCGATAGGCGGGGCGGTCGTAATAGAAGAAGCCGTGTCCCGCGCCGTCGTAGCGATGGAATTCGTACGTCTTGCCGTACTTTTTGAGCTCCTGCTCGTGCTTGTCCACATCAGCCGGGGCCGGTCGCTGGTCCTCGTTGCCGAACAGACCCAGCAGCGGCGCCTGGAGGTCCTTCGTGTAGTCGATAGGCGCCACCGGCTGCTTCGGCGTCAGTTGCTCTTTCGCTGCGACAACACCACCACCCCACAGATCGGCGACGGCGCTGAAACCCTGTGCTCGCGACGCTGCAAGGAGCGCGTGCCGCCCACCCGAGCACGTGCCCATGATGCCAACCTTTCCATTGCATTGCGGCTGTGACTTGAGCCACTGCATACCCGCCGCCGCGTCGCCGACCACCTGGTCATCGGGAACGCCACCCTCAGCGCGCACCTTGGCGGCAACGTCGTCAGGTGTGCCGTGTCCAGCGCGGCAGTACAGGTCCGAGCAGAACGCGAGGTAGCCGTGATTCGCGAAGCGTCGACTGAACTCCTGGTACAACTCGTCCCAACCCGGCATGTGCATCACCAGGACCACGCCAGGAAAGGGTCCGTTGCCGTCAGGCCGGGCGACATAGGTGTGAATCTGATCGCCATTGGCGCCGGCGTACGTCGTGCCACCCGCCGTCAAGGCCGGCGGAGCGTCCGTTTTGAACGAATTCCACATCTGATGAGGCCCTTTCAAGGCGATGTCTGCCTGCTTGTCGGCCGGCTGGCCGCGATTTTCGATGCTACCCGTTCCCGCCGCTGCGTCGCCGCTGTGCTGTGCTGCGCGCTGGTCATCGCCACGACGGCGGCCGGCCCCCTGCCGCACCAGAGTGACACCCCGGGGGATCCGAGCTGGGCCCAGCCCGGCCCATACCGCTCGCCGGATTGGTCCGACTTCAGCCTGAGCACGTTCCGCTCAGATCAGCCGATCGTCGGCACCTACTTCTTCTACTGGTTCGACGCCGACACGCTGCGGGCCTCCGGCGAACAGTTCCCCCTCACGCCCGTCGACGAACAAACCCAGTCCTTCTTCTCCCCGGCGTGGTACGAGAAACAGTTTGGCGACATGCTCGACGCCGGCATCGACTTCGTCCTGCCCGATTACTGGGGTGAGCCCGGCCAGTACAACCGCCGCGTTGCGCCCGCTCCGGACCGCAACCTGTTCGCCACTGAGGGGATCCCACCCATGGTCGAGGCGCTCCAGCACCTCGAGCAGGCGGGCAAATCGCTGAAGATCGGCCTGTTCCTGGATACGTCCATCCTGAATGACGCGGACCTGACCACCGACTCTGGGAAACAGATCTTCTACGCGACGATCCGCGACTACTTCTCACGCATTCCGCCACGCTACTGGGCAGCCATCGATGGTCGCCCCATCGTCTTTCTGTATGACGCGCAGCGGGTGTCGGCATTCGATCAGTCGACGTTCGACTACGTCTATGCGCGCTTTGCCGAGGACTTCGGAGGCCTCCAGCCATGGATCGTGCGCGAGTGGCAGTGGTACACCGCCAAGAACACCGGCTCGAACGAGGTGCTGCGCACGGCGGGGCTCTACAACTGGGGTGCGGCGGCGTTCGGGTTCAATCCCGACACGCGCTTTACGGTGGCCGAAGTCGGGCCTGGCTTCACCAGCTTCGATGAGCAGGGTCCGGACGCGGTCGATACTCCGCGACGCGCCGGCGCGTACTACGAGGAGAATCTGCGTCTGGCCGTTGCCTCAGGTCGCAAGATCATGGCGATCGAGACCTGGAACGAGCTCGACGAAGGGACTGGCATCCTGGAGACGCGCGAATTCGGCCGCCAGTACATCGAGCTGACGCGGCGCTATGCCGACCTCTTCAAGCGGGGCGATCAGGCCGGAAGCGCAGGCGCCTCCTCGAAGAACAGGTCGTCCGGATAGCAGTAGCCCCAGCTCTCGTCCGGTTGGAAGGACTTGATGAGCGGATGGTGCACGGCGCGGTTGTGCGCGGTGGCATGCCGGTTGGGCGAGCTATCGCAGCAACCGACATGCCCGCAGGTGAGGCACTCGCGCAGGTGGACCCAGGTGCTGCCGGTCTGCAGACACTCCTCGCAGCCATCGGGCGTGCGCGGCGACACGTCGCGGATCTGATTGAGGTGTGTACAGGTGAGGGTGGTGGTCACGCGAGAGTCTACGCACGCGCCGCGGCGCGGCAGCCGCATTACGTGAACAGTGTTGACGACGGTCTAATTAGATGCTAGTCTAACGAGCATGACCGAAGCCGAACTCGGGCGCGTGCTGCGCTTCTTCAAAACCCTCGCCGATGCCAGCCGCTTGCGCATGCTCGGCGTGCTCGCCAGCGGCGAACGCAGCGTGGACGAGCTCGCCGCGTTGCTGGACCTGCGGCCGCCGACCGTTTCGCACCATCTGGCGCTGCTGCGCGAGCTGGGTGTCGTCAAGATGCGGGCCGAAGGGAATGTCCACGTCTACCGGCTCGACGACGAGGCGCTGCGCGCGCTGAGCCGCGACATCCTCAGCATGGAGCGGGTTGCCGCGTTTGCCGACAGCCTGGAGGCGGAGGCCTGGGAGCGAAAGGTGCTGCGCGACTTCTTCGACGGCGAGCGGCTGAAGGAAATTCCCGCCAGTCGCAAGAAGCGCGCGGTGGTCCTCAGGCGACTGGCTCACCAGTTCCGCGCTGACGCGCGGTACCGCGAGACAGAGGTCAATGAAGTCCTCCTGCGGCACCACCCCGATCCAGCCACCCTCCGCCGCGAGCTGGTCGGCGCCGGCCTGCTGCAGCGACACCAGAGCGTCTACTGGCGGCCCGGCTCCGAGGCCGAGCCGCCCTCCGCCTAGAGACGGAAAGGCGTCCGCCTCCTTTCGCCTCTTGAGGCCAGCGGGCGGAAGTGCCCACTCCCAAGCGGTCACGCTCTCCCGTGGAGCGCCTTATGCCTCCGTCTGCGTCGTCTGCGACTCCTTCGTCTGGATCGTAATGTGGCTCATGGGCGTCGAGCCTGGCGCGCCGTGCCAGTGGTCTTCACCGGCCGGGATGAGCACCACGTCGCCGGTGCTGACCCTGCGCTGCTCGGCGGCGGTGGCCACCACGCCGGTGCCCTCGGTCACGATCAGTATCTGATCGGACGTGTGCCTGTGGAACTTGTTCCGCGAACCCGCGCTGAAGTTGACGATGCTGAAGTTGAAGCTGCGTGACTCCGACGGGTCGATGATCAATTGACGGAACACCTGGCCGCCGGTGAACAACGGGCTTTCGGCCGGCTCTTTCGGCAGATCGCTGATTCTGACAACCTTCATCAAGTTCTCAATTCGCCTCTCCCTTTGGGACAGGCCGCGCGCAGCGCGGGTGAGGGTGCGTACGAGAGCAAACGTTTGCGAAGATACGCACCCCTCACCCCAGCCCTCTCCGAGAGGGAGAGGGAGTTTTTCTAATCGTTGCGCTGGACGCCAGTGATATCGGTTGCTCCGGCGGCCTCCGCCTGGCGGATGGCATCGGCCATCGAGTTGGCGGTGAATACACGCACCGCGGTGAAGCTCACTCGGAACGTACGCGCAGCGACTGTGGCCCGTGTTGCTCCAGCCGCGGCACCCGCCCTTCGACCTCGTCCGGGCCCGCGTCCGCCAGCGCGGTCGGCCGTGGCAGCCGCACGGGTGGCCAGTGCGCGTGCCCCACCGCGTCCTCCGCCGGCGCCCCTGCGGCGGCCATTGGCGGACGGTGCCCGCGTCGGCGTGGGGGTTGCCGCGGCTGCGCCAGCGGCGCGCCGGCCACGCGTGCCACCGGCAGCTCGTCCGGTGGTGGTTGCCGCCGCGGCGGCGCCGCCACGCGCGCCACCGCGACCGCCTCCGGTGCCTGCCGGTCGGCCTGGCGGCCTGCCCGCCGGGCGGCCGGTGCTCGCCGCTGGCGTTGGAGCCGTCCTGCCACGCAGTGAGGCGCCATGCCGCTGAGCGACGCGATAGACCGACGATTCTCCGATGCCAAATCGCTTGCTGATTTCAGAGACCGGTGTGTCGGTCTCCGCGTACAGGCGCGTGACCTCTCGCTCCTGCTCCTCGTTCAACTTGCGGCGTGTCCCCGCGCCCTCGCCCCCGCCGCGACGCGACTCGCCCGCTCCGGCTTCCGTACGGCTCTCCGTCTCCATCACCTCTCCTGTCCTCCGTCTCCCGAAACTTACAGTATCGACGCACGTGTCGCCACGCGGTGGATGTCAAGGGCGTGACTCAAGACGCGGAGGTCGCGCCGAATGATTGCCCAACGGTGTGGTCCCACGGCGAATGACTGGTACCCGGACAATAGCACATTCGGATGCAAATGTCTGGACACCAGTCAATAAGCTCCGGAGGTCCCGCCGGGATTGGCACTCGGATGGACGACCGATCGGTAACCGGCGCGGAGCGCCCCGACGATAGATGGCGGTGTGAGCATGCTGACCGTACCCGACGGCGGCCGACGCTGACGTTCGACATAGCCATCCGGGGACCAGGCGTGCACCCATTCGCCGTATACCAGCCAGGCGCGGCCATCCAGTGCGATGTAGCTCCCATCGGGCAGCGAAGCGATTTCCGCTGTGTGTGTGCGTTTCCGCCAGGGCGCGGTTCGCCGTTCGTCGTGCAGGACTACGTCCATTTCATCGGCGGAGGGCACTTTCAGAAGCTCACGCGCGCTCCGCCAGGCAGCCTGGAATCGCATGTAATCGGCATGGCGGCACTCGGCACATGGCCGGTGGCCGTCGGCTAGCGCGGCAGCTTCGTCCAGAAAAAACAGCTCGGTGTACGAGCCAGGAGTCATCACTTCGCGGTGGCGACCGCGAAATTCAAGGCGGCACGCGATCCAGCGTCGCACTTGCCAGTCGCGCACGAGGTCCCGTTCGCGATTGTGTAGCACGCCGCGGTTGCCCATCAGCGTTCCACGACCGGCAACCGCGACGATCTCACCAAACGGCGTGACCCGGTTCCTGAGCGCCATCGACTGCTACTCTACCCACTAGCTGCGATGAACAAGCGACATCTCGAGGTGTGTGCCAGCGCCGAATGGGCCGAAACCGTCGAAAAGGAGATCCTGCCCTGGGCGTTGAGCCGACGCGACCTGGGTGATGACGTCCTGGAGGTTGGACCGGGGCCGGGTCTCACCACCGATGTGCTGCGCAGGCGGGTGAGGCAGCTCACCGCCGTAGACGTGGACGACGCCCTGGCGACAGCGCTGGCGGCGCGCATGTCCGGCAACAACGTCAGCGTGGTTCACGCCGATGGCGCATCGCTGCCATTTCCGGCCGGGCGGTTCTCCGGGGCGACGTGCTTCACCATGCTGCATCACGTGCCGTCGCCTGAACATCAGGATCGCCTGCTGGCCGAGCTGCGCCGCGTCCTCCGCCCCCGCGGATTACTCGTCGGCGTCGACAGTATCGATCGGCCAGATTGGCGCGAGCTGCACGCGGGCGACGTGTGTGTTCCCGTCGACCCCGCGACGCTCGCCGATCGACTCCAAGCTGCTGGCTTCGTGGAGGTAGAAGTCGAAGTCGATCGCGAGAGCCCCGCGCGCCGCTTTCGCTTCGCTGCCCGCGCGCCGACGCACTGGCTGGAGTGAGGTCCGCCGGCGTGGCGGTTAATCCCTGAACCGGTATCTGAAATGCTCGCCTCGGTGGTGGTCTTCGTATTCGGCTTCGGGCTCGTCGCCGGCGGCCTGTGGGACGCCTTCGAAACCGTAGTCCTCCCACGCCGCGTCTCCCGACGCTTTCGCATCGCGCTCATCTTCTACGTCGTCACGTGGCGTCCGTACAGCGCCATGGCGCGCCGCATCCAGGACGCGACTCGCCGCGAGACCTTCCTGAGCTTCTATGGCCCGCTGTCGCTGATCCTGCTGTTCGTCGTGTGGGCGATCGTGATCATCATTGGCTTCAGCTTTCTGCATTGGGCCACCGGCTCAGGCCTCAGTAGCAGCCAGGCTGGACCGGTCGACTACGGTACCGTCGTGTACGTCAGCGGTACGACCTTTTTCACGCTGGGTCTGGGAGACGTCGTGCCCACCACCACGTTCGCGCGCGCGCTGACGGTTGTCGAGGGCGGAACCGGGTTCGGCTTCCTCGCGCTGGTTATTGGCTACCTGCCGATCGTCTACCAGATGTTCGCCCGTCGCGAGACAAATGTCTCGCTGCTCGACCAACGCGCCGGCTCGCCGCCGAGCGTTGGCGAGCTCTTGCGCCGCAACGTGGTTGGCGGCGACCTGATGGTTCTGGATCAGCTGCTGCGCGAATGGGAGAGCTGGGTGGCGGACCTGCTCGAAAGCCACCTGTCGTATCCAACGCTGGCCTATTTCAGGTCTCAGCACGAGAACCAATCGTGGCTTGCGGCGCTGGCGGTGATTCTGGATCTGTGCGCATTTATCCAGGCCTGCGGATCGAGTCGGGCCAGTCGGCAAGCTGCTTTCACCTTCGCCATCGCGCGTCACGCGGTGGCCGATCTGGCGCACGTGTTCAACACGGCGCCGCGAGCGCCAGACAAGGAGCGGCTCGATCCGGCGGCAGCCAAGCGACTGTGGGAGCTGATCGGAAAGGGCGCGCACTCCGAGCTGATCGTGACCGAACAACGTCTGGCAGCCATACGCGCGGCGTATGAGCCGTACCTGGTAGCCCTGTCGGAGCACCTGCTCATGGAGCTGCCGCCGTGGGTGCCTCGCCCGGACGCAACCGACAACTGGGAGAGCACCGCCTGGGACTTCGCCTCGCCCGCCCCCGTGCTCGGCCCGGACTCACCCTTCCACCGCGACGCGCCGGTTACTTCACCGCCTCAACGAACGAATTGGTGAACGTCTTCGACAGATCGACTTTGGACCAGTCCGTCTGTGTATCCGCGGCCTTGAGCGTTTCCAGCACGTTGGTCGGCCCGTCGCTGGGCATCTTGCCGTCCTGGCTGAACATCTTCTGGTTGGCACCCAGCACCTGGGCGAAGGCCGCCTGATCACCGTCTGGATAAAACAACTGCCCCGGTAGCTTGGCAGCGATGTCTTCTGGGCTGTGATCTTTGATGTACTTCAAGGTATCGACGGCCACGCGTGCCAGCGCCTGTGCGGTGCGGGGATTCTGTTGCACGAAGTCAACCGGCACGTAAAAGCCGCCCGCGGGCCACGCTCCGCCAAAAACGTCGCGGGTGCCCTGCTCGGTACGTGTGTCATAGAGCACATTCCCATCGCTGTTCTTCTCAATCGTGGATGCCGCCGGCTCGACCGTCACCAGTGCGTCGACCACGCCATTCTTCAGCGCGGTGATGGCGGGTCCGCCGCTTCCCACGGCAACGGTCTGGGCCGCCGCCGGGTCGAGCCCGTTCTTTTTGAAGAGGAACTTCACCATCTCCTCGGTCGACGAGCCGGCTGACGTGATCCCGATTTTGAGGTTCGCCAGGTCCTTGATCGTCTTGGCCTCGGGGTGCGACTTCCCCGCGAACATCACCAGGCCCGGGTAGAGATCGCAGGTCGCGATCATCTGGATGAGCTTGCCTTGCGTCTGGGTGCGAATGGTGTGCTCGTAGAAGCCCATCGTGGCATCGGTGGAACCACCGATCATCGCCGTCAGTGCATCCGCGCCGCCTTTCAGGTCCTGGATCTCGACCGACAGGCCCTCCTGTTTGAAGTAGCCGAGCTGGTCAGCCAGTGTGAGCGGCATATAGATGATCTGGCCCTGGCCGCCAACGCCGATCTTCAGCGCCGACTTCTCGGGCGCTCCGCCCGACGCCGCCGCACCGCCGGAGCTCGCGGCGGGCGCCGTTGCAGATGGCGGATTCGTCGCGGCGCCGCTGCACGCGGTGACGAACACCAGCGCCATGCTCAGGACAGTCGATCTGTACACGTCTGTCTATCCTCCTCAAGCCGTGAGCAGCTCGCCGGCGGGCCGTGGCTTCCAGCGCACCAGGCGGCGCTCCAGCTGTGTTACTAACACTTCTACCACCACGACCACGACGCAGAGCACCAGCATCCCCGCCCAAACGCCTGTCGCGTCGAGGTTGCCTTCGGATTGGGCGATCACGTGGCCCAGTCCGCGCGCCGCGCCGAGGTACTCGCCGACGACCGCGCCGACCATTGCGAAACCAACCGAGGTGTGCAGGCTGGTGAGGATCCACGTGAGGGCCGAGGGCAACAGCACGTGCCAGGTCATCTGGCGCTCGTTGGCGCCAAGCATGCGGACGTTGTTGAAGACGTTGCGATCGACTTCCCGTACGCCCTGGTAGGCATTGAAGAAGACGATGAAGAACACCAGTGAGAAGCCCAGCGCGATCTTCGAATTCTCGTCCAGACCGAACAACAGGAAGAAGATCGGGGCGAAGACGAGCCGCGGCAACGCGTTGAGAACCTGGATGAAGGGGTTCAGCACCCGCGACCAGAGGTCGGACCGCGCCAGGACAAAGCCGACCACCACACCGGCCAACGCGCCGAGCACAAAGCTCATCAGCGCTTCATACAGGGTGATGAAGACATTGTTGAGGATGATGCCGCTCTGGAGCCATTCGCCCACGCGGCCGACGATCCGCGACGGTCGCGACCAGATGAATGGATCAATCAGGAAGCGGTTCGCCCCCGTCGACGTGTTGGTGCCGACCTCCCACAGGGCGATCACCGCCACCAGGATGGCCAGTTGCAGTCCGATAACCATCCCCCGGTTAGTTGCGCGTGCGCGCATCAACGATCAGCTTTCCCCGAAGGGACCCTTCGGAAGAGATGTGTCGGCCGCCCGCGGGCCGCTACCGTCATCTCGCTGGCTCCGGTCGATGCGATCCCCCCGCGGGTCCCCTCTGGGGTAGAAACTACCGTGTGCGCGCATAGCTCGCCAGCACCTCCTCGCGCAGGCCGCTCCAGACACGCTCGTAGATCTCGCTGAAACCCGGCGTGAAACGAGCCTCGACCACGTTGCGCGGTCGGGGAAGGTCAACCGCGTGGTCGCCCTTGAGCCGCGAGCGAGGTCCAGCGGTCAGCAACAGCACGCGATCGGACAGCGCGATCGCCTCCTCCAGATCGTGCGTCACGAACAGGACCGTGGCCTGCTGCTCCTGCCAGAGCCCCAACAACTCCTGCTCCATGAGGGCGCGCGTCTGGACGTCCAGCGCGCTGAAGGGCTCGTCCATCAACAGGATGGGCGGACGATTCACGAGCACCTGAGCCATCGCCACCCGCTTCCGCTGTCCTCCGGACAGCTGGTGCGGGTAGCGGTCTTCGAACCCGGTGAGTCCGACCCGCGCCAACCACTGGCGCGCCAGGCTCCTGGCCTCCGTCCTGGAGGTTCCGCGTAGTATCGGACCCAGCAGGACGTTATCAAGGGCCGTCTTCCACGGCAGCAACGCGTCCACCTGGAACATGTAGCCGCAGTCGCGGTTGACCGCGTTGACTGGCCGCGCGCCGGTGCGAACGGAGCCCTGCGCTGGTGCGAGCAGACCCGCCACCAGGTTGAGCAGCGATGACTTACCGCAGCCGGTCGGCCCGACTACCGCCACGAACTGACCAGCTGGAACTTCGAAGGTGATGTCCTCGACGGCGGTGAACCCACCATACTGGACAGTCACCTTCTGCAGTTCGAGCACGTGATAGCTACCGAGCCGGCAGAACGGCCGATTGCTCAGTCCTGTCGGGCAATCTCCAGAACGTCGGTCGCGCCCAGGGACGCTACTTGACGCAGCGCGTCGCGCATGTCGACCGCCCGGACAACGCGGTCTACCCGGTACTCGATCAGGAACCTCCGCAGATCCGCGGCTGGCCGCGGTGCTTTCGCGCGTGCGGCGCGGCGCACGACTGGCTGCCTGCCAGAGCTGACTTCGACTTCGACTTCGGCTTCAGACGCGGCGGCGGGTAGCTCGACCGGCTCCGCCACCGCGACCGCAACCGGTTCCAGCACTTCGACCTCGACCGTCTCCGCGGGTCCTTCGGCTCCGTTAAGCTGGTGTCCATCGACGCCTGCCGCCACGCTTTCGACGGCTACCACTGTCAACGGCAAATCGGCCGCCACCAGTGCCAACTCGGGCGGGGCAGCTGTAACGAGCTCCAGCACCAGCGGGCCGCAGAAGTCGCACTGGCGCTCCAGGGCGGCGCTCTTTTCCCGCGCGACACGCGCGTTGCGCTGAGCGGCAGTCTCACCTTTAATACGCGGCAGCGACACCAGCGCTGCGTGGCCGCACTGGTACTCCAGGCGGGCATGGATAACCGAGGACATCATCGTCGTGGCGCTCTCTATGTTAACGCGTAACGCGTCTGGCTGGATAGGGCTATTTGCGGGTGCGGGTACCCGGACGCGCTTATCATACAGGGGCTAGCACCCTGTCAGCCGGAATGATGTCAAGGTTCTCCTCGGCCGCCGGATACATGAGTGGTAGGACGGAATCGCGCCACTCCTCGCCGTCAGGTACGATCCGCTCGATCGCGCGCAGGTCGTAGTAGCTGGTGTCGACCGCGGGTGGCGACCCGCCCGCCTGGACCGTCTGGACGGACTGGAGCAGCAGCCGTCGCATGGCGATGATCGCCTTGTCGGCCGGACCGAGGTACTCCTCACTGCGGTCGACGATCGCGCCCATGCTCTCCTGAACTGCGCGATCCTGGGCGTTGACGCCCTCGATCCCGGAGAAGGTCTCCGTCTTCTGCGCCGCTCGATCGATGCCCCAGTGGTTGCGCGCGTTGCGAAATGCGCGGAAGGTCGTCTGGTCCACGTGGTCCGGACCGTTGCCGTTACCGTATTCGCGGCGTTCCTCGTCCTCGATGGGCTCTTCGCCGTAGCTGTGGAGGAAGTTCCACACCATGCACGTGTGGTCGTCCATCGGCACCCAGAAATGACCCGCATCGACCTCCCGTGCGCGGTCTGGCGCACCGACGAGGCGTAGCTGTTGGGGTCGCAGCTGGGTGAACGGCACGATGTAGTGGTAGGCGCGCACGTACCTGCCGCCCTCCGGCAGCTTGCGGATGCCAGCGTAGCGGTAGCCGTAGTCGGTCATGTCAAGTTCGAGCGTCGGCGGACCACCGCGCACGAACGGACTGCGCGGATCGACGCCGGGGCGTTTGCCGTTGGCGACCAGGGCGCGGTGGAGGATCGGCACGTGCGACGTGTCGATGCCGCCTTCGAGCGCCTGCAGCCAACTGCACTCCTCGATGACTTTCGAGACATGGCGGTGGCTGGCTGGCACCCGGGTGAAGGCGAACGATGGCGGTGGCGGCATCTTCTCAGCAGGCCCCATAAAGGTCCACACGATGCCGCCCAGCTCGAGGGTCGGGTAGTGCTTGATGTGGACCTTGTCGGCGAAGCTGTTTTCGCCGGGCTCGTTCATCTGATCGACACAGTTGCCGTCAACGTCGTATTTCCAGCCGTGGTAGACGCAGCGCAGGCCGCACTCTTCGTTCCGGCCGAGCCACAGCGAGACGCGGCGGTGCGGGCAGAACTCGTCGAGCAGGCCGATCCGCCCCTCGGTGTCACGGAAGGCAACGAGTCGTTCGCCGAGGGCCTGTACTCTGACTGGCTCTCCGTCCGGCTCTGCCAGCTCGCGTTCCAGCAGGATAGGCATCCAGTAGCGCCGCAGCACCTCGCCCATCGCCGTTCCCGGTCCCGTCCTGGTGATCAGCTCGTTGTCCTCGCGACTCAGCATGCCGCACCTCCTCGGTCTGCCATTCTATCCTCAGAGGTGCATGCTCGACCTTGTCACCTTCGGTGAGAGCATGGTGCTCCTGCTCGCAGAGCAGACCGGTCCGATGCGCGAGGCGACAACGTTCCGGCGGCACATCGCCGGAGCGGAGAGCAACGTGGCCGTCGGCCTGGCGCGACTGGGTCACACCACCGGCTGGTTCAGCCGAGTCGGAGATGACGAGTTCGGTCGTGCCGTCGTCTTTCGTGTCCGCGGTGAAGGTGTCGACGCCTCGCGAGTCATCAGCGATCCAAACGCGCCGACTGGCATCGTCATTCGTGAACGCCGCGAAGTCGGACCCATCGACCAGGTCTATTACCGCCGCGGCTCGGCCGCTAGCCGCCTTTCGCCCGAGGATCTGGACGCTGAATACCTCGGCAAAGCGAAGTTCCTGCACCTGACCGGCATCACTCCCGCGCTGTCGAACTCGTGCAAAGAGACCGTATTCGCCGCGGCCGAGATCGCCAGAACCGCCGGCGTGCCGGTGGTGCTCGACCCGAACTACCGCTCGAAGCTGTGGAGCGGCGATGAATTTCGCCGCGTGGTGCGCGATCTCGCCGCTCGGTCTGACATCTTGTTGCCAGGCATCGACGAGGCGGAGGTTCTCACCGACGAAGCCGACCCCGAAATCGCCGCGCGCCAGTTGCAGCGGCTCGGTCCGGACATGGTTGTACTCAAGCTCGGTGCCGAGGGCGCGCTGGCGGTCACCCACGACGAGCTGACGCGGGTACCAGCGCATCGACTGGAGCGAGTGATCGATCCGGTCGGTGCGGGCGACGCGTTCGCGGCTGGCCTGATATCGGGCTTGCTGCGCGGCTTCGGGACCGCCGACGCGCTGCGCCTGGCCAACCGCTGCGGAGCGCTTGCCATGTCCGCTCCCGGTGACATGGAATCCCTCCCCCGCCGCGCCGAGCTCGAGGCCGAGCCCAGCGGGGACGTGCGCCGATGAGCGCCTCTGGAGTTTCCCCCGCCGGCAGCCGGCTACGCCTCCAGGGCGCGGCGCTCGAACGCGGCCTGTCAGTCCTGTCGCCGCTGATCCTAATGGGCCTGTGGGAGCTATTCGCGCAGCTCCATGTCATCGACACCCGCTTCTTCCCGGCGCCGAGCAGCATCTTCGGTGTGCTGTGGCAGATGCTGCGTCCGTCGTCCCAGTTCCCAACCGGCGAGCTGTGGTTTCACCTGGGCATCAGCCTGGAACGCATCGCCATCGGCTTTCTGCTCGGCGCGGTGCCCGGGATTGTGATCGGTCTGGCGATGGGCCTGTTCAGCCCGATCCGGGCGGTCGTTCAACCGCTCATCGACGCCACGTTTCCCATTCCCAAGATCGCCATCCTGCCGCTGTTCATCATGATCTTCGGCATCGGCGAAGAGAGCAAATACGCCATCATCGCCACCGCGGTCATCTACCTGGTCTTGATCAACACCGTGGCTGGCGTGCGGAACATCGACCGGATCTATCTGGACGTCGGCAAGAACTTCCATGCCAGTCGGCTGATGATGTTCACCGACGTCGCATTTCCAGGTGCGCTGCCGCTGATCGTGGCGGGCGTCAAGCTCGGCATGGGCGTGGCGCTGCTGGTGATCGTCTCGGCCGAGTTCGTCGGCGCCAGGAGTGGCCTCGGCTATCTCATCTGGACCAGCTGGCAGGTGTTCCAGGTGGAAAAGATGTACGTCGGCCTGCTGATCATCGCGCTTGTCGGCTTCACCAGCGCCGTGCTGCTGAACTGGCTTGAGCGCGCGCTCGTCCCCTGGAAACACGTCTGAACATCACGTGAAGCTCACGATACTGCTGGCTTTCGGACGCGAACTGTAACTAAACGGTGAACGCTGAGAGACGAAACGTGCTCTCTTTGTATGAGATACTGTTCTTGCGTCGACTGGATAATGTTACCCAAGCGGCTCGTGGGAACCTCTCCGGCTTCGTTTCAACTACCGAGGAGTCCCTATGCAGGCCATCAATTACCACCTTCTCGCGCTTGCCGCCATCGTCTTCGTCACCGTTTTCTCCGGCTGGAGTTATGGAAGCACCACGATGTCCAGTTGGTCGGTGGCTTACGTACAGCAGCGTGACGACATTCCCTGGGACTAGAAGTTCGGCCGACAAGCCGGTTTTCGGCGCAAGTCGCAGTCGGCCGAACTTCGATCAACAGATTGGGCTAGAGGGGCGGTCAATGCCAAAAGACCTTTTCGGCTGCCCCTCTAGCCCGGCCGCCACGATGGCTACGCGTCAGCCATCGTGGCGTGGGGCAGAGTGAAGGAGAACGTGCTGCCATGGCCTGAGCCGGCCGATTCGGCCCACAGGCGCCCCCCGTGCGCAGCCACGATCGCCTGGCACACGTACAGCCCGAGCCCGGCTCCTTCCAGCGCGCGTGTGCCCTTCGCGCGATAAAACCGCTCGAACACGTGTGGCATCTCGTCCAGGTCCAGCCCGATGCCCTGGTCGTTGACGCGTACGGTCACGCTCCGCTTGCCTGCCCGCACGTGCACGCCGATGGTTCCTCCCTTCGGTGAGTACTTCACGGCATTGGCAAGCAGATTCTCCAGCACCTCCTGCAGCCGATGTTCGTCCCAATTGCCACGCACCTGCTGGGGCGCTCGCAGTTGCAGAACGTGGCGGCGTGTCGTCGCCTGCATACCCTTGATAGTGCGAGAGATCAGCAAGCGGAGATCCATCGGCGCAGGCGCCAGCTCGAGCCGGCCTGCTTCGATGCGGGAGAGGTCCAGCAGCAGTGTCAGGAGCCTGCTGAGGTGGTCAGTCTGGCCGACGATCGAGCCCAGGCCCTCGTCGATCGCCCCGATGTCAGCCTTGTTGTGGTCGATCAATCTTCGAAGTAGTTGCGCCTGCGCTTTGATGACCGCCACCGGCACTCGCAGATCATGCGAAGCGATCGAGAGCACCTCGTCTTTGAGGTCCTCGACCTCGCGCCGGCCAGTGACGTCGCGCACGATGAGCACGCTGCCGCTGAACGTGCCAAACGCGTCACGCAGAGGCGTCCCCGTAAAGCTGAGAATGCGTCGGCCGGGTCCCTCCAGATCGACCTCGGTATCGGCGATCACTTCGCCGCGTTGCAGGGCTTCCACCATCGGCGCGAGGGTTTCCGCCACCTCCTGGGCTCCCAACGGCCAGTTCCCCCAGTGCTCGCGGTCGAGCGGCTGCCCGAGGATGATGCTCGCGTCGTTCAGACTCAGCAGCTGGCGGGCGGCGTGATTGAGCCGGATGATTCGGCCGGCCGCATCGACGATAAGCAGCGCATCCGCCATGCTGGCGAGGATCGCCTCTAACTCAGATAGTCGGAGTGGCGCAGGTTGGCGACGGCCATCGCCGTTTGGGTCGCGACCACTTCCAGCGCCAGCAAGTCGTTCCGGTCAAACGAGTCGGGTTGGTAACTGTAAACGGCGAGGACGCCGAGCACGTGCTCGCCGTACACCAGAGGTGCCAGGATGGCCGACTCCGGCAGCCCTGGTGTCTGGCTGGCGTACTGCACATGCACCGGTGGGCCGTTCTCTGACCAGCGACGAATGAGTTGGGACCGGCGGCTGCTGATGACCTGGCTCGTCAAGCCCGATCCCACCGGGAAGCTCCCCCCTGCGAGCTCCACCCCTGATTCCACCTGGCGCACGACCTCGACCGTTTGACTCGCTTCGTGGAAGAGCGCAAAAAAGAACGCCTCGGCGCGAAGGATCGTGGCGAGCTCGCGGTGAATGACGCCAAACAGCTCGTCGAGATCGAGCGGCCGGGTCAATTCCTGAGTCAGATTCCTCAACGCCGACAGGCGTTCGTGCCACTGCACGCCTTCGGCAGCCGCCAGGGGGGTAGCGAGAACCGAGTCGTCCGCGTCCATCATCAAAGACCCGCCGACCGCGCTCCGTCGCACGGACCCGATATCGTCTGGACGCGTCGATCCAACCCCCGCCGCGATCGATGCGCCCTCCTTTTCCATCATACGTGCAGGTGCCGAGCATGTCACGCCGACAGGTAGCCGCTTTCTGGCGGGCGCCCCCTCGATCGTCGTGCCTCGTGCGTCGTGTCGCATAACGTTGGGGTAGTGTCCGCGCTCAGGCCGTTTCTGGCCGAGCAGCCGCCTCTGCCACGCATCGCGATGTGGCCGGCGTACCGCTGGCTTGTGGTCGGGACGGTGTGCGTGGGCGCCTTTCTGGGACAGCTGGACGCCAGCATCGCCGGGCTGGTGCTGCCGACGCTACAACAGGTCTTCGCGGCGCCGATCGACAGCGTCGAGTGGGTTTCCATCGCCTATCTGCTGACGCTGGCGGCGCTCGTCGTGCCACTCGGGCGATTGGCGGACCTGCTCGGTCGCAAGATGCTCTACTCGTGGGGCTTCGTCGTCTTCATCGCCGGCTCCGCATTGTGCGGAGTGGCCCCTACCCTGGCGTGGCTGATCACCTTCCGCGTGGTGCAGGCCGTGGGTGCGGCCATGCTGCAGGCCAACAGCGTCGCCATCATCACGGCTGCCGTGCCCCGCCGCGCGCTTGGTCGCGCCATCGGCGTCCAGGGCGCCGCCCAGGCCGTCGGACTCTCAATCGGACCGTCAGTTGGTGGTCTCCTCATCGATACGCTGGGCTGGCAGTGGGTGTTCTTCATCGCCGTGCCGGTAGGCATCGCGGGAACCGCGTTGGCCCGCGTGGTGCTGCCGTGCACCACTCGCGAAGCGGCGGCGGAGGTCGCTTCTGAACCTGAGCGGTTCGACTGGCTGGGCGCCGCGCTGCTGGGTCCAGCGGTATCGGCACTCCTGCTGGCCATGACGCTGGGCAACACGTGGGGCTGGACGAGCCCGATGTTGATACTGACGGTGGGCGTGGCGGTGGCGTGCATGGCGACGTTCTGGGTCGCCGAGCGACGTTCCGCTTCGCCGCTCATCGATCCCGGGCTGCTGCGCGTGCGAGCGTTCAGCCTCGGACTTTTTGCCGGACTCCTGTCCTACGCGGTGCTGTTCGGTGCTCTGTTTCTCATGCCGTTCTTCCTGGAGCGGATTCTGGGCCAGTCCGCCGCCCAGACCGGGCTCTTATTGACCCCTATCCCCATCGCGCTGGGGGTTCTGGCGCCCGTCGCCGGCACGCTGGCGGACCGCATCGGTCCAGCTCCGCCGACGGTGGCCGGTATGGCTAGCGCGGCGGTTGCTCTCGCCGCCCTGGCGCTGATGCCGGACCTGACGTTGCCGGCGACCGTCGGCTTGCTCGCCCTGCTCGGCGTCGGGCTGGGCCTATTCACGCCGCCGAACAACGCCGCCGTCATGGGCAGCGCTCCGGCCAACCGGCTCGGCGTGGCTGGCGGAATCCTGAACATGGCGCGCAGCCTGGGGACCAGCCTGGGTGTGGCCGCAACGGGCGCGGTGCTGACCATCCGCCTTGCCACCAGGCTTGGCGCACAGGCCGCACGAACCCTCGACGCGCCACCTGTCACGCTGCTGCCGGCATTTCATGAGACGCTGCTGTTTCTCGCCGCACTGGCGATTGTCGCCGGGCTACTGTCAACGCTGCGAGCCCAGTCCGAGTAGAGCGATGGCCGTCATCACCTTTTCGCGCGAAGCGCACAGTGGCACTCAGGACCTGGCGCGCATGCTCGCCAGACGCCTGGGGTACCGCTACGTCAGCCGCGACGAGCTGACGCACGCCGTCACCGCGCGCAGCGGTGTCGAGCGCCTCCCGCAGACGG
Source organism: Chloroflexota bacterium (assembly GCA_005883405.1). Lineage (GTDB taxonomy): Bacteria > Chloroflexota > UBA6077 > UBA6077 > CF-72 > CF-72. The sequence continues at coordinate 2,653 of VBGG01000137.1, read as the reverse complement.
TCGAGAGCGAAGGCCGCGCGCTCTCGATCTGGGAGCAGCTCGGAGAGCAGCTCACCGGGGACCGTGAGGCGTACGTCGCGGCGCTGAAGGCCGTCATCACCGACATGGCCATGGCCGACAACGTGGTGATCGTCGGGCACGGCGCGGGACATTTCCTGCGCGACCTGCGGACGGTGGTACGCGTGTTCGTGGTCGCGCCGATCGAGGAGCGCATCGCGCGGCTCCTGGACGAAGGGGTCCAGGATGCCGATCGCGCGCGGCGACTCATCGAGAAGCAGGATCGCGAATCGGCTGAGTACCTGCGCTACCTTTTCGGCATCAAGTGGCTCGACCCGCACGAGTGGGATCTGGTGATCAACACCGGTCGCGTGGATATCGAGGCGGTGCTGGATATGCTGGTGCGCTACACGGAGCGTCTCATTCGCGACGCAGCCGAGCACTCCGATCTGAGCCGCATGCAGATCGCCAGCCGCATCGAACAACGGCTGCTCGCCGATGACGATCTTGGCATCGACAAGCTGCGGGTGCGGATCGAGGCGGACGTCGTGGTGCTGGAGGGCGAGGCACTCGCCCAGGAAGACCGCGAGCGTGCCGAAGCCACCGCCCGCGCGCTGGCACGCGAGGGCGTCATCGATAACCGCATCGTCCTCCGCCCGCCGACCTCGGCCTAAATGCTGCCTGTTAGAACACCTGGGAAGCATTCAGGCCGTCCCATCGGCATAGTTCGGATCTCACCAGCCGCGGCGCTTGTCGACCAGGTTCAGCAGCGCCTCGCCGCGCATAAAACGGCCCACATTCTCGGACAGAATCGACCAGTGCAACGCGGTGGTCAGCGCTGAGGACGCCGAGGTGTGCGGCGTGACGATCAGATTGGGCGCCGTCCACAACGGATCGCCCACCGGCAGCGGCTCCGTTTCGGTCACATCGAGGCCGGCACCCGCCAGGTGTCCCTCTTCGAGCGCATCCACCAGCGCCGCCTCGTTCACGATTCCGCCGCGCGACATCTGGAGGATGTACGCGCCGCGCTTCAGCTGACGGATCTGCTCCTGACCGATCATGCCGCGACTGGTTGGGGTGATCGGCGCCGCGATCGCCAGCACATCCGACTCCCGGCACAGGTCGTTCAGGCGCGAGAGCGGCCAGACTTCTTCCACGCCCTCGCCGGCTGGCACCGCCTCGGCATCCACAGCCAGCACGCGCATCTCGAAGCCGGTCGCGCGGCGGGCGATCGCGCGGCCGATGTTGCCGAAGCCGACGATACCCATCGTCAGCCCTTTGATCGCGCTCAGGACCAGCTCGCCGCGGCCCCATTCGTGGTCGCGCTGGAGCTGCTCGAACGCGCGCAATCCACGGGTGTGCGACAGCAGCATCGCAAACGTATGCTCGGCGATGGTCGCCGCGTGGGCGCCGCGCATATTGGTCACGACAATGTCGGTGTCGGCCAGCGCGGGCACGCGCCACATCCACTCCACGCCGGCACTGGGCGACTGCACCCAGCGCAGCTGCCTGGCATTGGCCAGATCGTCGGCGGTCAGCTGTCCGTAAACGGCGTCCACGTCGGCCATCAGCGGCGGCGTAGGGTCGCCCTTGTTGGGCACGACGACCTGTATGCCGTGTTGTTGTTCGAGCTCAGCGAAGCGTGACGGGTCGCGCAGGAACGCGGACGTGACGAGCATCTTCATCGGCGCCCATTGTTCTCTGCGTGGCCGCCCGCGCGCCACCAGGGCGGACTCAGATCAGCGTGCTCGGCTGCCGAATGTGCTGCTCGCTGACCCGCCACAAGAGCCGCGCTACCTCCACGTCCTGGGCCGCCGCGCTCGGACGCCTGAGGCGCTTGTCGACAAAGTAGCCGCCGCTCAGTTCGGAGACGTCGGGCGAGTCCGCCAGCCAGACCAATGTTTCCGCTCCGCGCTCGGTGCTGCGCGCGAACAAGCGCGAAACCAGCATCGCCAGCCGCCACGGCAGGCCGTTGTTGTGGTTGAAACCACTGCCGACGAAGCCCGGGTGGAAGCAGTTGGCGGTCACACCCGTCCCCTCCAGTCGCCGCGCCAGCTCGGCGCTGAACAGGACGTCCGCCAGCTTGGTCTCGGCGTAGCGCGCGAAACCCATCGTCGGGTAGGCGCGCTCGGCCAGAAGATCGTCGAACGGGATACGCGCACCGTAATGAGCCGCGGAGGCGGTGGTGATCACGCGCGCCGGTGCGCTCGCTTTCAGCCGCTCGAGGAGCAGCGTCGTCAGCAGAAACGGCGCGAGATAGTTCACCGCCCAGGTCAGCTCGACCCGGTCGCCTGACAAGTGCCGGCTGGTGTACATCGCGCCGGCGTTGTTGACGAGCACGTCGACGCGCGGGTAACGCTGCAGGATTTCGTGCGCGAGGTGGCGCACGTCAGCCTGCGAAGACAGGTCGGCCGACAGCACGTCCACAGCCGTGGCGGCCGGCGCCGCGGCATTGATCAGCTCGACCGCGCGAGCGGCTCGGTGTGGGGCGCGAGCCACGATCGTCAGCTCGGCGCCGAGCGCCGCCAGGCGTCGGGCCGCGGCGAGGCCGATGCCACTCGTCGCGCCGGTAATGACGACGCGTTTGCCGCTCACGCCGGTCCACTGCGCCACCGGCCGAGTGTAATTGACCGCATGATTGTTCTGCTGTATCATC
>VBGG01000619.1 GCA_005883405.1 Chloroflexota bacterium | reverse complement strand
GTCGTTCATGACTGCCGAGCGATACGCCACGACCGGTCCGAAACACTGGCAGGTGTTCTACGACACGTTAGAGAAAAATCCCGATACAGCGCCCATTCCTGCCCCGCCGGCGTCGAACCCGATGACCACCGTCTTCACCAAGTACAGCGGCCTGGCCATGACACAGGAGATGAAGCCAAAAGACGCGCTCGATGCGATGCAGAAGGACCTCGAGGCACTGTGGGCCAAGCGTAAGAAGGCCTGACAAGGTCCGGCACATGAGGTGGAGCCACGCACTATGACCACTATTGGAGTAGCTGCCCCCAGGCATCAGGCTGGCCCCAGGGGCTGGCTCATGGAAGACAGCCTGGCCGGTATGGCGCGGCGCAGAGCGCTGCTGGGCTACGTGTTCTTGCTGCCCACGTTCCTTGGCATCCTGGTCTTCAGCGCCGGTCCTGTCATTGTCTCGCTGGGGCTGAGTTTTTTTGCTTGGAATGTCTTCGATCCGCCCGAGTTCCTGGCTCTGGACAACTACCTGCGCTTCTTCTCGGATGGTCGCATCCTGATCGGCTTCAGCAACACAGCCAAGATGGTTAGCCTGGCGGTGATCATCGAGATGGTCCTGGCGTTCGCGCTGGCGCTCGGCGTCCAGCGCACCACACGCGCGGCGCTGCGCTACTTCTTCCGCTCGGCGTTCTTTCTGCCATTGCTCACTTCTGCAGCCACGATCTCGATCGTGATGGCCTACATGTTCCACAGCCAGTTCGGCGTCATCAACTACTATCTCGGGCTGCTCGGCGTTCCGCGCATCCCATGGCTGGAGCAAGCCCAGTGGGCGTTGCTGAGCGTGGTGCTCGTCTATGTCTGGCACCGTCTGGGATTCACGTTCATCGTTTTCAGCGGTGGCCTCGGCAACCTGCCAAAAGAAGTCCTGGAAGCAGCCGACGTCGACGGCGCCACCGGTTGGCGACGGCTGTGGTACATCGTCCTGCCGATGCTGAGTCCGAGCATCCTGTTCGCCGCGGTTACCGCGATCATCAGCGGACTCCAGATCTTCGACGAGCCGTTCGTCATGGTCAAAGGCGGACCCGGCGATGCCACGCGGACGGTCGTCATGTTGATCTACGAGTCGGCATTCAAAAATATCGAGCTGGGCTACGCTGCCGCGATTGCTGCGATGCTGTTCCTGGTCATCATGCTGGTGACCGCCATCCAGTTTCGCATCAGCAAAGCGCTGGTCTTCTACCAATAGGTGCCTGCAATGGAAGCTACGCAGTATCACGCCACCTACGCCCCGCGGAAACACACCTGGAGCGAGTACCTGTCGCACCGAGCAGGCGACTGGCTGCGTCTGGTGCTGCTGTTTGCGGCCAGCATCATCATCCTGGCGCCGGTGGTATGGACCTTATCTACGTCACTGCGCACACCGGCCCAGTCGTTCAGCGTGCCGCCCCAGTGGATTCCACTGCGGCCGGACTGGTCGAACTACTTCGACGTCTTCCAGCGCGTCCCGTTCGCGACCTACGTAGTCAACAGCTTCGTCGTGACCGGCGCGATTGTGCTCGGCCAACTGGTGACCGCTTCGCTGGCTGGCTATGCGTTCGCGCGACTCAATTTCCCGTTTCGCAACGCGCTGTTCTGGCTTGTCATGGCGACCGTGATGGTGCCCCTTCAAGCCACGATCATCCCGGTGTTCGTGCTCATCAGCTCGCTCGGCCTCGCCGACACGCTGGCGTCGCTGATCCTGCCCGCTCTGCCGACCGCCTTCGGGACCTTCCTGCTGCGCCAGTACTTCATGTCCATGCCAAACGACTATGAGGAGGCAGCGCTCATCGACGGCGCCAACCAGTGGCAGGTCTTTTATCGTGTGTACCTGCCGATGGCTACGCCGGGCCTGGCCATCCTGACCGTGCTGTCATTCAACACCCATTGGAACGAGTTCTTCCGTCCGCTGATCTTCCTGTCCACCAACGAGAACTTCACCCTCCCGTTAGGGGTGGTGACGCTGTTCGGATACCTCGGCACTGGCAGCGTGTCAGTGGTGTTGGCTGGGGTCGTCCTGTCGCTGATGCCAGTTCTAGTCGTCTACACCATTGGCCAGCGCTATCTCATCGAGGGCATCGCGATGGGCGGATTGAAAGGATAGTTCCGCATGGTGCATGCCGCACCCGCATTGGAGAGCCGAATGCTGCTTGCGGGCGATCCGCATCGGCCCCAATACCATTTCCTGCCGCCCTCGAACTGGCTGAACGACCCGAATGGGCTGATCCAGTGGAAGGGTCAGTACCACCTCTTCTACCAGTACAACCCATTCGAACCCGTCTGGGGCGCCATCCACTGGGCTCACGCCATCAGCGACGACCTGGTCCATTGGCGGGACCTGCCTATCGCTCTGGCCCCGACACCAGGCACTGTCGACGAGTACGGCGTATTCTCGGGATGCGCGTTCGACTCGGATGGTGTCGCCACGGTCATGTACACCGGCGTGCGCAGGCGAGCCGATGGGTCACGCATCGAGCTGCCGTGTCTCGCGACGAGCACCGACGATGACCTGGTGCGTTGGGAGAAATACCGCGGCAATCCGGTCATTGCCTCGGCCCCGCCCGGCTTCGACGTGCTGGGCTTTCGCGATCACGGCGTCTGGCGGGAGGGCGACACCTGGTATCAGGTCATCGGATCTGGCATTCGCGGCGTCGGAGGTACCGTGTTTCTGTATCGGTCGCTGGACCTGATGCATTGGGAGTATGTGCACCCCATCTGCACCGGCGACCGCGGTGAGAGCGGCGAGATGTGGGAGTGCCCGGACCTGTTCCCATTGGGCGACGTCCACGTATTGATGATCTCGCCAATCCCGCTGGGCAAGACCCTGTACTTCCTGGGCAGCTTTCGCGAGCACAGGTTCGAGGCGCAGCACCGCGGCGTCGTGGACGACGGTGGTTATTTCTACGCACCACAGTCATTCACCGACGACCACGGGCGACGGGTGATGTTCGGCTGGCTCAGGGAGGGCCGCGACCCGTCGGCGCAGCGCGCAGCAGCCTGGGCCGGTGTAATGTCGTTGCCGCGGGTGCTCCTGCCCGCCGCGGACGGTGCCCTGGGCGTAGAGCCCGCTCCAGAGCTGAATGCGCTCCGCGGCCGTCATCTCGGCGTCGATTCGGCAACCGTCAGTCCCGCGACGCCTATGCAAGTCGGCGTACAGGGTGTCGCGCTCGAGATCGTTGCCGAGTTCGTTCCGGCCCAGGCCGGTCAATTCGGGCTCAAGGTTCGCTGTGCCCCCGACGGTAGCGAGCAGACGCTGATCGCCTTCGAACCAGGTAGCGGCTGGCTTTCGATCGACCGTGAACGCTCCAGCCAGGACGCGGCTGTCGACCGTGAGCCGCACGGGACGCATGTCAAGCTCGCGGCGGGCGAGAACCTGACTCTGCGCATCTTCGTTGACCGGTCGGTCATCGAGGTGTATGCGAATGCCAGAGCCACGTTGACGAGCCGCATCTATCCCTCGCGAGACGACAGCGTCGGCGTCGAGCTGTTCGCCCACGAAGGACCCGTTCGACTGAAGAAGCTCGATGTCTGGGAGATGGGGTCCGTCTGGGGTGCCAACGCCTGAGACCGATCGCGACGTCGGTCGGAGCGCTCGGGCGGCTGATTTTGAACGTGAAAACGACCCGTTAGAGGTGCCTGGAGGAATGTAAGCCAGATTCTGTTGACGACGGCCATCTATCTCTGGTCTCGTTCAAGACCAGCCCAGTATTCCCGGGTGCCCTCTACCCTGGCCTCGGCGAGCAGCGTCGGCGGCCATGCTCGAGGTTGCAGCAGGTGGGGGTTACCGCGTTTCACCCCCGTACCCTCACGGGCACGGGCTACGTCTCTGTGGCCCTGTCCGTCCGACCCTCGCGGGTCGGCCCCGGCTTGCGCCGGACACCTTGCTCTACGCTGTCTGGACTTTCCTCTCCGGTTGTGGCCGGAGCGGCCGTCCTTCCTCCAGGCGCTTGAGTATATCGCGGCGCAGCTTCCGCAGGCCGACGAACAACACGCCCAGCGCGAACGGCAGCAACGACATGCACACGGTAGGCTCCTCGGTGCTGCCGCCGCCGCCCTTGCCGATGTCCTTGGCCAGCGTGCCCAGGCCGGCCAGCAGGTGGGGAAGGGCCGCAAGGTCCATCCCCATCATCTTAACCGGATCGATCTCAGGTCTTGCGGATGGTCAGCCCGCCGAGCGGCACGAAGTTGCCGCGCGCCTGGAACGCGAGCACGCTGACCTGCCTGGCGACTTCGCCTGCCACGCCGTTCAGCGCCTTGGCCGCGGGCGAGTCCGGGTCGGCGATGACCACCGGCTGGCCTTCGTCGCCGCCGAGCCGCACGTTCGGCTGCAGCGGAATCTGCCCCAGGAACGGCACGCCGAACGCCTTCGCGATGCGCTCACCGCCGCCACGCCCAAACAGCTCGTGTTTCTCGGAGCAGTTCGGGCAGATGAAGTAGCTCATGTTCTCGATCACGCCGATGACCGGCACCTCGAGCTGTTTGAACATCGCCATGCCCTTGGCCACGTCCTGCAAGGCGACGTCCTGTGGCGTGGTGACGATGACCACGCCCGAGAGCGGGATCAGCTGCGACAGGCTCAACGAGGCATCACCCGTGCCCGGCGGCAGGTCCACGACCAGATAGTCGAGATCGCCCCAGTCGAAGTCGCGCAAGAACTGCTGGATCGCGCCGTGAACCATCGGGCCGCGCCAGATCACCGGCTTGTTCTCGTCGAGAAAAAAGCCGATCGACACGAGCTTGATCCCGAAGCGGACCACGGGCTCGATGGCGCCCTGGGCGCCCGTGACTTCGGGCCTGGTCTTGATGCCCATCATCAACGGCACGTTCGGACCATAGATGTCGGCGTCCATGAGGCCGACGCGCGCTCCCGTCTGCGACAGCGCCACGGCCAGATTGACGCTGGTCGTGCTCTTGCCGACGCCGCCCTTGCCAGACGCCACGGCGACCACGTTCTTCACTCGCGGGATCAGTGGCGTGGACGTGCCCTGACCGCGAGCGACCGCGGTGCTCGCGGTCATCTTCACCTGGACCTCGGTGACCCACGGCAAGCGGGCCACGGCCATGCGCGCCTGATCTCGTAGCTCGTCCTTGACGGGGCAGGCGGGGGTCGTCAGGTTGATGGTGAACGCGACAGCGCCGCTCGGCTCAATTGTGAGGTTCTGGATGAAGCCGAGCTCGACGATGTCGCGGTGGAGGTCGGGGTCGCGAACGACGCGCAGCGCGTCGAGAACCTCCTGATCGCGGGTACTGACTGCCATAAGGGTGGAATTCCTAGTGAATAAGTCGGATTTCACGCCAATTGTAGGCGATTCGTCCCTCAGACGGTCAGTTCGGTGGCGGCGAACTGCTGGCGCATGGCCTTCTTGTCGAACTTGCCGACGCTGGTCTTCGGCAGCTCGTCCAGGAACAGGTAGCGGTCTGGCAGCCACCACTTGGCGAACTGCTGCGCCAGGTACTCGGTGAGCTCGGCGTCAAGCACCTCGCCGCGGAATTCGGGGCGGGCCACGATGCAGGCCATCGGTCGCTCGGTCCAGCGCTCGTCGGGAACGGCGATAACCGCCGCCTCCTGGACCTTCGGATGGGCCATGAGCGCATTCTCGAGCGCCACCGACGAGATCCACTCGCCACCGCTCTTGATGACGTCCTTGGTGCGGTCGGCAATCTCGATGTAACCGTTCGGATGGATCTTGACGATGTCGCCAGTGCCCGCGGACAACGAGCTCGCCCATGGTCTGGCCATCCCACGGCGCGTCGTTGCCGGCGTCGTCCAGCACGCGTAGCTCGACGCCCGGCGCGGGCATCCCCTGGCGAGCCTTGAAGTCCAGCTGAGTCGACGCATCGGCCGCCGTCAGTTCCTGCCGAAGTCGCGACACGGTCCCCAGCGGCGTCATCTCGGTCATGCCCCACGCGTGCAGGATGTTCAGGCCCAGTTTGTCGTAGGCCTCGATCAGCCCACGCGGCGCTGCCGATCCGCCGCACACGATGCGCGTGACCGAGCTCAGGTCGTACTTGCCCGATT
>VBGG01000621.1 GCA_005883405.1 Chloroflexota bacterium | reverse complement strand
TTTGGAGATCCGGTCTTCGCGTCGAAGATCCTCACGGAGCCGTCTGGCGCCACCGTCACCAGGTCTGGTTTACCGCCCAGTGTGATCGTGCCTGACAACCTGACTTGAAACTTGTTCTGCGCCTCGCGGTAGACCCGTTCGCCCAGAGCCCGTCGCTGCTCGATCAGCTCCAACAGCAGCGCGTTGTGGTCGACCTTCCATTTGGCCAGCTCGAATGTGTCAGGCATGTGCGGCCAATCGATGTAGTGGCTCTTGAACCAGGCCGACCAGGACCACTCCGGCGGGACGTGCGAGAGCCAGAAGCCGAAGAAAACGACGTCGTAGACGGTCTCAGGCTGCCAATTCGAAGAGGTCGGCGGTGATGTAGCGCACGTACGGGTCGCGTACACGGTCTCGGTTGATCCCGAGCATCTCGGGTGAGGCGTCAACGACCGTGAGCTCTGCGGCCGTCTGTGCCAACTGCTTGGTCCAGATGCCGGTGCCGCCGGCCAACTCGAGCACGCGCCCGCGCAGGGCGAACCCGTCAAGTGCTTGGACCACTTCCTCCAGCTCGGTGCGCCAGCCCGCATTCACAACGGGTCCTTGGTCGTAGCGCCCCTGGCGGAGGAGCCATTAGTCGTATTCCGGGGCCCGTGCCCGGTAGTACGCGATTTGTTCCTGGAGAACGCGGTCCATCGGCTTCGCAGCGGCGGTGGTATGCGACGAGAACCCTATCATGGGGCATGTTCCGGGGAGCCGGCGTGGCCGTTGCGGTCGTCAATTGCCTGGACCGACTGACGAGCGCGGCAACCAGATCGTCTCTGCCGTTGGACCATAACCTGGCCGCGGCGGCCACTTTATGGGTTCAGCTCGAGCTCGACCTTCTGGCCGTGGTCGAGCAGGGCCACGTAGTCGGCGACAAGGCGCGCGGGCAGCGTGATCTCGCCTTCGCGACCGATCGCCGCGGGCACACGGTGCGCCACCGACAGCTCGAGATTGGGGCCGGTGAGCTGCAGGAGGACCTCGGGGGTTTCGATCGCTTCCAGCGCGTCGCGCAAGTAGCGGCCGTTGAAGGCGATCTGGGTGTCGTCGCCGTCCACGACAGCGTCCAGGTTGCCTTCGTTGTCGCCCATCTCGGCGCTGGTGCTCTTGACCAACACTGAGCCGAGGGCCAGGTCGGCGTTCTCTTTGGCCGGGCTGCACTCCAGGCGCACGATGTGCGAGTTGTCGCGAGCGAATACCTGGGCGGCACGCGTGGCACGCAGAAAGTCAGTGGTCGAGACCTTGACGCGGGTCTTGCTGTCGGCCGGAATGATGCGCTGGTAGTCGGGGAACTGGCCTTCAATCAGTCGACTGGTGATCTCCGTCTTGCCGAACGCGAAGTACACCTGGTTACCGTTCGGGGTGGTGTTGATGGCCACCTGGTCATCGTCGGACGCGTCCCCGAGCAGGCGGCCAACCTCATTGAGCGTCTTGGCTGGCACGATCATCTGGAGCTCGGGACCGCCGTCGGGCAGCTCGACGGTGCGCACCGCAAGCCGAAACCCGTCGGCGGCGGCCAGCGTGAGCGAGGTGCCGCCCATCTTCAGCAGCGCGCCGGCCAGTACGGGCCGCGTGTCATCGGGCGCCGCCGCGAAGACGACTTCGTCGATGGCCTCCTTCAACAGTCCGGCCGGGATCGAAAAGCTCGGCCCGCCGCTCACCGCGGGGATGGGCGGAAAGTCCTCGGCGGCGATGCCGGCAATGTTCGCCTCGAAGCGACCGCACGCCAGATGCACTTTGTGCGTCTTCGGGTTCAGCTCGAGCTCGACCTTCTGGCCGTGGTCGAGCAGGGCCACGTAGTCGGCGACAAGGCGCGCGGGCAGCGTGATCTCGCCTTCGCGACCGATCGCCGCGGGCACACGGTGCGCCACCGACAGCTCGAGATTGTTGGCGGTGAGCTGCAGCTCGCCATCACGCGTCGAAAGTAGGACGTTACTCAGGACCGGCAGCGTGCTCTTGTTGGGCACGACTCGCCCGACGACGCTGAGTCCTTCGGCGAGGTTCTCCTGCAAGCACTCGAGCTTCATTGGCGTGATATCCAGGTCCCTTCTCTGGTTGGGGCCTTGATGGTACCCAACGGCGTGTGCGGCGCAAGCCAGTTCCCGGCTCGATGTGACACACTAAAAGCGCCGAATTCCCGTCAGGCGCACGCGGAGCCAGCGGTACACTCCTCTGGAGCAGAGCCATGGCCAACGACGACGAATGGCAACGCGAAATGGAGCGCTACCTGGCCCACTTCCGGCGCGCCGGTAAGCGGCCCACGATCATCTTCACGCATCACGCCGCACCCTCGCCGGTCTGGACGCCCGCGCTGGACATGTACGAGACCGCTGAGGCAATCGTCGTGTTGTTCGACGTGGCCGGCGTCCAGGCCGAGCAGACCGAAGTGCACGCCGAACCACACACACTGACGATCAGAGGCGTGCGGCGAGAGCGTTATGGCACCGACCGTGCAGATGAGCAGCGGAACTACCACGCGCTCGAAATCCCGTACGGACGCTTCGAGCGTACGGTCAACTTGCCACCAGGCGTCGACACCGCGGCCGCGCACGCGAGCTATCGCGACGGACTGCTCGAGATCACCCTGCCCAAGCGCTTGCCGCGCCAGGTACCGATCGTCGCTGAGTCCCAGACAGGCACACCATGACCGAGCAGCCTCCGCCCGACATCGGCGACGACGACATCGTCCCGGCGCCGATCGCCGTACCCGTGGCCGGTGAGGACGAACAGCGCGATCCGGACCTGCCCTCGAATTTGCCGATCCTGCCGAGCCGAGATGCTGTGCTGTATCCGGGCATGCTCTTGCCGCTACAGGCGACCGACCAGCGCTGGGTCCGTCTGCTGAACGATGCCGTATCGGCACGTCAGCCTGTTGGCATCACCCTGCAGCGTGATCCCGCGGACGAGGTCGTGGACCTTTTGGGCCTGTACCAGATCGGCACCGCGGCCAACATCGTCCGGCTGCTGAAGCTGCCCGACGGTTCACTCCAGGTCCTGCTGCAGGGCCTCGCGCGCGTGCGCCTGACCGATAAAGCCACCCAGGCAGAGCCGTACCTGCGAGCCGACATCACGGTTCTGCCGTGGGTCACGCCGGACCCCATCAGCGTGGAGATGGAGGGGCTGATCAAGAGCCTGCAATCGCTCTTCCAGCGGGTGGTGCAGTTGTCGCCGGTGCTGCCCGACGAGATGGCGATCGCCGCGGCGAACGTCAACGATCCCGGCCGATTGGCCGACTTCGTCGCGGCCAACATCGACATCGAGCCCGCCCAGCGGCAAGAGGTGCTGCAGGAGCTCGAGCCGCTTGCTCGGGCTCGCAAGGTGACCGAGCTGGTGACCCGCGAGCTGGAGGTGCTCGAGATCGGCTCAAAGATCCAGTCGCAGATCCGCGAGTCGATGGACAAAGGCCAGCGCGACTTCTATCTGCGACAGCAGCTGCAAGCCATCCGCAAAGAACTGGGCGAGGGCGACGAAGGCGAGGCGGAGGTCAACGAGCTACGCGAGCGGCTCGCGCGCGCCCAACTTCCAGACGAAGCCAAATCCGAGGCCGATCGCGAGCTGAACCGTCTGGCGAGCATTCCCACCGCCAGTCCAGAGCATTCCATGGTGCGCACCTACCTGGAGTGGCTGGCCGACCTGCCGTGGAGCACGATGACCGAGGACAACCTCGACCTCCGTCACGCCAAGACCGTGCTCGACGAAGACCATTTCGACCTCATCCGGTTGAAGGACCGAATGCTCGAGTACCTGGCGGTCATGAAGCTGCGCGCCGAGCGAGACTCCGAAACCGCGGCGAAGGTGCGCGGGCCAATCCTGTGCCTGGTGGGGCCGCCAGGCGTGGGCAAGACCAGTCTGGGTCAATCGATCGCGCGGGCGCTTGGCCGCAAGTTCGTCCACATGAGCCTGGGCGGGGTTCGTGACGAGGCCGAGATCCGCGGCCACCGCCGCACGTACATCGGTGCTTTGCCGGGTCGCATCATCCAGGCACTGCGGCGCGCGGGCTCACGGAACCCCGTGTTCATCCTCGACGAGCTCGACAAACTCGGCAACGACTGGCGCGGCGACCCATCGTCGGCGCTCCTGGAGGTGCTCGATCCCGCGCAGAACTCCGATTTTCGGGACCACTACCTGGACGTGCCGTTCGACCTCTCGAACGTGTTGTTCATCGCCACGGCCAACGTGCTGGATACGGTCCCGCCGGCGCTGCGCGACCGGCTGGAGGTGATGGATCTGCCAGGCTACGCCGAGGAGGACAAGCTGCAAATCGCTCGGCGCTATCTGGTGCCGCGACAGCTCGCCGAAAACGGTCTGGACGCGAGCCGCGCGCGGATCTTCGATTCTGCCTTGCGGCGGATCATCCGCGACTACACGCGCGAGGCCGGCGTCCGCAACCTCGAGCGCGAGATCGCCACGCTGGCGCGCAAGTCGGCGCGGGCGATCGTCATGGGCGAAGCGTCGTCGACGGTTATCAAAGGCCGTGCGGTTGCCGAGCTGCTTGGTCCGCCGCGCTTCCAGCAGGAGGCTGTCGCCCGCCAGGATGAGGTCGGCGTGGCCACCGGTCTGGCCTACACGCCGACGGGCGGCGAAGTGCTGTTCGTCGAGGCGCGGGTGGTGCCAGGCAAGGGCAACCTGGTGCTAACCGGCCAGCTCGGCGATGTGATGAAGGAATCTGCGCAGGCGGCGCTGACGTATGCACGCGCGCGCGCACAGGCTCTGGGGCTCGGCGCGAATGATCCGTTTGCCGACGTGGACGTCCACGTACACGTGCCGGCTGGCGCGGTGCCCAAGGATGGCCCCTCGGCGGGGATCACCATGGCCACCGCGATCATCTCCGCCCTGACCCGGCGGCCAGTTGACCACACCGTCGGTATGACCGGGGAGATCACGCTGCGCGGGCGGGTGCTGCCGATCGGGGGCCTGAAAGAGAAAGTACTGGCCGCCCACCGGGCCGGGCTCACGCGGATCATCGCGCCGCGCGACAACCGGCGGGACCTGGAGGAGATACCGGCGCGCGTGCGCAAGGAGATCGCGTTCACGTTCGTCGATCACATGGATGAGGTGCTCAATACTGCCCTCAAAGACGAGGTGCGACCCGAGCGGGCGGAGGTCAAGCCGTTACGCCGCAGTGGGCGCCGGGCGCGCGACGGTATCGCCGCGGCGGGAAGCTAACGCCTCTCCCTCTGGGAGTGGATTAAACCGCGCGCAGCGCGGGTGAGGGGTGCGTACGAGATCAAACGTTCGCGAAAATACGCACCCCTCACCCCAGCCCTCTCCCAGAGGGAGAGGGGGTAGTCGTACCAGGCGCGTGTTTGGCTACCAGGCGGTGCAGCTCGCGGCGGGTGGTCGCTAGCAGGGCTTCTTCCATCAGGTCCCAGCGCGTGCCGCCGCCGTAGTCCAGGTGGTAGCTCACCGTCTCGTGCTGGACCTCGGTGACGCGTCCAAGGGCAGGAAACAGCTCGGTCAGGAACTCGAGCTCCCAGACGCGCTCACGCGGGCCACGCGCGTCGAGCACGTCGGTGTTGTTGTTGTAGTACTCGAGCAGGATGCTCCGCACGATCTCGTCCTGGGCGAAGATGCCACCAGGCGAATAATGGGGACGGTCGCGAAGGAACCCGCGCGCGCTGCCAGCGTTGACGCAGTACGGCGCGACCCAGCCCAGCTTCGGACCGAGCTCTTCGGCCCGCCGCGCCAGCGATGCTAGAGCCGCCATCCCTGCCAGCACGATGTCGTCGTCCATGAAGGCGATCAATGGGCCGGTCAGGTTCTCCAACAGCTTCAGGCGCCCACCTGAGAACGCTCGCTGTCGGTCGCGATGGAGCTCGTATTCGCAACGCACATCGCGGTCCTGGGCCAGGCGCAGCACCGATTGAACGTCCACCCGTTTGATCGCTGGCTGATCGCCGGTGTCCACCACGAAGATCTCGATCGGGTGCTCCTCCTGGAGGACCAGATTTGCGATCACTGTCGCCAGCATCGGCCGGCCCTTGGTCAGGATGCCGACCTGGATCGTCGGCTCGTTCACGTTCGTCATTTCGCCGACGCACCCCGAAACAACTCCTCGAGCCGCGGACGCACGGCGCGCAACGCGTCCTGAGATTCGTTCTTGATTTTCACGTTGGCAAGAATGTAGTCGATCATCTTGCCCAGGGTGTCGGCTTCCTGAGCCTCGAGGAACAGGGCACGTTGAGTGCCACGTTCGACGGGTACGCCGGGGTGCAGACCCTCGATCGTCGCTGCCTCGCCGTGCGGGAGCTCCACGCGCACGGCGCCGTCATCAGCGTCGATCTGGATCATCGTCACACGAGTGTACTTCGCGTTCAACGATACAGTTACGGAAGGATGTTCACCGAAGAAGACCTTCCGCGCTTCGAGCTCGACGGGGAGCGGTTCGTGCGCCCGGACTTCGCCGGACGGGGCCTGGCGAATGTCGCGCCCACTGTGCTGGAGCTGCTGGCGCCCGGGGCGGTGGACGGCATCGAGCTGCCAGCGTTAGACACGACCGTCCTGCCCGCGCAACTCACCCGCGGCGTCAACACCGTTGTCCTGTTGCTGGCGGACGGACTCGGCCATCTGCAGCTGCAGCGCGAGATCGCGGCTGGGAACGCCCCGAACCTGGGCGAGCTGATCCAGCGCGCGGCCGAGGGCGACCCGCAAGTCGCCTATAACCCGATTACGTCGGTGTTTCCGACGACTACCGTCGCGGCGCTCGGGTCGGTCAACTCGGCAGTAGCCCCGACAGAGCATGGTCTGCTCGGCTACACGCTCTATCTGCCTGAGTTCGAAATGGTGGCCGAGATGATCCGCTGGGGTCCGCTCAACCGACGGGTCTCGTTTACCGACCCCGAGTTCGGCCAGGTGCCAGAGTCGTTCTTCTGGGCCGAGACGATGTACGCGCGCCTGCAGGCGGCGGGCCTCAGGCGCACGTTCGCGGTCAACCCGATCGGCTTCGCGGGCACGGCGCTGACGCGGATGCTGCATCAATCGGCCAGCTACGTGGGCTACGTTTCGACGTCGTCACTGCAGCCGATGGTCTCGCGGCTGGTCACGGAGAGCAACCAGCCGACCTATATCTATGCGTACTGGCCGACGATCGACACCATCTCACACATCGTCGGACCGTTCACGCCCGAGCACGGCGCGGAAGTAGCCGCGTTCGACTTCCAGGTCGGGCGACTGGTGGAGCAATTGCCAGAACGCGGGGATACGCTGCTGATGCTGACCGCCGACCACGGACACGTCGATACCGTGCCCGAGGAAGGCGTCCAGTTCTCGGACCACCCCGAGCTGCTGAAAATGTTGCGCGTGCCGCCGGCTGGGGAGCGACGGGCGGTATACCTGCACCCGAGGCCGGGCGCGACACTGGAGGTGGCGGCGTACGCACGGGAGCGGCTCCGCGACGTTGCGCCGGCCATGCTGCGTGATGACGCCGTGGAGCTCGGGCTGTTCGGACCCGGCCGCTTGAGCGAGCGTGCGGCCGGGCGGATCGGCGAGGTCCTGCTGTTTCCGCGAGGCAATCTGCAGTTGATCGCACCGCCGCCGGACTCCACCGACGGCAATATGCCCAGGGTGCCCGTCTTTCGCGGTCTGCACGGCGGGCTCACGGCCGAGGAGGCGCTGGTGCCCCTGCTCGCAGTACGGATCTAAATCTAATTCCCCAGAAGGGACCCACTGGGGCAATGGTTGTCGCTGCGAACGCTCGACCGGCCCCCTCCGCGGGCGGTTGCTACAAGATGGTCGATCGCATGGCGAAGGCTCGAGGAGCCGGCAAAGTGGCCTTCAGGGGGTCATGCTTGGCTGCGAACGCTCGACCGGCCGATCCGCGGGCGGTTGCCACAACACGGTCGATCGCTGCCACCAAGGCTCGACGGGCGCCAGCCTGAGCGGCCCGACGGGCGCCAGCCCGAATGGGTCCCCTCTGGGGAAA
>VBGG01000135.1 GCA_005883405.1 Chloroflexota bacterium | reverse complement strand
GATTGACGCTGATCGGCCCCGCGCCGACCGGTGCGAACGAGTGGTGGACCTCATCAAAGGCAAGTGTCCCTCCCACGGACGGAGAGATGATCTCCCTGAGCACGAAGCGTGCGGTGTCCGCATGGCTCAATCCGGCGTTGGTGAGCGGCTCGGGCGAGGCGATCACCACAAGCGACCCCTGCTTGTACGCCAGGCGCACGGCCAGTACGTCTCCATCCGGGCGGATCAGCAGCTGCTCGGCCCCGTCCGCGCGGAGGCGATAGCGTCCGCTCACCGCCAGAATCAGACCATCCGGTGTCGAAAAGCTGGACGGGCTGGCGGCGAGGGGTTCGACCGTTACGCCGAGACCGCGCGCATACAGCAGCCAGGGCAGCGAGTCGCCCGCGAGCACGATCGTTCCGCCCCGCGCCGCAACCGAGTCAAATGCATCACGCTCGGTTGCGTCGAGCGGAGACTCCGGTTGGAGGACGATGAGCGTCGTCGGCGGATCGGTTGAAGACGCGAGGTCCTGGAGTCGACGGGAGCCTGCACCGACGGCGTCTGCCCAGGCGTACAGCCCCATCGCTCCGTCAGGCTGCGTCGAGTAGCTGCTGCCCGTGGGCAGCGGTGTGCGTTCGGTCGCGAGCCGCAGTGCGCCAATGAGCAGCGCTACGACACAGATGCCGAGCAGGATCATGCTCGAACGCATTCGGCTCACGATGCGGACGACCTCAGCCGCGCGATGCGGACACTCAATTCCTGAAAAGTCTCCGCCTCGACCGCGGCGTGGCCGTAGCGAATCCGATCGTACGTTTCGACGAGTTCGTTGAAGCTATCGCCGAGGGTCGAGCCCAGTTGGCGCAGCCGCACAGCGTGCTCGCGATTGGTCAACGCTGTCTCGACGTGCAGCACCGCGCGCTCGTCGAGCGCGTACAGCGCCGACAGGTACAGCAGGCGGACCGCCTCGGCCAGTTGGCCAGCCGCGGCGAGTCGCTGCGCCGTTTGCCACAACTGTTCGGATCGCTCGCGACGCTGGCTCGAGCTCGCGCGCGCCAGCTCGTTTTCGCGCACGACGCTCAGCCGAATCGCGCGCACCAGGTACGCGGCGGCAACCCCAAACAGCGCAGCACACACCACCAGCGCCATGAGCCCGAGCCAGCCTTCGCGCCCAGTGGCACTATCCGCCAGCTTCTGGATGAACCGCGCCACCAGGTACCCGATCAGGTCGAAGAGCGGTGAAAGGAGCTGCTGCCACCAGGGGACCGACCGATCCACCTGGTACTCGGGACGGGCCAGAATCTCGCGCAGGCGCTCGAGCGCCTGATCCTCACCCATTCGCCAGAGTGGGATCTGCTTCGAGCAGGCTCACGCGTTCGAGGATGTCGGTGGCCTCACGCCGGTTGCGCAGGTCGACGAACACCAGCGTGTAGACGATCGAGCCGATGCTGGCGAACAGGACGCGGAGCGCGACGCCGACCGCATTCACGATGGCAGCCTCGGTTGGAGCCAGACCGATCTGCCCGCGTGCAGCGGTGCTCATCGTGAATGGGATTTCGATCAGCGTCAGGGGTGCCCATTCGAGTATGCCCACGATCAGGCTTGCGACCGTGAGGGTCGAAACCACGCGGAACCAGTGTCGATCCACGAGCTGGCTGCTGCGGCGCAGCGAGGCAAGCGGCCCGTGGCATTCGAGCACCGCGGCGGGGATGAACATCGACCAACGCCCCAGGAAATAGGCAGGCAGGCCGTACGGCGCGGCCGCAACGATCAGCCACTTGAGCCAGCCTTCACGCGCGCCTGGCTTCAACCACCAGAAGAGCACGCCGATGAGGGCGATGAGACTCCCCAATACGCCGAACCCGGTGAGTACGAACAGGACGGTGGCGAGCGCGGACAGTACGAAGAGCGCGACAAGGATCACGAGGCCCGCCAGGAGCACCGCCCAGTAGCACCGCAGCGCGTGAACGTACACATTCGCAATGTGCGGCTCGACGCCGCGCAGGTGGGCGTCGCTGGCGGCGATGACGGCCGACGTCCATAGCAGGACGAAGAGCGTCGAGATAATAATCGTCGCGAACACGACACCCGTCTCGGCGAAGATCGACGAGGGCTGAGCGAGACGACCACTCTGAATTTCGGCAAGGCTGACGGTTTGGCTGAACGCGCCACTGGCGCTGAGCCACACATCGATCAGGCCGGGCGGCAGGAGCGAGACGGCGCTCACCAGCGCGAAAGACACCCAGTGCTGGCGGAAGATCTGGACGCTCTCGTCGAGCACATCGCCGAACGTCAGCACGCGGCGGTACCGCGGCAGGAGTTGTGGTTCTTGCCTCGTGGAGGTCAGCACGGCATAGTCAAGCTCGGCCGTCATGGGGAATGTAACAGGTCGCGCTAACGCGGCGGCGCTCATTGGACTGGTGCTCGTAGCGTGCACGACGCTGTGCACGAGCTTCGCGCCCTCGCCGCAGCCTTCAACGCCTGCAACGCCGCGGGCGGCCGATTCGTCACAGTCTGCGAACGCCGAGAGCACGGCGACGGCCGCGGCGCAGGCTCAACCGCTGGCAACGCCGAATGCGGGCGACGGATTCGCAAGTCCTGGAGGAGAGACTCCGCCTCCTCAGAGGTTCGCAACGCCACGGGCGGCCGAGGGACCGACAACCGCTGCAGGAGAGACTCCGCCTCCTCAGAGCTTCGCAACGCCACGGGCGGCCGAAGCGTCACAGTCCGCGAACGCGGAGAGCGCGACGACGGCCGCACCGCAGGCTCAAACGCTGGCAACGCCGAATGCGGGCGACGGATTCGCAAGTGTTGGAGGACAGACGCCGCCTCCTCAGAGCTTCGCAACGCCACGGGCGGCCGAGGCGTCACAGTCTGCGGCCGCACCGCAGGATGCCACGACGGCGCAGAATGTGGCGACAGCCGTGCCACAGCCTCAGAGCGCAGTGCCGCAGCGAGAGCAAACCCCCCAGACCGCGACCCCAGCCACGATCGCGCAACAGGCGCTGGCGCGCATGACGCTCGAGCAGAAAGTCGGGCAAGTGTTCATGCTCGGCTTCGAAGGCACGACCGTGAATGCCTCGAACAAAGCCTTGATCCAGGGCCTGCATCTGGGCGGTGTGACGCTGTTTGCGCGCAATATCGACAATGGCCCCCAGCTGGCGAGGCTCGACGCCGAGCTACAGACGATCGCCGATCCGTTGCCACTGTTCATTTCGGTGGATCAAGAAGGCGGCCTGGTCGTGCGGGTCACCGATGGGGCGACGATCTTCCCTGGCAACATGGCGGTCGGAGCCACAGGCGACCCCACCCTCGCGAAAAAAGTGGCCGAAGCCTCGGCCAATGAGCTGCTGGCCATGGGCGTCAACATGGACCTGGCGCCGGTGGTCGACGTCAATACCAATCCCCTGAACCCCGTCATCGGCGTCCGCTCGTTCGGCTCCAACGTGGATCTCGTTTCTCAGTTCGGAACCGAGACCATCAAGGGCGTCCAATCGAGCGGCGTCAGCGCGGTGGCGAAGCATTTCCCTGGCCACGGCGATACCGATGTCGACTCACACCGTGATCTGCCCGTCGTGCCGCATCCGCTGGATCGGCTGCAATCGCTGGAGTTCCTCCCGTTCAAATCCGCCATGCAAGCTGGCGTCGACGGCATCATGACCGCGCACCTGTATTTGCCGGCCATCGAGCCGCAGCAAGACCTGCCGGCCACGCTCTCGCGGACGGTCCTGACAGGCTTGCTGCGCGACCAGCTCGGTTACCAGGGCCTGATCCTGACCGACGCGCTGGACATGGACGCCATCAAAAAGGACCGCACCGCAGCCGAAGCAGCCGTTCAGGCGTTCGAAGCTGGCGCGGACATGCTTCTGATCGCCGGCATCACCGCCGAGGATCGTCTGCATCTGGGCGACGGCCCACCCGCGCTGCTCGCCGCCGTGAGGTCTGGACGGGTGTCCCAGGCGCGTCTCGACGCCTCTGTCTCGAGGATCCTGGAGGCCAAGGCCAAGCGCGGCATTCTGCCGGGTGCCGTTGCCGCGCCAACGCCGCCTGACGTGTCGGTGCTCAACAGCCCTGAGCATCGGGCGCTGGCGCTCGACATCGCGCGCAAGGCGGTCACCGTACAGCGCGATACCGCCGGCCTGCTACCGATCAACCCCGCGTACAGAGTGCTCGTGGTCGAGGCGGACGCGCCAACCCGTAGCGACGTCGACGACGACCAGCTCGCCGGGAGTTTGCTGGATGCGGTCCGACAGTATGCCCCGTCGACGTTTGGTGCCTCGCCTCGCACCGCGCCAGCCGCGGCGCAGTCGGCCGATCTCATTGTGTTCGGGACTTTCGATCTGGCCCAACATCCTGAGCAGCAGGCGCTGGCGAGAAGCCTGGCTTCGACCGGCAAGCCCATCGTCGCAGTAGGTCTCAGAGGGCCGTACGACGCCGCGGTCGCCACCGAGATTGGCACGTTCCTTACGGTCTACGGCGACCGTCCCGTCCACCTCCAGGCCGCCGCCGACGCGCTTTTCGGCCGTCTGACGGCTACGGCCAGAGCACCGTAACGAGTAGCGGATCTTTCGCTTCGCTCAGGATGAGACTGGCGTTGGCAGAACAATAAGCCGGCGCGGTCGTCGCTGGTCGCTCGCGACCAACTGCGCCATCAATTTCCGGTAATTCGCGCCCGGCACGACTTTGCCCATCACCACCGGATGACTCGCGCCCGTGCAGCTCGGGACGGTGTTCGGCCGGCCGTGCAGCGCTTCGTAGCCCATCAACGCGAAGTAGACCGATTCACGTCCCAGTGACGGCAGGCCGAAGTCCTCGTGTATGCGGATCTGGGCAGGGTCCAATAGCTGCGACAGCAGCCGCACCAGGGTCGGATTGCGTGACCCTCCACCGCCGAGGATCACTTCGTCGGGGCGACCCGGCAGAAAGCGACGATACTGGTCAGCGATGGAGTGCGCGGTAAACGCCGTCAACGTCGCGAGGATATCGTAGGTCGTCACTCTGCGCTGCCGTGCGCGCTCGATGAACCGGTCGGCGAACGGTGCGCCGAATACCTCTCGGCCGGTGCTCTTTGGCGGTTGAAGCCGAAAATACGTATGGCCGAGTAGCTCGGCCAGCAGCACGTCGTCGACGCGTCCGGCCGCGGCGAGTGCGCCGTCCACGTCGAAGCGCTGCATGCCGCTACTGAGCCGCCAGGCGGCATGGTCGATCAGCACGTTGCCAGGCCCGGTGTCGAAGGCCAGCATCGCTTCCCACTGCGCGCCTGGCGGTACCCACGTGACGTTGGCGATGCCGCCGATGTTCTGCGCGGCACGGCTGAGCTGCTGATCACCCAGCAGCAGCGCGTCACCCCAGGAAGCGAGCGGGGCGCCCTGACCGCCGGCGGCGACATCGCGTGGGCGGAAATCGGCCACCGTGGTCACGCCCAGCCGTTCGGCGATGACCGACGGCTCGCCCAGCTGCAGCGTGGAGCGTGTGTGACCGGGCGTCACCTGGTGCCAGACGGTCTGTCCGTGAGAGGCGATCAGGTCAGCCTGCACACCGGCCCGCCGCAATGCGAGCGTCGCGGAGTTGGCGAAGGCCTCGCCGATCAGCACGTTCACCTCGCAGACCTCGTCGATACGGCTCTGCTCGGGGCTGAACAGCGCGTAGATCCGCTGGCGGAGCTCGTCGGCGATGGGTGACTCCAGGTAGCCCAGAAGCCGCAGTATCAGCGTCTCGTCCTGGTCGGTGATGTCGACGACCGCCGCGTCGATGGCGTCGACTGACGTCCCCGACA
This sequence comes from Chloroflexota bacterium, assembly GCA_005883405.1. GTDB lineage: Bacteria > Chloroflexota > UBA6077 > UBA6077 > CF-72 > CF-72. The sequence goes on along the minus strand of VBGG01000135.1, from coordinate 12,947 downwards.
TCAGCCCGACGACGATCACGCGCGCTCCGCTCGGGTGCGCAGTCGAGTCACCGTCAGTAGTTCATCGCTTCGCACGGTCAGCGGCGGTCGCACCGCAAGCGGCCAACATGCGCCCATGCGCGGGCGACTCAATCCCCCCAGGTGGGTCAAGTATGCACCTGATCAAGGTTCGACGCGCCGGAAGAGGGCCAACGCGCGCGGCGCGAGCGAGAACGTGGCACCGACGGCGTGCTTGTGACCCGACGGTCGCGGAGGTGCGGCATCGGTGGTGTCCATGAGCAACTCCCAGCAGCTGCCCTCGACACCACCAGAATCCGGTAGCCTGAACTCCAGCGCCTGGTGGTAGGCGTTCAGCAGCACCAGCAGCGTCTCATCCGAAATGCGGCCGCCCTCCGGCTCGCGTTCGTCGATCGCTTCACCGGCCAACCGCATCGCCATCGAGCGGACCTCGGGATCTGACCACTGCTGATCGACAATCTCGGTGCCGTCGAGCTTGAACCAGGTCAGATCCTTGATATCTGCACCCGGCAAGAACAGGCCCTCGAAGTACCGACGCCGGCGCAGCACCGGGTGTTCACCGCGGAACACGATCAATCCACGGGTGAACTCCAGCAGGTCGCGCTGCTGGTCGTTCAGGTTCCAATCGAACCAGCTGATCTCGCTGTCCTGGCAATAGGCGTTGTTGTTGCCCTGCTGCGTGCGACCCATTTCGTCGCCGCCGAGCAGCATCGGCACACCCTGTGACAGGAACAGCGTGGCCAGAAACGAGCGCGTGCGCCGGGCTCGCAGATCTTCGACACCGGGGTCTTCGGTCGGACCTTCGACGCCGCTGTTCCAGGAGTTGTTGTCGTTGGCGCCGTCCTGGTTGTTCTCGCCGTTGGCCTCGTTGTGTTTGTCGTTATAGGTCACCAGGTCCCGCAAGGTGAACCCGTCGTGCGCGGTCAGAAAGTTGATGCTGCCAGTCGGTCCGCGTCCGCTCAGGCGATACAGGTCACTGCTGCCGCTCAGGCGGTAGGCAAGCTCGGCGATCTGGCCCGGATCACCCTTCCAGAACTTGCGCACGTTGTCGCGGTATTTGCCATTCCATTCGCTCCACAGCACCGGCAAGTTGCCGACCTGGTAACCGAAGTCGCCGACGTCCCATGGCTCGGCGATGAGCTTGGTGCGCGCGAGCACTGGATCCTGGTGAACGATGTCGAAGAAGGCGCCGCCCGGATCGTATCCATCCGGCTCGCGCCCCAACGTGACAGCCAGATCGAAGCGGAACCCATCGACGTGCATCTCCTGGACCCAGTAGCGCAGGCTGTCGGCGATCAGCTTGAGCACCTGTGAGCTGGTCACGTTGAGCGAATTGCCGGTGCCCGTAAAGTCGCGGTAATAGCGCGGGTTGTCTGGCATCAGCGTGTAGTACGTCGGATTCCCCAGCCCACGGAATGACAGCGTCGGGCCAAGATGATTGCCTTCGGCCGTGTGGTTGTAGACCACGTCGATGAACACTTCCAGTCCTGCCTGGTGCAGGCGCTTGACCATCGCCTTGAATTCGGTGACCTGCTCTCCACGATCGCCGGTGGCATAGCGAGCGGCCGGCGCGAAGTAGCCGATCGAGCTATAGCCCCAGTAATTCGCCAGACCTTTATCGAGCAGGAACTTGTCGTTGACCGCAGGTGCTCGACGATGGGTTCGCTGGCAAGACCGAGGTACGTACCGCGCTCGTTCTCGGGCACCTCCGGATGACGCATGGAGATGCCTTTTGCATGCGTCTCGTAGATGATCGTCTGGGCCCACGGCACACCGGGTGGTCGATCGTCACCCCAGTCGAAGCGATCGTCGACGACAACCGATTTCGGCATCCCACGGGCTGAGTTGTGTACGTCGCGCGTCAGGTCTTCGGTCCGGCTGCCGAGTCGGTAGCCGAAGATCGGAGCACTCCAATCGACCTTGCCGGCAATGGCGCGGGCGTATGGATCGACGAGCAGTTTGTTGGAGTTGAAGCGGAGTCCCTCGCGCGGCGCATAGCGGCCGTGCACGCGGTAGCCATACAGCTGGCCGGGTCCGATGTTGTTGATGTACGCGTGCCAGACCAGGCGAGTCTGCTCCGGCAGCGTGATTCGCGCCGTTTCCTTGCCGTAGGCGTTGTCGAACAGGCACAGCTCGACCCGCGTCGCCTGCGGAGCGAAGACAGCGAAGTTGGTGCCGTGACCATCCCAGGTGGCCCCAAGCGGGTCCGGGCGACCCGGCCAGACCGCTAGCGGCATTCGGGTGGACGGCGACGCGGTATCACCGGCATCTCGACACAGGGTAGCGGCTACAACATTCTGAGCGCGGCCAGGGGGATCGGCAGCCAGTCGGGGCGGTTATTGAGCTCGTACAACACCTAGTACGCGGCCTTCTCGAGCTCGAGCGCGGCCACAGGCGCATCCACGTCGCTTGGCAGCAGCGACGGAGCGGCGCGGTTCACCGTCTCAAAGTACGCGCTGAGAAACGCCTCGCGCACGGCCGAGTACCATGCCGCGGCGGCCCGAAGGCGGCCGGCGTCCGAGGCGTCTCCCGCGCGGAGCGCCGCGTGGCGCGCGTAATCGAAGGAGCGCAGCATGCCCGCCACGTCGCGCAGCGGCGAGCGCTTCTCGCGTCGGACCGCTAACGGTTTGGCCGGCTCGCCTTCGAAGTCGATGATGACGAACGACCCGTCGCCGCGCTCGAGCACCTGGCCCAGGTGGTAGTCCCCATGGTGACGCGTCTTCAGCGCGCCCTTCAACCCCGAAATGCCATCGGCGCGCTTCAGCAACGCGGCGCCATCCACCTGAATGTCCCGCTTTGCCAGACCCTCCGCTGCGAGCTGGACCTCATCGTGGATGGCCTGCCGCCAGTCCCCAATATCGATGTCCGAGATCGGCTCGGCTGCGAAGTCGCCGGTTCCGCTGGCCAATGCGAGGTGGAGGTCACCCGTCGTCTGGCCAAGGCGGGCCATCGCCCCGACGCTTTCGGCGGGGTCGCCCCCCTCCAGCACCGTACGTAAACGTTGCAGCGTGGTGGTCCACGCGTCGCCGCGATTCGGCTCGAAGCGCTGAAGCAGCGCCAGCGACGCTTCACGTCCTTGCGGGTCGATGTACGCCAGGCTGCCCATCACCGCCGGTGTGCCGCGGAAGTCGCTGTGCTCAGTGAGAAACCAGCCTACCTCCACGTCCGGGTTGGGTCCGAACTGGAGGCGGCGAAACAGCTTCAGGATCAGCTGGTCGTCAAAGCGCACTGACGTGTTGCTCTGTTCGCCGCGCAGCGCAGCCACCTCGCTCAGGCGGTCCACGGGGATCGTTCGAAACAAGTGGGTCGGGCGAAACTCGAGCGATCCGCCGCGTTCGGTCTCGAGCGACGCACCAGCGAAACGCTCGAGCAGCCCTCGAGCCACGGACGGCTCGTCGAACCGTTCGGCCAATACGTAGGTCTCGGGCGAGCCGCGCTCGTACTGAACCTCGACGAGACAGACCGAGACACCATCCAACCAGGTGGCGCGATCCAGCACGCGCGTCTCGCGAATGGCGCGACTCTTGCCGCCGAACCACCGCGCTGTGCGCAGCTGTTCGATCACGACACTCAGTAACGCGGAATCTCGACGCGCAGCACGTGCGCTGGCCTGTCGTGCGGGTCGAGGCGCACCCAGTTCCAGTTGCCCCGCCACGTGAAGCGTTCGTCAGTCATCAGGTCATGCACGACGTACGGCTGGTCGGCCGCGATGCCCCACTCGTGCGCCGGCACCTCCAGCCAACCGGCTTGCGCCCAGTAGGTATCGACATTGACCACACACACGATGATGTTGCCGCGGTCCGGCGTCGCCTTGGAGTACACCAGCAGCTGGTCACCGTCGCTGAAGTGAAACCGCAGGTTGTCGTACAGCTGGAGCGCTGGGTTCTCACGCCGGATACGGTTGATGCGTGTGACGTCTTCGATGATGTTGCCGGGGCGATCCCAGTCCCAGACCTTGTGCTGGTACATCTCCGAGTCCTGGTAGTACTCCGTAGCGCCAGGCGTGCCGCGCGGCGTGTTCTCCACCAGCTCGAAGCCACTGTAAATTCCGTAGACGGACGAGAGGGTTGCCGCGAGCACCAACCGCATGCGAAACGCCGGCCGCCCCCCGAGCTGCAGAATGTGGGGGAGAATGTCGGGCGTATTGGCAAAGAAGTTCCCGCGGAAATACTCCTTCATCTGCGTCTGGGTGAGCTCGGTCAGATAGTCCTGAAGCTCCCACTTCGTATTGCGCCAGGTGAAGTACGTGTAGCTCTGGGTGAAACCGGCCTTGGCCAGCTGGCGCATCACCTTCGGTCGCGTGAACGCTTCGGCCAGGAAGATGGAGTCCGGATGGATGCTCTGGACCTCACCAATCATCCACTCCCAGAAGGCCAGCGGCTTGGTGTGCGGATTATCGACCCGAAACACGCGAACGCCGCGCTCGGCCCACAGCAGCACGTTGTCGCGCAGCGCCGCCCACAGGTTCTTCCAATCTGGCGAGCGGAAGTTGATTGGATAGATGTCCTCGTACTTCTTGGGTGGATTCTCGGCGAATTTTATGGTGCCGTCCGGGCGGTGATAGAACCACTCCGGGTGCTCGTCGACCCAGGGGTGGTCGGGCGACACCTGGATGGCGAAGTCCAACGCCAGCTCCAGGCCGTGCTCGCGGGCGGTCTGCTGGAAGTGCAGAAAGTCGTCCAGCGTGCCGAGCTCGGGAGCGATGGCCTCGTGTCCGCCGGCCGGGCTGCCAATCGCATACGGGCTGCCCGGATCATTCGGGCCGGCGACGAGCGTGTTGTTGGGACCCTTGCGATTGGTGCGGCCGATCGGGTGAATGGGTGTCATGTACAGGGTGTCGAAGCCCATCGCCGCGATCGCCGGCAAGCGCGCCTCGGCCTCGCGGAAGGTCGCGCTACGCGTGGGATCGGTGCCTTGCGAGCGGGGGAAGATTTCGTACCAGGCCGCAAAGCGACCTTGCAACCGATCCACGATCATCGGCAACTCGTGCCGGTAACGCGTGGCGTCGCCGCGGTCCGGCCAGCGGTCCATTGCTTCGCCCAGCTCGGCGGATATGGCCAGCTCGGCAGCTTCGCGCCTGTCGACCGAGCGCCAGCGCTTCGCATACGCCTCCAGGCGACCGCGCTCCGAGTCATCCGTCGCCCGCTCGGCCGCCTCGTCGACCAGTCGCACGCCCTCGAGCAGCTCTGAGGTCACGTCCTGGCCGGCCGCCAGGCGTTTCTGGAGGTCGGCCCGCCATGAGCCATACGTATCGGTAAAGGCAAGCACGCTGTACACATAGCGTGTGTTCTGGTCCACTTTGAACGTGCCAACCCAGCGATCGTTTTCCACCAGTCGCATCGGCTGTTCGTTCCATGCCGGCATGCCGATCGGGCGGTATATCACGCGTGCCTGGATCAGGTCGTGACCTTCTTTGAAGATGTCGGCCGAGACGTCGACGCTATCGCCGACGACCCGCTTGATCGGCCAGCGGCCGCCGTCGATTTCGGGCTGGACGTTCTCGACGACGAGCGCCGGGTAGGTTTCAAATGGCGGGAGCGAGACGGCGGCCCCTTTCCTGGCCGGCAGGAGCGCCCTGGACGATCGCTTGCCGTTGGCCCCGGCAGCGCTACGCCGCAGCTGGCCATCGCCGCCACTCGGCGCCTGGCTCGGGCCCGTGTTAGCTTTTCGGGAGCGCGCGTGCATGCCGCTGCCGTTCGAAGGAGTTGAGTCCATCTTTAGAAGCCTCGTAGTCGGGCCGGCACGGAGCGTGCCACCAATTCAACGCTGAGGATACCAATGCTGCAGGCAACCCAACCCGCCGCTGGCGCAACCCATAGCCTGCTGACGGACTTCGACCTCTATCTCTTCAACGAGGGGACTCACGTCCGCATCTACGACAAGCTGGGTGCGCACGTCGTCACGGTCGATGGCACGTCTGGGGTGGTGTTTGGCGTCTGGGCCCCGAATGCCGACGCGGTCAGCGTGGTCGGCGACTTCAACGAGTGGGATCCCGACGCGACGCCGCTCAAGTCTCGCCAGTCGTCGGGTATCTGGGAGGGCTTCGTGCCCGGGCTCGGGCATGGCGCGCTGTACAAGTACAGCATCAAGCCGCGGTTCTCGGCGCACCGCATCGACAAGGCCGACCCGCTCGGCTTCGCCGCCGAGCTCAGACCGCGCACCGCTTCGGTCGTGTGGGACCTCAGCAAGTACCAGTGGGCCGACCACGGGTGGATTTCTCGACGGGGCGGGGCCCAGGCCTTTGACGCACCGATCAGCATGTACGAAGTGCACCTCGGCTCATGGAAGCGCGTGCCCGACACCAACGGGTTCCTGACCTACGTCGATCTGGGCCACCAGCTCGCGGACTACTGCCAGATGATGGGCTACACCCACGTCGAGCTGCTGCCGATCAGCGAGCATCCGTTCGATCCATCCTGGGGTTACCAGACCGTCGGCTACTATGCGCCCACCAGTCGCTTCGGATCGCCGGACGACTTCCGGGCGTTCGTCGACATCCTGCACCAGGCCGGCATTGGCGTCTTGCTCGATTGGGTGCCGGCGCACTTCCCGCGCGATGCGCATGGCCTGGCGAATTTCGATGGCACCGCGCTTTACGAGCACGCCGACCCGCGCCAGGGCGAGCACCCGGACTGGGGCACGAAGGTCTTCAACTACGGCCGCAACGAAGTCCGCAGCTTCCTGATCTCGAACGCGGTGTACTGGGTCGAGCAGTTCCACATCGACGGTCTGCGCGTCGACGCGGTCGCCTCCATGCTCTATCTGGACTACTCACGCGAGCCGGGCCAGTGGGTGCCAAACCAGTATGGCGGGCGCGAGAACCTGGAGGCGATCTCCTTCCTGCAGCGCATGAATGAGGTCGTCCACACCGAGTGCCCGGGTGTGTTGACCGTTGCGGAGGAATCGACTGCCTGGCCCCAGGTGACACGACCACCGTACATGGGTGGACTGGGCTTCAGCCTCAAGTGGAACATGGGCTGGATGCACGACACGCTGGAGTACATCTCGACGGAGCCGGTCCACCGACGCTGGCACCACAACGTCCTGACATTCAGCTTGCTGTATGCCTTCCACGAGAATTTCGTGCTGCCGTTCTCACATGATGAGGTCGTCCACGGCAAAGCGAGCATGTTGAACAAGATTCCTGGCGACGCGTGGCAGAAGTTCGCCACACTCCGCCTGCTCTACGCCTACATGTTCGGCCACCCCGGCAAGAAGCTGCTTTTCATGGGCCTCGACTTCGGCCAGGGTGACGAATGGAGCGAAGCCAGGAGCGTGGATTGGCACCTGCTCCAGTATCCACTCCAGAGCGGCTTGCAACGATGCGTGGCGGACCTGCACCGTGTGTACCGCTCGCAGCCCTCGCTCCACGAAGTGGACTTCCACTGGGAAGGTTTCCAGTGGCTGGAGTCACATGACAACGAAAACAGCGTGTTCGCGTTCATGCGGCGGGCGCGTGACCCCAACGACGTGCTCGCGGTGGTGCTCAACTTCACGCCAGTGCCGCGTTACGAATACCACGTTGGGGTGCCCACCGGCGGGCCGTGGCGCGAGCTGATGAACACGGACTCGAGCCTGTACGCCGGTGGCAACATCGGTAACGGCGGCGAAGTGTGGGCTCGCGACGAGGCCTGGTCCGGCCAGCCGCACAGCCTGACCCTCACGGTCCCTCCGCTGGCGGCTGTCTACCTGAAGCCCGGCTGAGGCCTGGAACGTAGGACGCCGTAGAGCGGGGATCCCCCGCGTGGGGCAGGCGGTGCCCCCCGTGCGGGGGAACTCTGGGCCGCGGTGCGCCCTTGGGACTGGCCCAATCGGGTGCGTGCGCCGATACCCATAGCGATGGATGAATCCACTCCCCGATCGGAAGCGCCAGTTGCCAATCCGCCCATGCGAACGCTGCTCATGGCTGTCGCTGCCCCGTTCGGCACCATCGCCCTCCTGGCGTCGCCCCTCCTCATCGACGCCCTCCGGCAAGCCGCCGGACTCTAGTGGCGCGGCTGAAAACGTTGTTGCGATACAGTGTGGCAGCCGCGCCACTAGAGTCTCGTCTGTCGGAAGAAGTTCGGCCGACTGCGACACTCGCCGATAAGCGGCTTGTCGGCCGAACTTCTTAAAAGCCAAGTGTCCGGACCGTCTCGATAGTGTCCGCCTCCTCGGGACGCTTATCAGGACGGTACCGGACCACTCGGGCGAAGCGGAGCGCTACTCCGCCTGGATAACGCGAGCTACGCTGGACCGTGTCGAACGCGATCTCAGCCACCAGCTCCGGCCTGACGTAGACGGTCCACCGGTCGCGGTGCGTTTCCAACTCCTGCAGCTTCTGCGTCTGCCACGTCAGCATGGCGTCGGTCAAGCCCTTGAAGGTCTTGCCCAACATCACGAACTCTCCAGTTGACGGATCCCGCGCACCCAGGTGCAGGTTCGACAACCACCCCTGGCGACGGCCGTGACCCCACTCCACGGCCAGGATCACCAGGTCCAGGGTGTGCACTGGCTTGACTTTGATCCAGCCGGCGCCCCGCCTGCCTGCCTCGTACATTGAGTCGAGCGCTTTGACCAGCACACCCTCATGCCCACGCGCAACGGTCTGGCGCAAGAAGTCCTCCCCTTCCGCAACATCGGACGTGACCATCCGCGGCACGCGCCAGCGTTCCGGCACCGTTGCCGCCAGCACCGTGAAACGCTCGGCGGCGGTCCTTTCGACCAGATCCTGCCCGTCCAGGTGCAGGATGTCGAACACGAAAGGGCTCAACGGCAGCGTCGCCCGCAGGCGCTCCACGTCGAGCCGACTGCCGAAGCGACTCGCGCTGACCTGAAACGGATGCGGTCGCCCGTCCGGCTGCAGGGCGAGCGCCTCGCCGTCCAGGACCACGGACGACACCCCCAGCGACTGCGCCATCTCGACCAGCTCAGGTACGCGACTGGTGATGTCGTCCAGACTACGGGTGAAGACGCGTACCTCCTCGCCCCGCACGTGGATCTGGACTCGGGCCCCGTCGAGCTTCCACTCGATCGCCGCGGGCGAAATCCGCTGGAGCGCCTCGGCCATCGACCCGGCTAACTGAGCCAGCATCGGCTGCAGCGGCTGGCCAACCTGCAGGCGAAACGCACCAAGGCCGGCCGGCCCGTCTCTCAAACCGGCTTCGGCCACGGCGCCCAGGTCTCCGCGCAGCATCACCGCCCGACGGACGTCGGCGAGCGGGGCGCCGAGCGCGCGCGCCAGAGCATCGAGCATGACGCCCTCGAGTGCGCCCTGGCGCAGCTCGCCGATCATCAGACGCACGAGGAAGTCCTGTTCGTCACGCGTGGCCCGGCCAAGCAGCCCAATCAGTTGTCGGCGACGCTCGGCTTGCGAATCTCGGCCAACCGTGAGGCCGATAGCTTCCAGCGCGGCATCGACCTCGCGAAGCGTAAGCGAAGTGCTCTCACTGGGCGGCGGCAGATCACGCATGGACGCGTACCCGACGCCGATCTGTCGCTGCCGCAGTTGACCCGACAGATACGCCACCGCGATGGGCGCTTCGGCCGGTTCCAGGCGTCGCAACGTGGACGCCAGTCTCTCTACCTTCTCCGACCGCGCGGCAGTGCCACCGACCGCCGCCGAGGTCTCAACCAGATCGCGCAGAAGGGTCATTCGGCGCGTTGTGTAGAGAGGGGCTACTGGCCGACGTGACGGTCCATGGCGCTCTGGACGAATTGGTTGTCCAGCACCGAATTCACGTCGAAGCTCTTTATCTTGTCGTTGGTGGCTCCGAGCTGCTCGACCGCGTCGGCGAACAGCGACGAGCTCACAACCGGGTACTGAGGCGTCACGTTGCCGACGAAGAAGTCGTAGGTCACGCCCAGCGCGCGCTGATCGTCGTTGTGGAGGTACTTCCCCAGGACAGGAATCGACTGCTCCTTGTTGCTCCTGCTCAAGGCGATCGCTTGCACGATTGAGTCGATGTAGCGCTGGACAACGGCGTGGTTGGAATTCAGCCATGTCCGCTGGACCACGATACAGTCGCCTACGGACGGGAGCTTCTGAGCCGCAAGATCGTAAATCACGTGGAAGCCCTTGTCCTCCAGCGCCAGCTGGTCGGGCGGCTGTGCCACCCCGCCGTCGATCGCACCGTTGAGCAGGGCGGCCATGCGATTCTGCAGCGAGCCGACGGCCACGATCGTGACGTCCTGATCGGGCACCAGCCCGACCTTGTTGAGCATGACACGCGTGGCGATGTCCGACGACGAGCCGATGTTGGACACACCGATCTTCTTGCCCTTGAGCTGTTCGACACTGGCGATCGAGGACGGCGCCATGAACACGAACGGATACACCGGACCGGTGATGGCGATGATGACCAGGTCACCCCCCGCCACGGCGGCGCTGACGGTCTCGGAGCCACCCAGGTGGCCCAGCTGGACCTGGCCGGAGAGGATCGCCGGGATACCCGTGGAGCTGGCGATGTTGTCCAGGGTGACGTCCAGCGCGTTCTGTGTGAAGATGCCGCTCTCGAAGGCCATCCACTCGGGCAGGTTGTCGGCAATCAGATTGCTGTACGAGACGTGCAAGGTGACTGCCGATGCAGCCGGTGCTGTCGGCGGTGGAGTAGGCGCGGCTGTCGCCACGGGCGCGCTGGTGGCGGCCGGCGCGCTGGTGGCGGCCGGCTTGGGCGCCGCGGTCGGAGCGCCTGGCGCGGCGGCCGGCTGGCAGCCGGTCAGCAGCACCAACCCAACCAGGATTGACGCCCAGCGTGCGCCCGTCACAGCGGTCCGTTGAGCATCGGGTCGAGCTCGGGATGTTCGACGAACGCCTTGCGCAGGTCGCGCGTATCTTCGACCCAATCCGCGCCGACAGGCAGGAATACTCCGCCGGAGCGCACCCGATACACGTCGGGGTTGTCGACGCCGCTCGGAGTGAGGCCGCGCTCGCCGTGCGCTTTGACTGCATTCAGCAATCGTCGCCGCACCTGGATCACCATCGCGTCGGCTGAGCCGAGGTGCTCCGTGGAGCGATCGAAGATCGGTCCCATGCTGTAAGTCACCGCCGCGTCCTGCATGAGGATGCTTTCGATGCCGCTGAAGCCGCCCGACCCCATGGCGCCCGTACCAGTCCGTAGTGTTTGGGATGTACTTCGGGAATACCGCACCCAGCGGCCCGGTGCCCGGGCGGCGACCACCGACATTCATGAAGAAGTTCATCGTGTGGTAGTCGTCCATCGGCACGCGCGCGCCGTTGTTCTTCTTCAGCCCGAGCACGCCGGGCGGTGTGAAGGTATAGAACGGCATGCAGAACTGAGCGATGCGCCAGTAGTGCTCGCCTGGTGGGCCGGGTCGCCGCGCGCCATACGCCACACCACCGGGCGTATCGATGACCTCGAAGTGTGCTGGCTTCTGCCGCAGCTGGTACTCGGAGAAGCTGCCAGGTGGCTGGTCTTCGGGCCTCAGACCACCGTAATGCAGAAAGCCGACGTGGGTCGTATCGATGTCGCCTTCCAGGATCTGCAGCCAGTTGCCCTCGAGCTGAAAGGCGGTCGCCGTCGCGCCGTCGAGCATATTGGCTTCCAGATCGGGCAGTGGCGGCGGGTTTGCGCGTGGCCCCATATAGGTCCAGACGATCCCGCCGCGCTCCTCGCAGGGATAGGCCACCGCCTTGACCCTGTGCTTGAAGTCCGACTCGGCTGGCTCGTTGGGCATGTCGATGCAGTTGCCCGCGGCGTCGAACTTCCAGCCGTGGTACACGCAGCGAATCCCCGCCTCTTCGTTGCGGCCGAAGAAGAGCGACGCGCCGCGGTGCGGGCAGTTGTTGTGGAGCAGGCCGACGTTGCCGTTCGAGTCACGAAAGCCGATGAGCTGCTCGCCGAGCAGCAGGACCCGCACAGGATCCGAGTCTGGGCTGGGCAACTCCGACGAGAGCATGGCGGGCACCCAATATTCGCGCATCAGGCTGCCCATGGGCGTGCCGGGGCCGACACGCGTGATCAGCTCATTTCCCTCTTGTTTGAGCATGGCCTGGGCTCTCCTCTGGCGTTTCAGCTATCAAAGCACGCCAGCAGGCCAGTATGCGAGTCCTCTATGCGTTATGCGGCGGAGTGCGCCTCCTGAGATGCGGGGTCGAGCGCCTTGAGGCGCTCATTCAATTCGCGGCGACTGAGGTAGCCCCAAGCGTAAAAACGCACCAATTCAGCACGGTTGTGAGGAACCTGCTCGGTCACAGTGCGGGGCCGTGGGCGCGGGCGAGCATCGTCCATACCCGCCTAATCGCGGCACACCTCATGCCGCTACAGGCTTGGCCCGGCTCACTTTCTGGTAACAGTTCTGTTAACTCACCGTGACGTCAGCCGTAACATTTATACCGCTGGACGAGCGTCGCATGCCTCTGGCGACTCGCATTCGAATTCGCCATCGATGACTGTCCCAGCGTTCGCGTAGCCGAGGTACTGGGGATGGTCGGCAGGCCCGTCGATATTCAGAACGTCGAAACTGTCGCCCTTGTCCGCTTTGTCATCATGATTGTTGTCGCAGGCGTCGATCAGCGTCTGGAAAGTGTTCGGCACCAGCGGGGTACCGGCCTTGTCGACGATGTCACCGACGTGCGGATAGTTCGGGTCCTCTGGGATGTATCTGACGATCGCGCCCATGCAATTAAACTGCGGCCCATCCTTACCAGGAACGAGTACGCCATGAAGCTTCATGAAGACGTGAGGGCTCGGGTCGTTGATATGTCCTTTGATGCGGAGGTTGCCGTCGCGCACGTCGTAGAAGAAGCGAACCCGCACGAGCCCTGGCGGGACGGTATTGAAAGGATTGCCTGGAGTCGGAGCAACAATCGCGTCTGCGATAAAGACAGTGGCGCCAGCCGTAAAAACGCAGCCAGCGCTCGCGAGCGCGAGTACAGGTGCGACCACCGTGAAGATCAACCATCGCCGCCACATGGGCAACTCCCCTCG
>VBGG01000620.1 GCA_005883405.1 Chloroflexota bacterium | reverse complement strand
TCGCAATAAGGCTAACAGTAGCGTCGCTGCGCTACGCGGCCGATGCGTTCGAAACGCCGATCGGGACACAGATACGCTCCTGGCCGTTCGCGCGTTCGCGGCCGCCGAATAGGCCTGAGGGAGGTGTGGAGGGAGCGGAGCTCCCGCCGCGCGCTGAGCTAACAGCCTTCTAGGACTGACACCGGCGGGGTAGAGGGGCGGAGCCCCTCCGGCCGAAGGCCGTGCCAAAACAGCCGAAAAAGCCGAGGCCTTACGTGATTTCTAAGATCTTGAGATTGAAGGCCCCCGCGGGCGCGACCACGGTGACCTCGTCGCCGACCTTCTTGCCAATCAGCGCCCGGCCGATGGGCGACTCGTTCGAGATCTGGCCATGCCGCGGATCGGCCTCGTGCGATCCGACGAGGTAGTAGGTCTCCTCCTCACCCTCGGCATCGACCACCTTGATGTGCGCGCCCATGCGCACAAAGTCCCCCCTCGTGGTCGGCTCCTCGATCAGCTTCGCCGTCGACAGCAGCCGTTCGAGCTCCTGAATACGACCCTCCACGAAGCCCTGCTCGGCCTTCGCCTCGTCGTACTCGGCGTTGTCGACGGTGTCGGCGAATTCCTTTGCCCGACGGATCTGCTCCTCGACCTCGTGCCTGCGCACAGTCTGAAGCTCCCGCAACTCAGCGGCGAATCGCTGTTTTCCTTCGGGGGTGAGATAGACGACCTTGTCTTGCATGCCCGCCTCTTCCAAGCCTGGCGGAGTATAGGTGGCCTTCATGCAGGCGCGGAAGGCAGTTGTTGTAGTCCAGTTAGCCGCTAGTTGATGCGACGAGCGCTGGGCCCGCGACGTAGGTTTGCGCCTGCAGGTGCATTGTTCGGGGCCCGCAACCCCACACCTCAACCTCTACGGGCCGACGCTCGTAAATGCCCTTATCTACCTCTTCATAACGATCGAGTGCCTGAATGTCATACGCCGTGAGATCCATGATGAGTACGCCGTCGACCGATCGACCCCCCGCCGCCACGATATAGGGGAACGGGTACGCGGCGGTGGTAATTCGCTCGTAGCCCACCAGGCGCGCCGCCAGCCGTTCGCCCGCGTGGCGGTGGCCGAGCACCTGGTCCAGGCACTCTGGATCGACCAGGCTGCCGTAGGCGAAGACATGCTGCGGGGCTAAGCCGTGGATCGCTGGAGATGATCCATCCATCCGATCAGGGTCACGATTACAGTGACGTTACGTCTCGTCCCTTCCAGGCCAGCTGAACGTTCTTGAATTTGGTTCGGCCCGCCTCTCTCAGTATCGTACGCGGGCTCTGGCGACTCCACCTATTTTGATCGGAGACTTTCTCTTGGCGGGCTGGCTCGCAACTCTACTCACGCAGGGACAGGCTTCTTCGAAGCGACTGCCTTCGCTGCTCATGGCGGTAACACTTCTCCTGGCGAGCCTGGCATCGCCCGCGGCGTCTTTCGCTCAGGTTCAGCCTGACATCGCCGATCAGGCGCAGATTCAGGCCGACCTTGTCGATCAGACGCAGACCGACGCACGCACCTTCGCCCAGACCGGCTACCGCGTCGACAACGCTGCCTTGTGGGACTATTTCACGCGGCGTGGCGGTGTGACCACCTTCGGCTATCCGGTAAGTCGCGATTTCCCATTCCAGGGCTGCACCGCGCAGTTTTTCCAGCGCATCGTCCTGCAGCAGTGCGGCACCAACGGCGTGGGCACGATGAACCTGCTCGACGAGGGCTTGCTGCCCTATACGCGCATGAATGGAAGTACGTTCCCGGCCAGCGATAGCGCGCTGACGGCGGCGACTCCCAAGGTGACCGACGCGGACTACGCAACCGCCATTCTGGCCTTCGTTCGCGCTAACGCGCAGGACACTTTTGACGGCCAGCCGGTCAACTTCCAGAAGACGTTCTTCAACACGATCAGCCCCAGCGTCGGGGGCACCGACGACCCGAACATCCTCGGGCTGCTCGATCTCGAGATCTGGGGTGCGCCGACCAGCAAACCCGCCTACGATCCGACCAACAGCAACTTCATCTACCAGCGCTTCCAGCGCGGCATCATGCACTTCGACAAGACCTGCGGTTGCACCCAGGGCCTGTTGCTGGCCGACTACCTGAAGGCGCTCATGACGGGCGAGAACCTGCCGCCTGACCTGGCTGAGCAGGCCGCCAAGAGCCCGCTGCTCAAGGTCGCGGCCGACGGCACCACGTTCGGCAACGCGTTCGTCAAGGGCGCGGGTAGTGTCACGGCGACGACGATCGATAGTCAGACGCCTGCGCTGCAGCTGCTGCCGAGCACCCCCGTCGCCGCCAATCCGGCCGCCCCTGTTCTGCTGCCGCCGGGCACGAAGCCGTTTGCCCCGCCGCCGCCCGTGTCCAGCCCGGATTACGGTCTGAGCATGTTCCTGTGGGGCCAGCAGGGCACTACCGACCGCGATCTCAAGATCGCCAGCGGCGCCAACTTCCACTGGCAGAAGACGCTGTTCCAGTGGCGGCTGATCGAAGGCGCGGGCAAGGGCATCTACGACTGGTCCGAGGCCGATCGCGTCGTGAAGGCCAGCACGGCCAACGGCATCAAGATCATCGCGCGCATCGACTTCCAGCCGATGTGGGCGCGCAAGGACGGCGCACGCAACGGACCACCCGACAATTACCAGGACTACGCCGACTTCATCTCAGCCTTCGCCAATCGCTACCGCCCTGGCTCGCCGCTCGGGACCGTCGACGCGATCGAGGTCTGGAACGAGGTCAACCTCAACCGCGAGTGGGGCGATCAGCCGATCAACCGCCAGCAGGCAGCCGACTACGTTCGATTCCTGACCCTGGCGTACCGCGCGGCCCACACGGCCCAGCCCAATATCACCGTCATCACCGCCGGCTTGTCGCGGACTGGGGACAAGACGGAGCAGGCGTGGGACGACGCCGAGGACCTGCAGTGGCTGTTCGACGCGGGCCTCAAGGGCGGCGTGAACTACGACGTGCTTGGCGCGCACGGCAACACGCAGGCGCCTGAGGTCGACGCGGCGTTCAACTCGCTGCCCGCCTTCGCACACCCGAGCTTCTACTTCCGCCGCGTGGAGCAGCTGCGCGACGTTCAGGTCAAGGCCGGCGATGCCGACCGCCAGATCTGGCTGCTCGAGTTCGGCTGGACCGCCGACAAGATCCACCAGAACTACGCGTGGTTCGCCGTCAGCGAGGACAAGAAGGCCGACAACGTTGTCAAGGCTTTCCAGTACGCGAAGCAGCACTGGGCGCCCTGGATCGGCGTGATGACGCTGTGGACGCTCGCCGATCCGAACTGGACGCCGGACCGTGAAGAGTACTGGTGGGCGATCGACAACCCCGACGGCAGCCCCCGCCCCGCGCTGACCGCCGTGCGTAACGCACGCGTCGGCGGCTCCATCTAAATGCTTCCTATGGAGAGTTGCCTGTCTTCCTGAGGGAGGAACGCAAGTAGACCAGGAAGGCACCTGGCTCAGCCCCGATATACTTGGCACCTGGAGGGAGGTCGCGAGACCTCCTTCCTTTGCGTCTCATGCGCTACCTTCTCGCCCTCGCCACTTTGACGTGCCTGCTTGTCATCGTCGGCTGCACCACTTCGCCGCCGACGTCAACCCCTGCGGCTGCGTCGAAAGCGGCCGTCTCGCCCGTACCGTCGCCGGCGCCGCTGGTAGGCGGCAAGGTACCCGCCGTCGATCCATCGGTCCACGTCTTTCTGTGGGGCAACGCAGCCACGACGGCGCGCGACCTCCAACTGGCTCGCGACGGGGGCTTTCACTGGGTGAAGCAGCGCTTCGAATGGCGCAACATCGAAGGCAAAGGTAAGGGCGAGTTCGAGTGGAACGAGCCGGATCGCATCGTCGACGCGATCTTGCGGGCCGGCCTTCGGATCATCGCGCGCGTTGACAACCAGCCGAAGTGGGCCTCGTCGTCGATCCAGTGGCCAGGCTCCGGCCCGCCCGACAACCCGAAGGATTGGTCGGATTTCCTGACCGCGCTGGCGACGCGCTATCGCGGGCGCATCACGGCCTACGAGATCTGGAACGAGCCGAACCTGGACCGCGAGTGGGGCGGCAAGAAGCCAGACCCTCAGGCGTATGCGGCGATGCTCAAGTCCAGTTATCAGGCGATCAAGTCCGCTGACCCGCAGGCGCTGGTCGTCTCGGCGGGGATGTCGCCGACTACCGACACGAGCGAGCACGCGATCCCAGACATGGAGTACATCCGCCAGGTGTACGCGGCCGGGGCGCGCGGGAGCTTTGACGTGCTTGGCGTGCACGCGGCTGGCTACAAGGCCGACCCGTGCGCTGACCCGGGGATGGTCGCCCAGAGCCCGGAGCTCACCAACTTCGATCCATCCTCGCCCGACCTGAGGCGCGTCTACGCCTTCCGCCACGTCGAGGACGTGCGAGCGCTGATGGTCGAACAGGGCGACTCTGATAAACAGATGGGTGTGCTGGAGATGGGTTGGACGACCGACGCGCGGCCGGGCTCTGCGTACGCCTGGTTCGCGGTCGATCGTGACCAGCAGGCCAGAAACCTGGTGGGCGCCTTCCAATGCGCGCGCCAGATGTGGGTGCCGTGGATGGGTTTTATGACCGTCATCTACATCCCCGACCCCGCCTGGACCCAACAGGACGAGCAGTACTGGTGGAGCATCACCAACCCCGATGGCACGCCGCGCCCGGCCTACACTGCTTTGAAGGGCTTGTTCGGTTCGAGCACATGACCACCCTGCAGACGCCGCTGATTCGCGACCGGGTGGCGGCTCTGGTACGCGAAGCGGTGGCCAGATCCCAGGGGACCGGCTTTCTGCCGAGCGTGGCGCTGCCCGAGGTGACCATCGAGCGGCCGCCCAAGCTGGAGCAGGGTGATTTTGCGACGAACTTTGCGCTGCGCGCCAAACGTGCCGTCGGCCCGCGCGGCCCAAGCCCGATGGACATCGCCAGCACCATCTCGGCCCACATCGCTCAGGACCCACCTTCCTACCTGGCCGGCGTCGAAGCTGCCGCGCCGGGCTTCTTGAACTTCACGCTGGCCGACGACTGGCTGCGCGAGCAGGTCAACACCATCCTCGCCGACGGCGCGCAGTTCGGCTCGCTACCGGTCGCCAAGCTGGGCCGCGTCCAGGTCGAGTTCGTCAGCGCCAACCCCACCGGCCCGCTGCACGTCGGCACGGCGCGCAACGCGGCGCTCGGCGACAGCATCGCCCGCGTCCTGGCAAGAGCCGGCTGGCAGGTGCAACGCGAGTACTACTACAACGACGCCGGCGCACAGATGGAGCACCTCGCGCGCAGCGTGTGGAAGCGCTACCAGCAGGCACTCGGGCGGCAGGTCGAGCTGAGCGGGGACGACTACCACGGCGAGTACATCAGCGAGCTGGCCCAGGAGATCTTGCGCGAGCACGGCGACCGTTTCGCCTCGCTGCCGATGGAACAGGCCGAGGAGCTCGGCGGGCTCGCTTCACGACGCATCATGCAGTGGATCGAGACCGACCTCGAGCGCGCCCGCGTGCACTTCGACAGCTGGTTCTCCGAAGCCCGGGTCATTCGCGAAGGAGATTTCCAGCGCGTGCTCGATCTGCTCCGCGAACGGGGCCTGGTCTACGAACGCGAGGGCGCGCAGTGGCTGAGCTCGCAAGAGCTGGGTGACGAACGTGACCGCGTGCTGATCCGTTCCGACGGTCGGCCGACCTACACCGCCACCGACATCGCCTACCACTACGACAAGTTCTTTGTCCGCTCGTTCGATCGGGTGATCAACATCTGGGGCGCCGACCACCAGGGTCAGGTGCCGTCGATGAAGGCTTTCGTCAAGAATCTCGGGGTCGAGCCCGAACGGTTCGACATCCTCATCTACCAGATGGTCAACGTGCTGCGCCACGGCGAAGTGGTGCGCATGGGCAAGCGGGCGGGCACGTTCGTGACGCTTTCGGAGGTGCTCGACGAGGTCGGCGTAGACGCGACGCGCTGGTTCCTGGTCAGCCGCTCAGCCGATTCGATGATGGAGTTCGATCTCGACCTGGCCCAGAAGCAGTCCAGCGAGAACCCGGTTTATTATGTCGAGTACGCGCACGCGCGGCTGGCGAAGGTGCTGCGCGACGCCGACCCAGGCGTCGACTGGCGCGCCACTGACGTCCAGCTGCTCACCCAGCCGACCGAGCTGGCGCTCATTCGCCGCATGCTCCAGCTGCCCGAAATGGTCGAGCTGGCCGCGCGTAACCTGGCGCCGCACCACATCCCGCACTATGCGTACGAGCTGGCCCGCGCCACCCAGGCCTGGTACGACGCGGGCAACGACGACCGCGCGCTGCGCATCCTGACCGAGGACCGCGCGCTCCAAGCCGCCCGCCTCAAGCTCGCCGCGGCCGCGCGCCAGGTCCTCGCTAACGCGCTGGATCTGGTCGGCGTGATCGCCCCCGATTCGATGTAAGCACCGAACCGTACGGGAAAATACGGGTTTCCCCTGACGCGTGGTCCGTCTTCGGGCCATATATTTCCGCCCGCAAAGTGCAGCTTGTCCAGCAGAGGTCCAGAGCTGGCCGGCGCGGGCGCAGCACGCATAAGCGCGCAGCGAGCACGACTCGGGTGATCCCGCGCATCACCCGCGTCTGGCGGGCGGCTCCATGGGAGCTCGCCCGCCGCTCGCTGCGCGTCAAACTCGGCCTGGTCACCCTGTTGGGCATGGCGTGTCACTTCTAGCCAGGTCGTCGAGGGGCGGCGCATCCTGGTCGTCGAGGACTCGGCCATCAACCAGCGCGTCACGCTGGGCCTGTTGCGCAAGCTCGGCTACCAGGCGGACGCGGTTGACGGTGGCGCCGTGGCTCTCACCGCGCTTGCGCGCGACGCCTATTCGGCGGTGCTCATGGATTGCCAGATGCCCGAGTTGGACGGCTACCAGACCACGCTCGAGCTGCGCCGCCAGGAAGTCCTGCGCGGCGAAGCCCGCCGGCCGGTGATCGCGGTCACCGCCAACGCCCTGCGCGGCGATCGCGAGCGGTGCCTGGCGGCCGGCATGGACGACTACCTGTCCAAGCCGCTGCGCATCGACGACCTGGCGACAACGCTCGCGCGATGGACGGCTGACAGTCCTCCGCCCGCGCCAGAGGATGATCAGGCAGCGATGGATGGTGACAACGTGGTCGATGCGCACGCGATCGAGCGGCTGCGCGGCTTCCAGGTGGCCGGCCAGGCCGACGTGGCGACTGAAATCATCCACCTCTTCGTACGCGAGGCGCCCGCCATGCTTGCCGGCCTGGCCGAAGCCGTCGCCGCGGGCCGCCCCGATGAGGTCGAGCGGATCACCCACCGGCTCGGCAGCGAAGCCGCGCTGGTCGGCGCCCGAAAACTCAGCGAGCTGTGCCGCGGGCTCGAACTTGAAGCCCAGCGCTGCCAGCCCGCCTCGGTGGCCGAGATCGAAGAAGCCGCCCAGCGCGCCTTTTACGCCCTCGACCAGATGCGTCTGATCGCTGCTGCCTGAGGAGCATCCGCCTCTCCCTCTGGGAGAGGCCGCGCGCAGCGCGGGTG
>VBGG01000618.1 GCA_005883405.1 Chloroflexota bacterium | reverse complement strand
CTTCAACAGTTCCCTTGTCGAGAAGCCGCTGACCGTTTTTGGCAGCGGTCGCCAGGCGCGTGGCAGATCGCCAGGGCGAGGCTAACTGGTATGCCACATCACGAGACGAGCACGGTCACGCAGCTTTACCAATCAGTGTCGCGCCGCGCCGCGAAGTACCCCACGGCGGTGGCCATCGGCGGCCAGCAGGGTCTGGGCTGGAAGGTCCTCACCAGCCGACAGCTCCTGGACCTGGTCGACGCGCTGGCAGCTGAGCTGGCGGGGCTCGGGGTTCGGGCGGGCGACCGCGTCGTGCTCTGGGTGCCCAACCACTGGCGCACTCCGATCTACTTGTTCGCGCTCTGGAAACTCGGCGCCATCGTGGTGCCGTTCGATCGCGAGATGAACCCGGAGGCCGGCGCCAGCATTCTCCAGGCGGTAGAACCGCGCTGCATCATCGGCGGCTACGAGGAGTCGCCCGCCTGGGCAGCCCGCGAATCGGTCCTGGCCTGGTGGGACCCCGGCGCGCGCGGGGGTCAGCCGACCGTCGACCGGGCGCCGCCGACCGAAGAGGTCGCGGCCGTCTTCTTTACGTCGGGAACCACGGGCAACCCAAAGGGCTGCGTGATCACGCACGCCAATCTGCTGTCTCAGATCGAGGCCTGCTACGAGCGCATCCCGCTCGACCCGAGCTGTCGGCTGGCCAGCATCCTGCCGCTCTCGCACCTGTTCGAGCTGACGTGCGGGCTGCTGTACCCGCTCGATGCGGGCGCCGCCATCCACTACATCCCCAGTCGCCGAGGCCCGGACATCGTGCGGGTGCTGGCTGAGCAGCACATCACGCACATGATGGCCGTGCCGCAGCTGCTCGGGCTGATGGGTCAGGCGCTCGACCAGCAGCTGCGCGCCGCCCTACCAGGTTCTGTTTACACAGCGCTCGGTCAGCTGGCCGATCGGCTGCCGCTGGCCCGTCGACGGCAGCTCTTCTGGCCGGTCCACCGCAAGATCGGCGGCCGTCTGCGGCTGATGGCGTCCGGCGGCGCGGCCCTCGCCCCGGATACGCAACGCCTCTGGGAGCGCTTCGGGGTGCGCGTTGTCCAGGGATACGGGACCAGCGAGTGCTCACCGATTGTCGCCTGCGGCCGCCCGGATGGCACAACCCCGCCTGGCAGCGTCGGCCCGCCGATTCGCGGTGTCGACGTGCGCCTCAACCCCGACGGTGAGCTGCTGGTACGTGGTCCGAACGTGATGCGCGGTTATTGGCGGGATCCGGCCCGCACCGCCGAGGTGCTGCGGGATGGCTGGTACGCCACCGGCGACCTGGCGCGGATCGACCCTGACGGCAATATCTGGCTGGTCGGTCGGGCGAAGGACCTGATCGTCCTGCCCTCCGGGATGAACGTCTGGCCGCAGGATGTCGAGGACGTGTTGCGAGCTGACCCGGCGGTGAGGGACGCCGCCGTGCTGGCTGTCCCCACGGCGAGTGGCGGTGCGAGTCTGCACGCCTACTTGCTGCGTGGCCGACCCGGCGGCGATCTGGGCGCTATCGTTGCCGCCGCCAACGCCCGCCTGGCTCGACATCAGCGCCTGGCAAGCGCGTCATGGTGGCCCGATGCCGACTTCCCGCGTACCGGCGGACTGGGCAAAGTTCGCCGTCACCTGCTTCCGCTGCCCGAAGCGACGGAGTCGGTCAAGATCGACACACTGCAGGTCGGCGACGATCCGGTGGCCCAGGCGGTGGCCGGGGCAGCGCGCGTACGAACGCTGGCCCCTGGCCAGAGACTCGGCGACGTCGGGCTCGACAGTCTCGGGCTGGTGGAGCTGGCGTTAGCCCTGGAGGAAACGACGGGCAAGGCCATCGCCGATGGTGACCTGCGTCTCGAGATGACCGTCGAGGACATCCGCGCGCTGGTCGCTCGCGCGCCGGCCGCGGAGGATTCGCGGGCGGCCCAGTCGTCAGCGCCGCCAACGTGGCCATACACGTGGGGTCGCGGGCTGCGCTTTCTGAGCGCGCCCTTCGACCTGCTCTACCGCCTGGCCATCACCCGCACCGTGGTCATCGGACGCGAACATCTGGCCCACGTTCCGCTGCGCTCCGCGGGGCAGGCCCACGTTCCGCTGCGCTCCGCGGGGCAGGCCCACCTGCCGATGCGCGTCGTGGTGGCTGGCAACCACCACAGCTTTGCCGATATCGCGCTGGTGCGCTTCGGTCTGCGGCAGACGCCAGCGCGGCAGTTGGCCAACCGATTGGTCGTGGCGGCCGGGGCCGGCGGAGAAGGCTGGCGCAGCCCGCTCGCTCGGTATGCGGTGCTCGCCTTCGGCCTGTACCCGCTCGAGCAGACGCGCGAGCGAGATGCGAGCTTGCGCGGCCTCGTTCGGCTGGCCCAGGCCGGCAACGCGGTACTGATCTTTCCGCAGGGCACGCATAGTCGCCTGGAGCAGGAGCACGCTGACGACCCGACGGTCCGCTTCCGGCCTGGCGTGGCTCACCTGGCGGCGGCGCTTGACGCCGCGGTGGTGCCCTTCGGCCTGGCCGGCACCGAACGGGTGATGCCGCCCTTTCTCGAGGAGTACCGCGGGCCGGTGATCGCCGGGGTCCCCGTCTCGCTGAAGCGTCGACCGCTCGCCATCGCGTTCGGTCAGCCGCTCACGCTCGAGCCTGGCGAAGAGCCGCACGCCTTCGCCGCGCGACTTCAGGACGCCTGCTATTCGCTCGCCCGACAGGCCGAGCAGGCGCTGGCGCAGCGTATGGCCACGAGGCGCCCGTGAGCCTTGAGACCACGACCGGGGACATCTCGCGGGCGCGCATGCTCCTGTACTCGGCCGGCTCGGTCGGCACCGGCGCCTTCTATGCCTTCAACAACTTCGTCCTGCCGCCGGTGCTCAAGTCTTTTGGAGCTCCGGATCTGCTGATCGGCTTCCTGTCGAGCACGCGCAGCCTCGAGGGCGCACTGATTCAGCCCACGGTTGGCGCCCTGTCGGACCGCACCTGGACCCGGCTCGGGCGCCGCCGCCCCTTCATCCTCGTCGCCATCCCGTTGTCGGCGCTGTTCTTCCTGGCCGCCGGCTCGGCGTCGAGCCTCGTGCAACTGGCGGTACTGATCTTCCTGTTCTCGATCTTCTTCAACACCGCCGTCGATCCGTACGCGGCGCTCTTGCCAGATATCGCACCCCTGCACCAGCGTGGGCTGCTGTCAGGATTGGCGACTGCCACCCAGCTCATCAGCTCGGTGGCGCTTCTGCTACTGGTCGCTTCGGGCAGCGGCAACGGCGCGGTGCCCGCGTGGACGTACGACGTGGTCGCGGCCATCCTGGTCGTCAGCTTTGGCGTCACGGTGCTGGGCGTGCGGGAACAGCGAGAGCGGACGGAGCCGGCCCCGACGATGGCGCGCGTGCCCTGGCGCGCCTCCCTGGCGGCCGTCCTGGTCCATCGCCAGGCGGTTCGCTACCTCGGCACGCTGTTCGTCTACCAGTTCGGGCTGAACGCGATCCTGCCGTACCTGGTGCTGTTCATCACCGACGAGATCCACGAATCACAGCAGACGGGCCTGATTCTGTCGGCCACGCTACTGCTGGTGATGGCGATATCGGCGGTGGTCTTCGGCAGACTCGCCGATCGCATCGGGACGCGGCTGGTACTGGCGTTGGGCTGGGCTCTGCTTGCGGCGAGCGCGGTCGCCGGGGTGCTGATCACCACCCTGCCGCAAACGGTGGCTGTCGTGCTGCTGGCGGGCGTCGGCAATGGCGCCGCCACGGCCGCCAACTGGCCGCTGCTTACGGCGCTGATCCCGCCCGAGAAGACGGGCGTGTTCGCCGGGTTGAAGGCGGCGGCCGAGTCGATCGCCATCCCACTCTCGGTGGTGGTGGCTGCCGAGTTGTTTCTGCCGCGCTTTGGCTACCGCGGCATCTTTGCCATGCTGGCGATCAACATCGTCCTGGCACTGGTGTTGTTGCTGCGCTTCGTGCGCGTGCCGCCCGCGGCCGAACCGCTCACAGCCGAACCGCTGGCCGTCTGAGTCGCTCGTCGAGATCGTCGGCCAGCGCGTCGACCGCGCGGCGGCGGGCGCGGTGAAAGGAGCTCTCGCTGACGGAATAGCGCTGCATGATCTGCTTGTTAGGCCGACCCTCGACGTAGGCCTCGTGCAGGACGAGGAAGTGCAGCCATGGCCCGGCGGCGACCGTGCTGCCCGGGCCGGGGCGTGGTCCTGGCGGCCGCAAGCGGGTGATCGCCAGCTCCAGCTCACCGCGCAGCTGGGCGGCGCGCTCTAGCGCGGTCGCCGCATCCGCTGATGGCACCATTCGGTCGAGCAAGGCGTGACGACTCAGGGCGGGCAGGTCGTTCGCTTTGGCGCCAGCAGCGCTGCCTGGCGGATGGCTTCCTTCATGCTGTCAGGGTCGGCAACGCCTTTGCCGGCGATGTCGAACGCCGTGCCGTGATCGACGCTGGTGCGGATGATCGGCAGACCCACGGTGATGTTGACGCCCGACTCGAGCCCGAGAACCTTCACTGGCGCGTGTCCCTGGTCGTGATACATGGCCACGACGGCGTCAAAGTCACCGCGGCCGGCCCGAAAGAACACCGTGTCCGCCGGTAATGGACCCTGGGCATCGATGCCCTCCGCTTGCGCCTGCTCCACTCCAGGCAGCACCTGCTGCTCGTCTTCACCGTGTCCGAACAATCCGTGCTCGCCAGCGTGCGGGTTGATGCCGCATACGGCGATCTTCGGCCGCTCGACGCCGGCCCGGCGCAGCGTCTCGTTCACGAGCCGGATGACGCGGTGGACGCGCTCGGGGTTGACCAGGTTGATGGCGTCGAGCAGGCCGACGTGGGTCGTCACGTGGATGACGCGCAGGTTCCGGGCCATCAGCATCATCGCGAAGTCCTGGGTGCCGGTCAGCTCGGCCAGGATCTCGGTGTGGCCCGGGTAGATGTGTCCGCCCTTGTGCAGCGCCTCCTTGTTGAGCGGAGCGGTGCAGATGGCGTCGATCTCACCGTCCTTGGCCAGCGCGATCGCGCGCTCTACATAGCGGAACGCCGCGTCGCCGGCCACCGCCGAGATCTGCCCGAACGGTAGATCCGCCGGCAGCAGGTCCAGGTCCACACAATCGACACGACCCAGCTCGAAGCGACCGTCGGCGGGGCGACTGATGCGGTTGATGCTGAGCGCTCCATCGACGACGTGATTGGCGCGCTCCAGGATCCGCGCGTCGCCGATGACCACCGGCCGGCAGATGGCGTACATTTCCGCATCGCCGAGCGCCTTCATGGTCACTTCCGGGCCGATGCCTGCCGCGTCTCCCATCGTGATACCGACAACCGGACCTGCCACGTCATGTGTCTCCTTTCAGTCGATCGAGTGCGTCCAGCAGGGTGCGTTCGGAGCCGAAAGCGCCGGCCTTGGTGACTGCCAGCAGCTGCACCGCGGAGTTGCCGACCAGGCGTCCGAGCGGCACACCCGGTTGGATCTCCGCCAACAGGTGGATACCGCTCACGCCGAGATGGCGGCACACCGCGCGCGCCGTGTCGCCGCCGGTCAGGATGAGCCCGCGCAGGCGGTGCGACCGAGCGGCGTCGGCCGCGACGCGCCCCAGTGCGTCGACCAGCCGGTCGGCGTCTGCGACCTGTCCCACACGCGGGTCGACGATCAGCGCACAGTCGCTGCCGCGAACTAGTGCCGCGCGCAGGCGCTGGCAACAGCGCTCCAGCTCCGCGCACCGCGCCGGTTCGCCGCCGATCGATGACGCACATGCATCCAGCGCGACTTCGCTGACGCCCGGTCGAGCCAGAAACGCGGCCACCTGCTGGCGAGTGATCTCCGACACGCTGCCGGTCACCAGCAGCACCGGCCCGTCGGACGCGTCGATTGCCGGCGCGACGTACCTGCGTCGCGGCAATTCCAGCAGGTCCGCCAGGTGCTCGGCCAGGCCCGCTGAGCCGACCCACAGGACGTCGCGGCGGTAGGCCAGACTTTCACCGACGGCACGCAGCGCGCGATCGGTTTCGGCATCACACACCACCAGCGACACGCCGCGCTCGAGCGCCAGCGCATCGACTTCATCGCGAATTGCTTGCGGACCAAGTTCCACCGTCTCGAGCGAGACGAGCGCCGGCCTTCGCCGCGATCCCGACTCCAGCAGGCGGACCAGATTGGACTCACGCACCGGCGCCTTCGGGTCACGTCCGATCTCTGTTTCATGGACCGGTGTCCCATGCAGCCGGT
>VBGG01000616.1 GCA_005883405.1 Chloroflexota bacterium | reverse complement strand
CGGTCGTCGACTCGGCCGTCGGTCGGATCCTCGCGAGCAACGGCAGCGCCTCGGCGAAGCGACCCTGGATGTAGAGCGCGCCCGCTTGCGCCAGATGTACGTACGCCAGCAGCGTGGGATCGCCGAGTGCCTGGGCGTTGCGTTCGGCTGGCTCGAGCCATGCGCCGAGCCGACCCGGCGCGACGTAGAACGCGACCTGCGCCAGCCGCAGTCGTAGCTTGACGCCGTGCGCGAGGTGCTCGGCCGAACCCGGCAGCCGCTCCAGGCTGTCCAGGGCCTGTTCGTAAAGGCTCGCCGCGGAGCTGTAGGCGAAGACGCCAACGGCGGCGTCGGCGGCGTCCTCGCACCAGCGCACGGCCTGATCCCAGGCCTGGGCACGGATGGCGTAGTACGCCAGGCGCACCGCCGGCGCTCGCGTCGAAGGTTGGGCCATGACGTCGAGCGCGCGTCGATGCTGCACACGTCGCCGAGCGGCTGAAAGGTCGTCGTACACCACCTGACGGACCTTGTCATGGCTGAAGGAATAGAGCGCCTCGCCGACGTCGCCGGTCACTTCGCGCAGAAGATGCGTCGACAGCAGCCGTTCGAGCGCGGCCAGTGCGCGATCCTCGTCCTGGCCGGCGACACCGCGGACATGATCGAAGTCGACGTCGCCGCCGAGCACGGCCGCGGCGCGCGCGAGCTCGTAGGCATCGGGGTCAAGTCGCGCCAGGCGTGCGCGGATCGCAGCCTGAACGGACTCCGGCAGCGGAGTCGGTCCCAGCCGGGCGGCGGCACCCAGCCGCAGTGCGCCCGACTCCAGTAGCGAACGGATGGTTTCGACTGCGAATAGCGGGTTGCCTTCGGTTTCGTCGTGCAGCTGCTGGCCGAGGTGACGCACGTCTTCCTGGACCACTTCGCGCAGTAGCTGGACGGTCGCCTCGACCGCCAGCGGCCCCAGCTCGATGCGTTCCAGGAGCCGCTGGCGCTCCAGCCCCCGCAGAACCCCGAGCAACTGTTCGTCGACGTCTTCGCTGCGCACCGTCGTGACCAGCAAGGTGGATTGCAGGGCCTCGTGGTGGGCCAGGTAGTCCAGCAGCCGCAGGCTTCCCTCGTCTGCCCAGTGCAAGTCCTCGATCACCAGCAGCCGCGGACCCGGCAGCGCGCCCAGAAATCGCGCCGCCCCCTCGAAGAGCCGCCGGGCTTCCTGCTGCGGATCGAGCCGGGCAGGCGTCGGGAGGTCGGGGCGCTGGTCAAGCAGGTCTGGCACCAGCCGCGCCACCTCGGCCAGCCAGACGTCGGATACTCCGACCTCGGTTCCGAATGTGGCCACGGCCGCGCTCAGCAGATCGACAAACGGGTGGTACGGCAGCCCGCGCTCGGACGCGTGGCAGGCGCCGACGAGCACACTCCACCGCCGCGCAGGTCGAAGCTCGCGCGCTGGCTCGCCATCCGTGAGCCACAGCAGCTCCTCCACCAGGCGCGATTTGCCGATGCCTTCTTCGCCGCCGATAGCGATCAACCCGCCGCGCCCGGCTGCCACTTCCTCGGCCGCGGCCAGCACCTGCGCCAGCGGCGCCTGGCGTCCGACCAGCGGGAATGCTGGCTGGCGGCGAGTCGGGCGCTCGGCTGGTCTCGGCGACGGCGCCGTGAGCTTGTCGGGCGCGGACTCGCCGTCGGTTGCCGAGAGAATCTCGCGATACAGTCGCTGCGTTGTCGGGTCCGGCTCGACGCCCAGCTCGGTCGCGAGCGTCTGAGACGCGGCGCGATAGTACGACAGCGCGGCGGCGCGATCGCCGGCCCGCTCGTGCAGGCGCATCACCAGGCGGTGAAATCGTTCCTGGAGCGGGTCGATGGACAGCGCGCGTCGCGCGTGCGCCAACGCACCTGGCCAGTCGTTGTCAGCTGCGTGCGCGTCGGCGGCGCGCTCGAGCGCGTCGAGCATGCGCTGCTGCCACGCGGAGCGTTCGAGCTCCAGCCATTCGTCCCAGTCGGTGGACTCGCGCAGGTCGAAGCCCTCCAGGAAGGGCCCGCGCCAGAGCGCGACCGCCCGATCCAGCTCGCTCCGAGAGGCGCCTGGTCGGCTCAGCTCGAGAAAGGCGGCGATGTCGGTCCACACCGCATGGGGCACGTCGGGGCGCCACACGAGCGAATCGCCGACGGTCACGATCGGTACGCTCGGCAGACTTCGTCGCAGGCGTGACAGCGCCGTGCTGAGGCTGTTGCGGCCTTCCTGCTCGTCGCTGTCTTCCCACAGCAGCGCGATCAGCCGCGTTCGGCTGACCGGTTGGTCCGGCCGAACAGCCAGATAGAACGCCAGCGCAGCCCCCTTGACCGCTGCGAGATCAACCTGCCCGGGTGGATCGCCCACCTCCACCTGGGCGGCGCCAAGCAGACGCAGCCGAAGGGTATGGAGCCCGTCTTTTAACACCCCTTTAACCTGCCCGGAGCGCGATGGTACCTGCCGGCGGTGAGCGTAGCGTCTTATTCGCGGTTATGAAACGGTAAAGCCGCCTCCAGTGTGACGGGTAACACCCTCTCCCAGAGGGAGAGGCGAATGTCGCCGCGGTAACGCACACGTAGGGCCGCGGTACGAGCGGCGTAACGGCGGTGTATGGCAGGGCGGCGAGACTGCGCGCTACCCGCCATGTCCACTCTGGAGTACGCGCCGAGCGCGGCGCCGGATCAGCCGGCGCACTGGTTTTCGCTGTACGCCCAACATGCCGAATCGGCGCGCGCCCTCGCGTGTCGCCTGTTATACGACCGTTGCGAGGCCGAGGACGTCGTCCACGACGTGTTCCTCACCCTGTGGCGACGACCTGCCTGCTTCGACCCCAACCGCGGCACCGATCGCGCCTGGCTCTTGGCAGTGGTTCGCAATCGCAGCCTCGATCACCTGCGCCGCCGCCTCCCGCGCGAAGACGTCACCGAGCTCGCCGAACGCTTGGCCGACCCGCATGCGCCCGAGCTGTCAGAACAGCTCGAAGACGCGCCCAGCGCCGACGTTCTGTGGCGCATGGTCGACGCCCTGCCGTCCAGCCAGGCGGACCTGATCCGTCGGGCGTTCGTGAGCGGACAGACCCACCAGCAGATCGCCGACCAGACCGGCTTGCCGCTCGGCACGGTGAAGAGCCGCATTCGACTCGGGCTGGTCAAGCTACGTTGCGCGATGCGAAGCGCTACGCTCGCAGGCGTTGAGTGTTGAATTTCATGTTGGGTTGCCGGCTCCATTGGATGTCGCTGGCTCACTCGCGCTGTTCCGCCGCTCCGGGGATGACCTGATCGATCGTTGGGACGGCCGCCACCTGGTACGCGCGGCGCCCCTCGATAACACATGGGTGCCGTTCGTGGCGACGGCCAGCGGCGGCCCGCACGAGCCAGGTTTCGATGTCAGCGTGGCGGACGCGGAGTACCTAACGGCGCTACACGAGGTGGTCGCCAACACCTTCGCTCCCCCGTCCGAGGACCACGCACGCCTGGTGCGCGAAGACGCGGTGCTCGCGGCGCTGGATGCGCGCTTTCCCGGCATGCGGCAGATCCGCCAACTGGACGTGTTCACCGCGCTCGTGCGTTGCATCAGCGCACAGCAGGTCAATCTGAGGTGGGCGGTGATCACCCGTCGGCGGCTGGCGGAGGCGTTCGGCAGGCGCTACGAAGTCGCCGGGTGGATGGTGTACGCACTGGACCCCGAACGCATCGCCAGCGTAGATCCGGCCGAGATCCGTGCTCTCCAGTTCACCACGAGCAAATCCGTTTCGATCGTCGCCACGGCGCAAGCAGTGCTGAATGGCCGTCTTGAGGCGCACCACCTGGCTGAGCTGTCGGACGAGGAGGTGATCTCGCGCTTGGTTGCGATCAGGGGCATTGGACGCTGGTCGGCCGAGTGGGTGCTGGCGCGCACGCTGGGTCGTCCGCGGGTCGTCGCTGGCGATCTGGGCGTTCGCAAAGCCGTCGGCCTGGCGTACCTCGGCACGCCCGCGCCGAGTGAAGCGGAGGTCCGAGCCGCGACCGCCCACTGGGGTCCGTCGGCCGGCGCCGCGCAGGCGCTGCTTCTCCACGCCCTCGGCGAGGGCGCGCTCACGCCTGCAACGCGGCCTGAATCGCGCGTTGCGTCTCGACGATCGCTGACTCGGTCGGGTACGGGCGCCGTATCCATTGAAAGGTCTTGCTAAAGAGCCCATCGCCCTTGCGGCGAGGCACGACGTGGATGTGGAGGTGCGGCACGCTCTGCGAGATCTTGACGTTGATGGCGACGAACGCGCCATCGGCGTCCAGGGCTCGCTCGACGGCGCTTGAGAGCCGCTGCGCGGCGACGAACAGCGGGCCTACTTCCGCCCGTGGGAGGTCCGCAAACGTCGGATAGTGTTGGCGCGGCACGAGCAGCACGTGACCGGGTATGAGCGGTCGATGGTCCAGAAACGCGACCGACTCCTCGTCTTCGTAAACGAAGTAAGCGGGCGTGCGCTTCGCGATGATGTCGCAGAAGACGCACGCGCTCACTTACGGCGGCCGACAGCGCCGGTGCGGATGAGCGCGGATAGGACCTGTCCGCCGCCGATCAGCAGCGACCCGGCCACGACGCCATACGCCAGCCGCGTGGCGGCACGGCTCAGCGCGCGCGTGCTGTCGTCCAGATGTGACACGTCCAGCCGGACCGTGAGCCGGTCGTCGGCCAGCTTGCCCAGGATGATATCGGTCCGCCTGGGAGCGTTTTCGAACAGGTGCTTCATGTCGAGCACCCAGGCGAAGACGCGACCTGGAGACAGCTGATCAGCCACGCGTTTGAGCATCACGTCGAGCATGTAGTTGCGGATCAGCTCGACCGGATCCAGCTCCGGCGACAGGACGCCGATGGCTCCATCGAGATTGAGCATCGTTTTGCCCAGCAGCGTCATCGACGTCGGCACCGGCACGCGGTTCTGGTAGGCCAGCCGTGTCAGGTCCAGCAGCGCGGTGCCAAGGCCGAGGCGACCGCCGCTCATGTCGTGGTAGCGGCTGACCAGTCCACAGATGTCTTGCGTGAATCCGTGCTGGTCCAGGGACTCGGGACGCTGGATCATGTCCAGATACGTCTCGGCCACACGTTCGCCTAGCCGTTCCGAAAAGGCGAGCAAGAACAGGATCATCTTGTCCTTCTGGCCCGCATCGAAGCGACCGACCATGCCGAAATCCATCAGCGCCAGGCGGCCGTCGTCAGTCAGCATGATGTTGCCGGGGTGCGGATCGCAGTGGAAGACGCCGTCGATGGCGATCTGCTTCATGTACGCCGACAGCAGTTCCGCGGCGATGGAGCTCGGGTCGAGCTCTTTGAGCTCCTCCCTGCTGAAGTCGGCGAGATGGCGGCCGCGAAGGAAGCTCAGCGTCAGTACCCGCTGCGAGGTGTACTGCGGGTAGACAGTCGGAGTACACAGCTTCGCGAATCCAGCGATCTGGCGGCCGATCCTCCGCGTGTTTTCAGCCTCGAGCCTGAAGTCCAGCTCCTGGTTGAGGCTCATCTCCAGCTCGTGGACCATCTGCACCAGGCCGTAACGCGCGCCAAGCGCGGTGTGACGCACGGCAAAGCGAGCGATCTCGCGCAGGACCTCCAGGTCGATCTCGATGCGCTGACGGACGCCCGGGCGCTGCACTTTGACCGCCACCTCCGATCCATCGCGCAGGACCGCGCGGTGGACCTGGGCCATGGAGGCGGTCGCCAACGGTTGGTAATCGAAGCTTTGAAACAGCTCGTCCACCGGCGTTTGCAGCTCTGCCTGGATGATCTGGATGATGCGCTCCGCGGGCACGGGCTGGATGGTGTCCTGCAGGCGCGACAGCGCATGGATGTAGTCCGGTGGCAGCAGGTCCGGCCGCGTGCTCAGCAGCTGTCCCAGCTTGATGAAGCACGGTCCGAGCTCTTCGAGGGCGCTGGCGAGCTGTGTGCCGTGGTCGTCCTCGCCGTGTTCAGTGTGGAGACCGTTGGGTGATGGCAGCTTGTCCACATCGTCGTCGTGGTGGTGGCTCATGCCGAGCTCGGCCACGACGTGGTGGAGCTTGTACTTGCGCAGCACACGAAAGATCTCGACGTACCGTTCGGGATGTTTCGAGAAGCGGCCGGCCAGCAAACTGGTGGCCGAGCCACGGGCCGAAACGTGCTCTTTCAAATCAGTCATGGGTGTAGCTCTCAGCTTTCAGCATTCAGCAGGTCTTGTGTCGATCGGCCACCGTGGGCCCGTGGCGCTCGTCTCTCTGTCCCTGATGGCTGACGGCTGACAGCTGACAGCTTGCCAGGTAGATGACGAGTCGGGCGAGCATGGTAGCTGGTCTGTAGCCGCGGGGCTCACGCTCGCCGAGAACGATATTCGTCAGCAGCTGGCGCAGCTCGGGCCGACGATTGGCGAGCGCCACCAGCACGTTCACCAGTGGCGCATGGCCGTACCAGTCGCGGACCCATTCGCCGAACTGGAAGATCTTCTGAAAGCGGGCGTGGAGCAGGGCGTGGTATGCCGTCAGGCGTTCGGTGGCGAGCTCACCCTGCTGAAACAGGTCCACCAGGTGTTCCGCGGCCAGTCGTCCGGACTCCAGCGCGTAGTCGATGCCTTCGCCGGTGAGCGGATTGACCAGGCCGGCCGCTTCGCCGACCAGCAGCGTCCGCTCTGCACAGGTCGGGGACCGCAGAAAGTCAGTGCGGATCGGGTAGCCCTTGACCGGCCCGAGGCGGCGACTGTCTTCAAGCATCGATTGGACGGCCGCGCCTCGTATGAAGCGCTCGAACGCCAGGCTGGCGGCTGGTGACCGTCGGCCGGGCATGAAGGCGACGCCGACATTGGCGACTTTGCTGTCAACCGGAAAGATCCAGCCGTAGCCTGGCATCGGCGCGCCGTCCAACCGCAGCTGGAACGTGTGCGCGACTTCGTGCTGAATGTCTCCGAAGTACGCGCGCATGGCGAGCATGTGCCTCGGCTTATGGCGCAGCATGCCTGAACGAGTCAGGACCCCGGTGGCTGCGCCGGTGGCGATTACCACCACCCGCGCGTGGAAGATGCGGCCATCGTCCGCGTGAACCGTAGCCTGAGTCGGGGCTGGCTCGACGCGATTGACACCCACGCCGTCCAGGAACCCCGCACCGCTCTCGATCGCCTGACGCACGATCATCTCGTCCAGCGTGTGGCGCGGGATCACCAGCGCGCCAGGTTCGGCGGTAATCGCCGCGGTGGTGGCTCTCCCGTTCGGCGCCACCACCTCGTAGGCGTCGACCCGCCAGCCGCGCTGTGCGACCGCCCCCAGCAGCCCCATCTCTCGCAGCACGCGCAGCGCCCGCGGGGTGAGGCCGTCGCCGCAGGTCTTGTCACGCGGAAACTCGGCGCGATCCAGCAGCAGGACGTCAAGTCCGTGGGCGCTCAGGAAGTGCGCCGCCGCCGCTCCGCCGGGACCGGCACCCACCACGACCACATCATGGATGTGAACCCCGTGGAGCGGAGCGGAACGTGGCTGAACCTGATGCACCACGCCACAGACTAACGCCCAGCCAGATGTAGAAGATCGGCGTGGCGATGAAGCCTGCCAGCATCGCCGGCACCACGATGACAGGATTCTTCGCGTCGAAGACGATCAGCCGACCGAGATAGAGGATGATCTGCAGGGCGGCGACGACGTAGCCGATGTAGGCCAGTCCTCTGGGCAATTGGCCGCTGCGCGCGATCAGCCAGGCGAAGACCCACAGTCCGATACCCATCGCGCCGAATGTGAGCAGGCCGCGCGGATCCATCGCGCTCGGCAGGTTCGGGTCGACCGGGGCGTGCTCGTGCAGGACGGCGGCCAGGTCGTAGCCGCCGTGCAGCGCGGAGCCGACGGAGCCGGCCAGACCCAACACCAGCGCCCACAGGGCAAACGAGGCGTCGGTGGCGCGCACGCGCTCGTAGACCGCGACCAGGACGGCGGTCGCGAGCAAGCCGTTGGCCAGCAAACAGAAGCTGCTCAGCGGCTCATTGACCAGGATGATGAACGAGATCGAGTACAGCAGCGTGAGCGCGCCCGCCAGCACGGCGCAGACGCCCGCGAAGCGTTCGTACGGACTGGACGCCGCGCTGGATTCGTCCACCCGAACGGTTGCCGCAATTGAAGCCATGGTGGTGTGTGTAAACCTCCCTTGTCCTGACTACGCCGGCACAGGGTAGCCGGATCACTTGCAGAGGAGTCCGCAACCCAGAGGGCACCCCCAAGGTGTCGTATTGCCCACGTGACGCCCGCAACCGCGCGCTGCAGGCCAGCTCGTGGGCTCAGCCGATTCCGCCGGATCAGCTCGCTCAGCTCCAGCAGCAGTTCATGGTCGCTTTCCACGGAGCGATGCTCACCTGTGCCGCGATCGCCGCGATCGGCATTATCACCTCGCTGCAACGGCCCGCGTCCGCCTCTCCCACGGAGCCAGCTACCAGATGCTTCCTGTGAAGAGTTGCGCGTCATCCTGAGGAGGAACCCGTGGGCTCCGCTCGCAGGCTCGCTTCGCGCAGGGCAGGCCCGTGGGCTCCGCTCGCAGGCTGCGCAGGGCAGGCCCGTGGGCTCCGCTCGCAGGCTCGCTTCGCGCAGGGCAGGCCCGTGGGCTCCGCTCGCAGGCTCGCTTCGCGCAGGGCAGGCGACGAAGGATCTATCCAGCTTCTCGTGATCGGCGCTAGAGTTGCGGATCCTTCGCAGGCTCAGGATGACAGTCCACGCAAGAAATCCTGGGAAGCATTTTACGATGCGGAAAGGGCGTCTTGAGGCACGCCCATGGCGACCCGCAGGCGATCCAGGCCCAGGCGGATGCGGCCTTTGACGGTGCCGATCGGCGCGGCAAGCTGTGTGGCGATCTCGCTGTGGCTCAGCCCGCCGAAGTAGGCGAGCTCGATCACCTGCTTCTGCTCGGGCGGTAACGCCTTGAGCGCCTCGTAGGCAGACTGCGCATCGACATTCGACACGGCCTGGCTTGTCACATCGGCGGTGTCTGGCACGTCGACGCCTTCGACGAGCGGCTGAACCGGCCGACGACGGCGCGCTCGCAACAGATCGATCGAGCGGTTGCGCACCATCGACAGGATCCAGGTATGGGTAGACCCACGCGACGGGTCGTACGTGTGACCCGACCGCCAGGCCGACAGGAATACCTCCTGGACAACCTCCTCGGCATCGCCCAGATCGCCGAGCATGCGGTAGGCAAGTCCGATCGCCTGGCGGTGGTGGGCATCGTAGAGCGCCTCGAGGTCGGCAAGCTCGGGGGCGGGAATTCGGGAGCCGGTCATAACTGGACCTGCGTCGCCAGGATCGGCGCGCTCGTCGGCGCCTCTACGCGGGTCCGTTCCTTCGTGATGGCCACCGTCGTGCCGCGGACGTCGCGCGGCAGCGGCAGCGTTGCATTGCCGCTCGTTGTCGTGCCCGCCGGAACGGGTTGCCCGTCCCGGGGGATGACCCAGGCCTCGTAGAGGAAGCCAGGCTCGGGGTCGGGAACGTCCTTCATGTCCAGCTCGGCGGCGCCCGACCTGCGCACGGCGACCGTCGCGTTGCCCGGCAGGTCTCCGCTCAGCGAGAAGCTGGCGATGACCTGGTTCTCGTAGGTGAATGCGCCAGCGGTGACGAGTGCCACCGCGAAGATCGCTGCCAGCGCCGAGGCCCAGGCTGACCGCCGCCAGAAGGGGATGACCTTTGTGGGTCGCTCGGGCTCGCGTTGCCTTGGAAGGACGCCAATGTTGGCGGACTGGGGCTGTGGGGTGTGCCCGGCCGCGGCCAGCTCTTCGGCCGCTCGTCGCATCAGGCGGGCTTTGAAGTCTGGCGACGGGTCCATCTCGGGCGCGGCGCGCGCCAGGGCCTCCCGATCGAGGCGCACCATCAGTCGACAGCGGGCGCAGGAGGCTGCGTGGCGCTCGAAGCGGGCCAGCTCGTCGCCCTCGAGGACTTCGAGGGCTGAGAGGCCAGCGAGCTGTTCGTACTCCTCCGTGTGGTCATCCACTGGGGTGGGTGGCATGCAGGCAGCGACAGGCTATAGCACTTGCGGGAGCGCCTGAGCCGTGATAACGCCGCCCGCGATGACGATGACCAGTGCGCTGGCGACGGGCAGCAGGCGACTGGCGATCCCGCTCGACAGGTGGAGTCTGGCGAACAGACCGCGAGCGTAGACCAGCAGCAACCCGAAGCCCACCAGCACGGCGGCCAGGCCCGTGCTGAAGGACACGATCAGCAGCAGCCCGAATAGCACACGGTGGGCGGCGCAGCCACCAGCCCGGCCGACACCGCGAGACCTCCGACGAGAGCGAGCGGACGCTTCACTGCAGAATCCTTCTTTCTCCACAAGGATGAGCGTTGGTACGACGCGCGCTCGCGCTCGGATCAGCGCCGCGGCGAGTGCGCGGCGATCCGTGCGGACGCGGGGGCGGCGTCACGAACGACTGTTAGACTGAACGGGCCGAGCGAAACGTGAACAAGCAACACCTGACGTGGACCCAGATCGAAGACCTGGCGATCCGGCTGGCCGACCGATTGCCGACCAGGTATGAGGTGATGCTGGTCATCACTCGGGGCGGGATGGTGCCGGCGTGCATCATCAGCGAGCGGCTGAACCTCCGCAACATCCTGGTCGCCGCGGTCATGTTCTATACCGGCCAGGAGCGCACGCTCGACAAGCCGATCTTTCTGCAGTTTCCAGCAGATCCGCTGCTGAATGGTCGGCGCGTGCTGATCGTCGACGACGTCTGGGACTCGGGCCGCACGATCATGGCCGTTCGGGAGCGGGTGCTCGACGCGGGCGGCTATCCCGAAACGGCGGTGCTCCACTACAAACCTAACCGCACGACGTATTCGGACGCGCGGCCCGATTTCTACGTGGACGAGACCGACGCCTGGATCGTCTACCCCTGGGACGTGGGCGAAGCCAGCGTGCCTGGCAGAATCCTCGAATCGGTATCAGAGGCGTAGCGGCCGAATTCCGAGAGTTTCGCTCCTCCCAGACGCGAATGTCATCCTGAGGCGGACACTGCCCGGCGGGATGAAAACGGCCTCAGGATGACAGTCTTCCCGCGTGTTCGCATTCGCTCACACACTCTGAGGAACCCATGGGCCCCAGTGCCCGCCAGCGGCCATGAAAACTTCGCCCGCGACTCGCGCCGCTGGCATTTTCGTGGGAGGAGGCACCCATGGGCTCCGCTCGCAGGCTCGCTTCGCGCAGGGCAGGCGACGAAGGGTCTATCCAGCTTCCTGTGTTCGGCGTCTGAGTTGCGGATCCTTCGCAGGCTCAGGATGACACGCACGCCGTGATGGGGCCTCGTAGTTACGGACGGCCGCACCTAGCGAGCAGGCCGATGACCACTCGGGTGACACGTGGGATCTTCGTCGTCGGTCTGCTGGCGATCGCGGTGCTGGCGCTGGTGGTGGCCTGGGGCGATGCGCCGGCAGTGTTCGGCGCACTCGGCCGCTTTCCGCCGTGGTTGATCGTGCCCGTGGTCTTGCTCACGGTGTGGAACTACACACTGCGCTGGTTGCGCTGGAACTACTACCTGCGCGTGCTCGGCGTTCACAGCGTGAGCGGTCTCTCCAGCGCGCTGGTCTTCCTCTCCGGCTTCGCGATGGGGCTCACCCCCGGCAAGTCAGGCGAGCTGACCAAGAGTTACTGGCTGCGCGAGATCGCCGGCTCCGGGCAGGCACCGATGGCACGGACGGCGCCGATCGTGTTCGCCGAGCGGCTCGTCGATGGCATCGCCATGCTGCTGCTGGCCACCAGCGGCCTGATCAGCTTCCAGTTTGGCGTGACGGCACTGCTGGGGGTCGCCGCGCTGGCCGTGGCGGCCGTGGCGGGAATCCAGGCGCGGCCGCTCGTACACACGGTTCTGCGTTTCCTCGAACGCAGGCCGCGGGCGAAGCGGGCGGCGGAGCTGCTCGAGACGGCATACGACAGCGCGCGCGAGCTGCTCACCTGGCCAAGGCTCGCGCTGGCGGTGGGTGTGGGCGTGTTGTCGTGGGGCGGCGAATGCCTGGCGCTGTACGTCATCTTGCTCGGCCTCGGCGCCGCGCCGAGCCTGGAGCTGGTGAACCAGTCGACGTTCGCGCTGGCAGCCGGCAGTCTGGTTGGCTCCGCGTCGCTCCTGCCCGGCGGCATCGGCGCCGCCGAAGGCACCGTGGCGGCTGTGCTCGATCTGGTCGCGCGGCAGCCGCGCGACGTTGCCGCGGCTGCCACACTGCTGATTCGCGTGTGTACGTTGTGGTTCGGCGTCGCGCTGGGGGCTGCGTCGTTGCTGGCGCTGGCGCGTCGACTGGGCGGGTAGTTGGCTAGCTCAGGATTGTTTCGCGGCCTTGGCTGCGGCGCGGCGGAGGCGGGCGCGAATGCGCGCCTTCTCACGTTGCAGCTCGAGGCGTTCCTCGGCGCTCATGCCCGTGCTGGGTGGCACGGCAGCTTGTTTGCCGAGCAGTTGCGGCAAGTCCACGCCGAACAGAATAAGCGCCAGACGCTCGTACGTGGCCTCGGTCGCGCCCGCGGCGACCTCGATGGCGCGCCTGGCCTCGTCAGACATCAGCCAGGAGCGCATCTGGCGCAAGGTCAGGCGGTCCAGCTGAAGCTGGCGAATGAAGGCGTCCTTGAGCAACGGCGGCACGCCAGGTGGTGGACCGGGCAGGTCGGCGGCCGCCGGAGTGGGCGTGATGGCAGCCGACTCAGGCTCCAGGTGCGACTGCGACTCGTACATCATGGCCGAGACTGCCTCGACTCCATCGTAGCGAGGCTCTGACGTCTCGGGTGGATCGAGCGTGGCCAGCGACGTGCTGCCGTTGGTCGCGGTGCTGTGCGCGCCATTGGTCGACGATGCAGCGCCGACTGTGGCGGCCAGATTGGTAACAGCGCGCGCCGGGCTGGTCGTTTCATCCGCCCCGGTGCCACTGGTGAAATCCCACCAGTAGCGACGGTTCGTATTCTGACAGCCGAGCTCGAGAATAACGTGGCGACCGACCTCGTTGCGGCGAGACGTGTAGTGTGTCCCGGTGTTGCGAAATGCGCCACCGCACTCGGGGCACGACACGGGATACGGCATCGCGGCGTGTGCCTCCTGCGAACTGTTGGCGGGTGGAACCCGCTGCGAGAACGAGCAGGCGGCGCAAAACGTTACAAGTTTGACATGTTGTTTTCCCCAGAGGGGGCCCTTCGTTGACTTCGGCGTTGCTGCGCCGGACCGGGCGTCACGCCACCGTCACGCCGCCGTCACTCAGCCGTCATGCGGGCGTCACGCGGAGCGAGCCTGGCGACGCGGGGTAAACAGGCGTCACGCCAGCGTCACTCAG
>VBGG01000623.1 GCA_005883405.1 Chloroflexota bacterium | reverse complement strand
ACTTCAGGATTACGCTGCCTCCGTCGATGCAGTCGATGGGTAGCAGGGTAGTAAGCGCAACTGATCGGTAACAAGAGAACCCGCGCCCCAAATGGTTGGCAACCCCCAGGGCGCGGGCCGACGGCTTCGCGGGCTGGCGCGTGGACCAGAGGGTACTTCGCGTCCATCCCGCCGCCGCCCCCAGTATACGCCGGGGCGGCGGACAAACACCGATCGGCGACTGACCCCAGCCGCGCTTCAGGAGTCGACTACATGGTGCAGGTTCGTCCGGGACAGCGTTCGACGGTCATCTGGCGCCCCGAGCCGAGAGGCCGGCTCGGTGTCCAGAGTCCGCAACCATTGGCCGCCCAAGCCGTGGCCCGCCCACGGGTAAGCGGGAAATTCCTCTTCGCCGGCGACCGCAAGCTGTACGTGCGCGGAGTCACGTATGGGACATTTCGAGCCGACGCCAATGGCGACGAGTTCCCCGCACCTGAGCTGGTCGAACGAGATTTCGCGCTAATGGCGGCAAACGGCATCGATACCGTACGCACCTACACCCCTCCGCCACGCTGGCTCATGGACGCGGCCCATCGGCACGGACTGCGCCTCATGGTGGGGCTGGCAGTGGAGCGCGACATTGGCTATCTGAACGACAAGCAGGGCGCCTCCAGAATCGAGGCAACCTTGCGTGCCAGGCTGCGCACCTGCAGCGGTCACCCGGCGCTGCTCTGCTACGCGATCGCGAACGAGATCCCGTCTCCAGTGGTGCGCTGGCTCGGCCGACGCCGCGTCGAACGCTACCTGGAGCGGCTGTGCGGCATCGTCAGGTCTGAAGACGCGGGCGCGCTCGTGACCTACGTCAACTATCCGTCAACGGAGTACCTCGAGCTCCCCTTCCTCGACTTGATGGCGTTTAACGTCTACCTCGAATCGCCGGAGGCTCTGGACGCGTATGTGGCCCGCCTGCAGAACATCGCCGGAGACCGTCCGCTCATCATCGGCGAGCTCGGTCTTGATAGCGCCAGGCACGGCGAAGCCACACAGGCACGGGTTCTGGAGTGGCAGATCCGCTCGGCGTTTGCCGCCGGCAGTGCCGGCGTCTTCGTCTACGCCTGGACCGACCAGTGGTACCGGGCTGGCGAGGACGTCGAGGACTGGGATTTCGGTCTCACGCGGCGAGATCGAAGCCCGAAGCCGGCCCTGTCAGCCACTAGCACTGCGTTCTCGGACTTGCCGTTCCCGGCCGAGCTGTCCTGGCCGTGCATCTCAGTGGCGATCTGCAGCTACAACGGCGGACGCACCATCCGCGAGTGTTGCGAAGGCGTGCGCCGGCTGGAGTACCCGAATTTCGAGGTGATCGTCGTCGACGACGGCTCCACCGATGACACGGCCGCGATCGCGCGCGAGCACGGGTTTCGGGTGATCAGCACGCCCAATCGCGGCCTCAGCGCCGCCCGCAACCTCGCGTTGGAGGCAGCGACCGGGGAGATCGTGGCGTACATCGACGATGACGCCTATCCTGACCCGCACTGGCTGAGCTATCTCGCCTGGGCCTTCTTGCGTACGCAGCATGCCGCCATAGGAGGCCCGAACCTGCCGCCGCGAGGCGATGGGTGGTTCGCCGACTGCGTCGGCAACGCGCCCGGTGGTCCTGTCCACGTGCTGCTCTCAGATACCGAGGCCGAGCATGTGCCCGGTTGCAACCTGGCGATGCGCAAGAGCTCGCTCGAGGCGATCGGCGGCTTCGACCCGCGCTACCGCGTCGCCGGTGACGACGTGGACGTCTGCTGGCGCCTCCAGGCGCGCGGGTGGACGATCGGCTTCCACCCCGCCGCCCTGGTCTGGCACCACCGGCGCAGCTCGATCCGCGCCTACTGGCGACAACAGGTGGGCTACGGCAAAGCAGAAGCGCTGCTGGAGCGCAAATGGCCGGACAAGTACAACACGGCTGGCCACCTCACCTGGGCCGGGCGCGTCTACGGGCGGGGACTCCCGCAGCCGCTCGGCTGGACGCGAGGCCGCGTCTACCAGGGCATCTGGGGTACCGCTCCCTTTCAGGCGCTCTATCAGCCGCGGCCGAGCACCATCTGGTCGATGTCGCTCCTGCCCGAGTGGTACCTGGTGATCGGTGCTCTAGCAGTGCTGTCGGCGCTCGGTGTCATGTGGGCGCCGCTCCTCCGCTGCCTGCCTTTGCTCTTTGTCGCCGCGCTGGTCCCGCTGATCCAGGCTGTGCGCAGCAGCTTGCGGGCGCCGTTCACGGACGCGCCGTCGGGGAGCGCTCGACTGCGGCTGCGCACCGTCACGGTCCTGTTGCACCTGCTCCAGCCGGCCGCTCGCCTGCGCGGTCGGCTGGCTCTCGGCCTCACTCCGTGGCGGCTGCGTGGCGCCCCCGACCGTGTTCGGCCCTGGCCGCGGCGGTTCGCAATCTGGAGCGAGGTCTGGCAGGACCCGGTTGATCGGCTTCGATCGCTGGAGGCTGCCGTGCGGTCCAGGGGTTTTGTGGCTCAGCACGGCGGCGCGTTCGACCGCTGGGATCTGGAAGTGCGTGGCGGCTTATTTGGCCGGGCCCGGGTGCTCGTGAGCGTCGAGGAGCATGGCCGGGGGCGTCAGTACGTGCGTGCCCGGGCCTGGCCGCGGGGGTCCGCTGCTGGGGTTACGCTTATCTGCGTCTTCGTCGCCCTGTCCGCCGACGCGCTATCCGACGAGTCGTGGCAAGCCGCCGCGGCGCTCGCTGCGCTGGGATTGGTGTTGGCTGTGCGCATTGCCGTGGACTGCGCAGTGGCGATGGCGGCGCTCGTTCGTCCGCTGGAGCGTTGGAGTTCCGACGCGGCGCGCCAGCTCGGGCTCCTGTCGAGCGACGAGCACGAAACGCGAGGCGGTTAGTGGCCGACGAAGGTGCCACGGACCTCACGCTGTACCGGCGGCTGGTCGAGGAAGCGCGCCCCTACTGGGTGCACGTCGCCGGGCTTCTCGCATTGAGTTTGCTGTCCGCACCCATCAAGTTGCTAACACCTCTGCCGCTGAAGATCGCCGTCGACAGCGTCATCGGCTCGCGGCCTGCTCCGGACATCCTCGTAGCGCTCCTGCCCTCGGCTGTCACCAACTCCAGCACCGACCTGTTGGTTTTGATCGCCGCCCTGGTCATGCTCATCGCCGTTCTCGGTCAGCTCCAGGAGCTCGGCACGTCGGTGCTGCGCACGTACACCGGCGAGCGGCTCGTCCTGGGCTTTCGAGCCCGTCTCTTCCGCCACGTCCAGCGGCTGTCGCTGGCTTATCACGACGCGCGGGGCACCTACGACTCGACCTATCGGGTCCATTACGACGCGACGGCGCTCCAGAACATCATCACCGACGGCTTGATCCCGTCATTCGTGTCCAGCGTGACAGTGGCCGGGATGATCTACGTGACAGCCCGCATCGACTGGCAGCTGGCCCTCATAGCGTTGGCTGTTACGCCGGTGCTGTTCGTGCTCACGCGGCTCTACCGGACACGGCTGAAGAAGCAGTGGCGGGAAGTCCGCGAGCTGGAGAGCTCCGCCCTCTCGGTCGTGCAGGAAGTGCTGGGGGCGCTGCGTGTCGTCAAGGCGTTTGGTCAGGAGGACCGCGAAAGGGAGCGCTTCGTCCACCGCGCGCGCCAGAGTGTCTGGGCACGCCAGCGGGTCGTCCTGGCCGAGGGTGGCCTCGGTGTGCTGGTCGCGCTGGCCACGGCGGTGGGTACTGCCGCGGTCCTGCTCATCGGTGTGCGGGACGTCCAGGCCGGCGCGCTGACCCTGGGCGAGCTGCTCCTGGTCATGGGCTATCTGACCCAGCTGTATGAGCCGCTGAAGACGCTCAGCAAGAAGGTGGCGACGCTCCAGTCGCACCTGGCCAGCGCGCAACGGGCGTTCTCGCTGCTGGATCATCCGCCGGACGTTGCCGAGCAGCCGCACGCGCGCCCGGTCGTTCGCGCCGCTGGCGGCGTGGCTTTTCGCCAGGTTTC
Organism: Chloroflexota bacterium; assembly: GCA_005883405.1. GTDB lineage: Bacteria > Chloroflexota > UBA6077 > UBA6077 > CF-72 > CF-72. The sequence goes on along the minus strand of VBGG01000623.1, from coordinate 5,652 downwards.
GTTCGCCTACGACGACGCGCGGCCGGTGCTGAAAGATGTCTCGTTCGAGGTGAGCCCCGGCACGCGGCTGGGGATCGCCGGCACTACCGGGGCCGGCAAGACCACCCTCGTGAGTTTGCTGGCCCGCTTCTACGATCCGACCGAGGGCCAGATTCTGCTCGATGGCATCGATCTGCGGGACTATCGGCTGGCCGACCTCCGCAACCAGTTCGCCATCGTCCTGCAGGATCCCGTCCTCTTCTCTACCAGCATCGGCGAGAACATCGCCTACGCGCGTCCGGGCGCCAGCGCGCACGAGATCGTCGGGGCGGCGAAGGCGGCCAACATCCACGCGGTCATCGCGCGCCTGCCGCACGGCTATGACAGCCAGGTCGGGGAGCGCGGCCTGCGCATGTCGGGCGGTGAGCGCCAGCGGATCGCGCTGGCGCGGGCCTTCCTGAAGGACGCGCCCATCCTGATCCTCGACGAGCCAACCAGCTCCGTGGACACTACGACCGAGGCGGCGATCATCGAGGCCATGGAGCGGCTGATGCGGGGGCGCACCGCGCTCATGATCGCCCACCGTCTCACCACGCTGGCGGGCTGCGACGCGCGACTCCAGATCGAGCAGGGCCGCGTCATCGAGAAGGGCCGTGTCAGTGCCTGAACCGGCCGAAGTCCTGCGGTCCGACCTCGCCGCGCACCCGGCCGTCAGGGCGTGGCGGACGAGCCACCCGTGCGCCCGATGCCCCGACAGCATCCAGGTGGTGAAGCGAGAAGAGAAGTCGACGGTGTACCGGCTCGTGGGAGCGGGGCCGGCCGGTTCGCCGTTGATCGTCAAGCGTTGCCTGCCCGAGGCGGGACGCCTCGAACGCACGGTTTACGAGGAGATCCTGCCGCGGGTGCCGGTGACGAGCCTCCAGTACTACGGGTTCGTTGACGATGGTGGCGGGCGCGCTTGGCTTTTCCTCGAAGACGCGGGCGGCGAAAAGTACTCGCCGGAGGACCCCAGCCACCGCACTCTGGCCGGGCGGTGGCTGGGCGTGCTCCACACCTGCGCCGCGCACCTGGCCCCGACTGCTAGCCTGCCTGACCGCGGGCCACCGTACTACCTGGGCCGCTTGCGTGCGGCGCGGGCGACTCTCACCTCAGGCCTCGGCAACCCGCTCCTGGGCGCCGCCGAGATTGGCGATATCAGGGCCGTCATCGCTGGGTGCGACCTGCTGGAATCCCGCTGGAGTCGTGTGGAAGAGGCTTGCGCGGGCGTACCGGCCACGCTGGTGCATGGCGATTTCCGGAACAAGAACGTGCGCCTTCGAGCGGGTCCCAGCGGGCCCGCCGTGTTGCCGATGGACTGGGAGCACGCGGGGCTCGGGGTACCGGCCGCGGATCTCACCCGTATTGACCCGATCGCCTACCGGTCGGCCGTCCAGGAGCGCTGGCCTCAGGTTGGCAGCGCCACACTCCTGCGGCTGGCGGACGTCGGGCGGATCTTTCTACGCCTCGCCGCTATCGATTGGATCAGTCCATGGTTCGGCTACGACTCGCGCGTCCTGCTTCTCAAGCCGATTGAACATCTGGCCGTCCATCGGGCGCAGCTGGCTCTTGAGCTCGAGGCGGCTGGCCTGGCCAGGTGAGGTCGGAGAGCGCCGATGGCTGATCTCCGCAGGGTGACGAAACCCGCACCAACCGACCAACGGGTCAGCGGCAGGGCGCCGGCGGCGGGCTTGCCCGACCTGCAAGCGCTGACCGACGGACTCGCCCGGGCGCTCGGGGACGGCGACGCCGGGTGCCCGGTATCGGTCCTGAACCGCGAGCCCGTCCTGTACCCGGGGTGGACACCCGTCGAGGTCGTCACGTGCCGGTTCGCCGACCGGAGCGTGCGCCGGCTCCTGTGCAAGTATGGGAGTCCAGTTCGCGCCGCGGCTTACGGCCACCGCGGCGGGGTGCCGTACGAGGCGGCGGTGTACCAGCAGGTATTGGGCGCACTGAAGTTGTCCTCAGCTGCCTTCTACGGCACCTACGAGGACGCAGCGACGGGGGCCACGTGGCTGTTCCTGGAATACCTTCATGGCAGCTTCAGGTTGCGCGACGTCGAGGGCGCCGCCCCGCTCGGCCTCGCCGCCGCCTGGATTGGGCGCTTCCATGCCGCCGCCCAGCAGCACCTCGCCCCCGACGGGTGGCGGACGCTGTTGCGGAACTACGACGAGGGGTACTACCGCGGCTGGCTGGCGCGCACGGCGGCCTTTGCCGAGCCTCTCCAGGGGCGCTTTCCGTGGCTGCCGCGGTTCCAGCAACGTTACGAACGGTTTATGGCGCCTCTGCTCGACGCCCCCGAGACCGCCATTCATGGCGAGTACTACCTGAAGAACGTCCTGGTCCGCGATGGCAGGGTGTATCCGATTGATTGGGAGTCCGCGGCGATCGGCGCCGGCGAGATCGACCTGGCCAGCATCACCGAGCACTGGCCGCCGGACATCGTGCGCCAGTGTCAGCTCGAATACGGGCGTGCCCGCTGGCCCGATGGGCCGCCCGCTGAGTTCGAGTGCACGCTCGCGGCAGCGCGCCTGTATCTCCACTTTCGCTGGTTGGGCGACCGGGCCGAGCTGACGAACCGACCCAAGAACTACTGGCGATTCGAGGAGATGCAGCACCTGGCGGAACGCCTGGGCCTGATCTGAGGAGGGAGCACTATGGCCATCGAGGACCTGGCGGCCACGGCCTGGAGCCAACTCCAGTTGACACGCATCGGGGCTGAGCGCATTCAGGTCCTGAAAAAGGGGTCGCGATCCACCGTTTATCGGCTCGAGGGAGCCGGGCCAGGTGGGGTGCCAGTGATCGCTAAACGCTCCCGGCGAGCACAGGCGCTCATCGAGCGGGTCCTCTACGAGCAGGTGCTACGCGCGCTACCAATGGCTTCGCTCGCCTACTACGGCTTCGTCGACGAGCCGATCGGCGAGCTCGCCTGGCTGTTCATCGGGTGCGCCGACGGGCAGCCGTACTCGGCCGCCATTCGGGAACACACGGCGCTCGCCGCCCGCTGGCTCAGCCTTCTGCACACCGCGGGCGCCGCCATGGCCATCGCGGCCCGGCTGCCCGACCGGGGGCCAGGCTACTACCGTGAGCATCTGGCGTCGGCGCAGCGGAACCTGCGGCTCCACCTTGGCAACCCGGCCTTCACGGACGCAGACGTGGCGGTCCTCGAGACGATCCTCAAGCAGTGCGAGGTGTTGGCCTGCCACTGGGGTGAGGTAGAGCGGCAGTGCGAGGAGGTGCCGCGCACCCTGGTGCACGGGGACTTTGCGCCGAAGAACATGCGTGTGCGGATCGAGCACGCCGATTGCGTCCTCGAGCCGTTCGACTGGGGCAGTTCAGGCTGGGGGACGCCGGCTCTCGACCTGGCGCAGGCGGCCCTGCCGCTCGGTGCCCGGAACGACTGGGGCAGCCCGGACCTGGATGTCTACCGAGCCGCCATGTGCGACGCCTGGCCACGCCTGGATCGGCAGGACCTGGAGTTCTGCGCCGCGCTGGGCAAAGCGTTCCGCTGCCTGTACTGCGTAGCCCGGGAGTCTGAGTACCTGGGCGAGCCCTGGTTCGAGAAACCGCTATTGAACATGCGCATCTATCGATCTGGGCTCACCGAGGCTCTCCAGGTGGCTGGCTGGGCATGAGCACGTCGTCGCTCCGCGTCGTCGTGACCGGGCTGATGGCCCAGTACCCGCTGGGCGGGATGACCTGGCACTACCTCCAGTACGTGCTGGGTCTGCGGCGGCTGGGCCATGACGTCTACTACCTCGAGGACACCGGCGACGCGGTCTACAGTCCTGCCGCCGGTGGATCCACCATCCGCGACTGCACCTTCAATGTCGAATACCTGGCGCGCGTCATGGCGCGTTTCGGCCTGGCTGACCGCTGGGCCTATCGATTCGCGGCCGGGGCTTCCTGGTACGGACTTGCGGAGTCCGAGCGGACGGCGGTGATTGGCTCCGCGGACCTGCTGCTGAACATCTCTGGCTCGCTCCCCAGCGCGGACGAGTATCGGCGTATCCCTCGTCTGGTCTTCATCGACACCGATCCAGTCTTCAACCAGATCAAGCTGTCGCGCGGCAACGAACAGTTCCGCCGCCAGGTCGACGCCCACGACGTCCACTTCACCTTCGGCGAGCGGCTGCAACGAACGACCGGCGCCACCGGCCAGTGCTGGCTTCCGACGCGGCAGCCGGTGGTGCTGTCCGAATGGAGGCCGGCGAGGCCGCGGCGCCAGGTGTTCACGACCGTAATGAACTGGATGGCGAAGGCGCGGCCAAAGATTGCAGCGGGCCGCGCGTACGGGCAGAAGGATGTCGAGTTCCTCCGCTTCCTGGAGTTGCCCGGCCGAGTTGCGCCGACTGTCCTGGAGCTCGCACTGCACACAGGTAGAGCACGCCAGGCACCGCGCGGGCTTCTGGTCGAACGCGGCTGGCGTGTGGTCGATCCAGAAGCGCTGGGCCTGGATTTCGAGGGCTATCGCGACTATGTGGAGTCCTCACTCGCCGAGTGGAGTGTGGCCAAACATGGCTATGTCCAGGATCGACCCGGCTGGTTCAGTGAACGCTCGGCGTGCTACCTGGCCGCTGGCCGGCCCGTGGTGGTCGAAGACACCGGTTTTGGCGAGGCGCTCCCGGTGGGCGAGGGAATCCTGGCCTTCAATACGCTCGAAGAGGCGGTCGCGGCGATCCGCGCCGTCGAAGCCGACTACGCGCGCCACGCCAAGGCGGCCCGCGCGATCGCCGAAGCGTACTTCGACTCGGACGCGGTCCTGGCCCGACTCCTGGAGGAGGTGTGGCGCGGTGACTAGCGCGCAGCCACCTGCGAGCGACAACGACGAGGCGGCGCTCCGCCCGCTGCTGGAGCGCAGCGTCGCCGAACTGTGCGGCTCGCGTGCCACCATTGCTGGCATCGGGCGCGCCCGCTCAGCCTCCGCGAGCTCATACGCCGCCGAGATCGTTACCGTCGAGCTCACGTCGGGTGACACCTTGACGTTCTTCCTGAAGGACCTCGGGAGCGCGTGCATCCCCAAGGACCAGCCACAGCAGCGGCGCGAGCGTGAGCTCGCACTCTACCGTGACGTGCTTTCCGCCCCCGATCTCGGTACGGCGCGCTACTTCGGGTCAGTCTGGGAGCCGGCCCGCGGGCGCTTCTGGCTGTTGCTGGAGCTCGTGCCGGGATCCCCGGTTCGCCAGTGCACGCTCGACGCATGGATCGCCGCCGCGGCCTGGCTGGGCCGACTGCAGGGTTTCTTCGCCCGGCACTCGGAGCGCGTTGGCGCAGCTGACCTACTGCTTCGCTTCGACGCCGAGTTCCTGTGGTGGCAGGCCGAACGCGCCGCGCGTTACGTGGCTGGCGTCTCCGCTCCTCTGGCGAAGCAGCTCAGCACCAGCCTGGAGCGGTACGAGCCGGCGCTGGCGATGATGGTGGGTTGGCCACCAACGCTCGTTCACGGCCACTACCGACCATACAACGTCCTTGTTGACGGCACCCTGGACCCGCCGCGGGTCTGCCCGGTGGATTGGGAGCGAGCTGGGCTTGGCCCACCGGCCTACGACTTCGCGTACCTTGCCGAGGGGTTCGACGCGGAGCGCCTCGACTTGCTCGGCGAGGCGTACCGCGCGGAGGCCGGCACGCACGGCCTGG
>VBGG01000136.1 GCA_005883405.1 Chloroflexota bacterium | reverse complement strand
TACCGCGACTTCGAAGAGCGCGGGCGAGACTTCGCTCGGGCGGTCGCCGAGCTGCCGCGATGACTCATTTGCCAGTCGACAAGCTCCAAGCGCGCCGTCCGGATTACCTGCTGATGGCCAGCACTATCGCCCTGCTGGTGCTCGGCACCCTGATGGTCTACAGCGCCAGCTTCGTCGTCGCCCACAACGAATTCAACGACGACGCGTACTTCCTGGTGCGCCAGCTGGCCTGGATCGGGTTGGGTGCGATCGGGATGCTGCTGGCGATGCGCCTGGATTATCGGCGCTGGCGGCTACTCTCGCTGCCGATCATGCTGGCCTGTATCGGGCTGCTGGTGCTCGTGTTGGTCCCGGGCATCGGCGCCAGCAACTACGGCGCGGTGCGCTGGATCAAGCTGGGCCCGCTGCAGATCCAACCCAGCGAGATCGCCAAGCTGGCGGTCACGCTATACCTTGCCGATTGGCTGGCGCGGCGGGGACCCATCGTCGGCGAGTTTTTCAAGGGATTGCTGCCGTTCGCGATCATCGTCGCCATCGTCGCGGCGTTGATCGCGGTGCAACCTGATCTGGGCACGACCGCGATCGTGGTCGGTGTTTCGGCGTGCATCTTCTTCGTCGGCGGCGCAAACCTGCTGCAGATCGCGCTGCTGTATCTGGCGGGCGCCTGCGCAGGCGTGGCGCTGCTGGCGCACCTGAGCGGCTACCAGCTCGAGCGCATCCGCGCCTTCCTCGACCCCTGGAGCGACATCCAGGGCAGCGGCTGGCATACCGCCCAGGGACTCATCGCTGTCGGCTCGGGCGGCCTGTTCGGCCACGGCTTGGGCAACGGCCTGCAGAAGTTCTACTGGGTGCCCAACGCGCACACCGACGCGATCTTCGCGATCATCGGCGAGGAGCTGGGATTCGTCGGGTGTGTCGGCGTGCTCATGCTGTTCGGCATCCTGTTCTGGCGCGGATTCCTGATCGCCTGGCGCGCGCCAGACGCCTTTGCGCGCCTGTTCGCGACTGGCCTGACGTGCATGCTGGCCGTGCAGACGCTGGTCAACGTGGCGGTGGTGACCAATTCGCTGCCGTACACGGGCGTGACGCTGCCGCTCCTGTCGTTCGGCGGTTCGTCCACGGTCATCTCGCTGGTCGCCATCGGCTTGTTGCTCAACATCTCGCGCCTGCCAGCCGCCGCGGTTGACGTCGAGCCGAGATCATCTCCCGCTCACGCATTGCGAGGGTCGAGCACTACCGTCACGCGCCGACTCGGCCGGCGCCTGTGCGCATGAAACAACCAGGCACGCGGCGTGTCTGAGCTGACGCTGGCACAAGCGCGGCGAGTCCACCTGGTCGGGATCGGCGGGTCGGGCATGGGTGCGCTCGCCAGCCTGCTGCTGGAGATGGGTAAGCAGGTCAGCGGGAGTGACGTCTCCCGTTCGGCAACCACCGAGCTCTTGTGCAAGGCTGGCGCAACGGTGTACGCCGCGCACTCCGCCGCGAATCTCGGCGACGCCGACTACGTGGTGCGCTCGTCGGCGATCGCGGCGGACAACCCCGAGGTCGTCGAAGCCCAACGGCGACGCCTGCCGACCAGAAAGCTGGCCGAAGCGGTTGGCGAGCTGATGCGCGACCGAAGCGGCGTCGCGGTGGCGGGCACGCACGGCAAAACCACTACCACCGCGCTGGTGGCCTGGTTGCTCCAGCAGGGTGGTGTCGATCCGCTCGCGCTGATCGGCGCCGATACGCCAGCCTTTCGCCTCGGCGCGCGAGCGGGTGACGGACCGATGGTCGTCGAGGCCGACGAGTACGACCGGCGCTTCCTGAACTACTGGCCGGAGGTCGCCATCGTCACCAGCATCGAGGCGGACCACCTCGACTACTATCGCGACCTCGCCGAGATCCAGGCGGCGTTCCAATCGCTGGTCGAACGCCTGCCAGCGCACGGAAGGCTGGTCGTGTGTGCCGACGACCCGTGCGCGGCAGCGCTCGACTCGCCTGCGCGGCGTGAGACCTACGGGTTCGCCGCCGACGCCGACTGGTACATCGCCGACTACGTTGCAGAGGGCGGTCGCGGCTCACGCTTCACGCTGCGCAACGCGGGTCGCGCGTGGCCGGTGCAGTCGCCGCTGATCGGCGAGCACAATGCGCGCAACGTCTCCGCTGCTATCGCGGCTGCCGATTACTTCGGCGTCGGGCTCAGCGCCGCGCTGGCCGCCATCGTGTCGTTCGAGGGGCCGCGGCGCCGCTTCGAGACCCGAGGCCGACCGAGCGGCATCTGGGTGTTGGACGATTACGCGCACCACCCCACCGAAGTGGCCGCCGTGCTGCGCGCCGCGGTCGCAGTCGCTGAAGGCAACGTCTGGGCGCTGTTCCAGCCGCACACGAGCAATCGCACCGCGGCTCTGCTCGAGCAGTTCGCGACCTCGTTTCGAGATGCCTCGCACGCGCTGATCTTGCCCATCTATCGTCCGAGCGGCCGTGAGCTCGCCGCGCGCGCGGTCAGTTCTGAAGACCTGGTGGCCGCGATCAGCGCCGCGGGACATGCCGACGTGCGCCTGGTTGAGACGTTCGACGCCGCTGAGGAGGTTGTCCAGCGAGAAGCCAGGCCAGGCGACATGGTCATCACCATTGGCGCGGGCGACGTCACGGTCCTGTCGGAGCGCCTGGTGGAGGCCCTCGGCCGATGAAGCTCGAGCGGGGCGTGAGCCTGGCGCCACATACGTCGCTGCGCGTTGGAGGTGCGGCCGATCACTTTGTGCTGGCAACCTCGGCCGAAGAGGCGGCCGAAGCGCTGCGTTGGGCACGCGAGCGCGACCTGCCGGTGCATGTCATCGGCGGTGGGTCCAATCTGCTGGTAGCCGACGCGGGGGTCACGGGACTGATCGTGAAGGCGGCCTACGCGCGCACGCAAGTAGAAGATCGCCACGGGCAGCCGGTACTGATCGCCGAGGCAGGCGCCAACCTTGCCAACCAGGCACGCCGCCTGGCCAAACAGGGCTTCGGCGGGCTGGAATGGGCGGCGAACGTCCCGGGTACTGTCGGCGGCGCCGCCGTCAACAACGCGGGTGCGTTCGGCGGCGACACGGCGTCATGTTTGCTGTCGGTACGCCTCGTCGCGGTTGATCGGACGTTCTGCCTGAACTCCAGTGACCTGGGCTACGCGTATCGCACCAGCGCGCTCAAGCGCCGTGAACTGGGCGACGTGGCCGTCGATCGCGTCGAGCTGCGGCTGCAGGTCAGCACGCCCGAACGCGCCGACGGGCTGGTCAAGGAGTTCAACGCGCAGCGCATGCGAACCCAGCCGCGCATCCTGAGCGCGGGCAGCGTCTTTGCCAACCCCGAGGGCACGTTCTCGGGAAAGCTGATCGAAGAGGCCGGCTTGAAGGGATCGCGCGCGGGGGCGGCGCGTATTTCGGAGCAGCACGCGAACTTCATCGTGAACCCTGGTGGTGCGACCGCGCGCGACGTCTACGCGCTCATGCGCCGAGCGCAGGATGTTGTCTTCGAGCGAACGGGGACGTGGCTGCGGGCCGAGATCGAGCTGCTAGGCCGTTGGAGTCTTGAGGAACGCGTGGCGCTCGAAGGCCCTCGGCGACCCGAACCAGGCGAAAGGACTCCTCTTGGGGAGGGTTCCTCGCCTCCTTCGAACGCCCCGCGACCCGCACGATGCGAATCGACACCTTCCAGGGGCGGTTCTTCGCTGCCGGGCGCTCGGCGACCCGCACGAAGCGAATCGACACCTTCTGAGGGTTGTTCGCCTCCTCAGAGTGCCCCGTGCGCGGACCACCAGGTCGCGGCGCATGGCTAGAGCAGCCCACCGGCCGTCGTACGGGCACAACCCGGCAGCCGACCGCGCGGTGCGAGCAGCGACCGACCGCGAGCCCTGGCTGCCGCCAGGCTTTCTCGGCTGGGTCGTCGGTCGCGTGCTGGCGCTGGCCCTGCTCGTCGGTGCTGGCTGGCTCGTGTACGATTGCGGTTCGTCCGATCGCTTTCAGGTGCACTCCGTGCGCGTACAGGGCAATGTGCTCCTGAGCCGGGCGGAGGTCGAAAACGTGGCCGCGGTGATCGGCGCAAACGTCTTCTGGGTCGACCGGGGACAGGTCGGCGCCCGAGTCCGCGCGCTGCCGCTCGTGCAGCAGGTCGAGGTCGGCGCCACGTTGCCGGATACAGTGGAGATATCGATCGTCGAGCGCCAACCAGCCGCTTTCTGGGTGAGCGGCGACCAGAGTTTTCTGGTTGATGGCGAGGGAGTTATTCTAAAGCCCGTAGACGCCGAGACTCAACAGGCTCGTGCCTGCGCGGGGCAGCCGTGCGATCCGCGCCTGGCGCCGCTGCCGACAGTGGCTCAGTTGGACGGCCAGCCGCTGACGCCCGGGGATCGAGTTGACGCCGGCGCATTGGCGACCTCGGCGCGCCTGGCCGCGCTGTTGCCGACGGTCGGCGTGCAGCCACTTGGTTTCGAATGGAGCCGCGAGATCGGACTCGAAGTGCCGACGCGCGACGGCTGGCGCGCACGCTTCGACGACGTGGGCAATGTCGAACAGCAGGTCGCATCGTTGCGCGCAGTGCGTGACGAGCTCGCGCGCACCCGCGCCGCCGCCGAGCTCATCGACGTTCGTTTTCGCGACCGGCCGTATTTCCGATGAGCAACGACCGGATCGTCGTCGGCATCGACGTGGGTACCACCAAAGTCTGTGCGCTGATCGCCGAGGTCTCCGAGGACGACCACCTGGAGGTGATCGGCACGGGCATCGTGCCATCGCGCGGCCTGAAGAAAGCAGTCGTGGTCAACCCCGAGGAGGTTATCGAATCGATCGTCAGCGCGGTCAGCAAGGCCGAGCAACAGTCCGGCTTCAAGATCGTCAGCGCGTTCGTGGGCATCTCCGGCGCCCACATCAGCACGCAGACGAGCCAGGGCGTGGTAGCCGTGCGTCACCCCGATCGGCAGATCTCACCCGACGACGTGCAGCGCGCGCTCGAGGCGGCGCGTGTGGTGAACGTGCCCAATGACCGCGAGATCGTCCACGTCCTGCCCAGGCACTACGTCGTCGATGGCCAGGACGGCATTAAGAATCCGATCGGCATGCTCGGGCACCGCATCGAGGTTCAGACGACGATCGTGGCGGGCGCGATGACGTCGGTCAGCAACCTGGTGCGCTGCGTGGAACGCGCCGGGATCGGCATCGATTCGCTGGTGCTGCAGCCTGTCGCGGCGGGCGAAGCGGTGCTGACTGAAGCGGAGCGCGAGATCGGGGTGACGCTCATCGACATTGGCAGCGGCACCACGGACGCGGGCATCTTCGTCGAGGGCGCGCTGGTCTACGCGTGCGTGTTGCCAGTCGGCGGCTTCCAGGTCAGCAACGATCTGGCAGTGGGCCTGCGCACGCCGTTCGCCGCCGCGGAGGAGATCAAGATTCGGCACGGGTACGCGCTCCCAGAGCTGCTCGAAGACGACCGGACGATCGACGTCTCGGCCTTCGACACGGGCGACGGTCGGCCGGTATCGCGACGCCAGGTCAGCGAGATTATCGAACCGCGGCTGGAGGAGACGTTCGAGCTGATCGTCGAGCAGCTGGACAAGGCTGGCCTGCGCGGCTTGCCCGCGGGTGTGGTGCTGTGTGGTGGAACGGCGCAGCTGGGGGGCATCAGGCGTCTGGCGGCGGAGGTATTCAGGGCGCCTGTCCGCATCGGCACGCCGACAGGCATCTACGGGCTGACCGATCAGATCTCTACACCAGCGTTTGCAACCAGTGTCGGGTTGTTGAAGTGGGGCCTCGACCAGGAGTTCGAACCAGCGGCTGCACGCGGCGGATTGCCCCTTTCAGGCATCGGCAGCGCGGTGACGAATTGGTTGCGGAACTTTCTGCCTTAGAATGCGGGGGGAACGGTGTTGACAATGAACGGATATGCCAGCCTGGAAGGTGCCGCGCGAATCGTCGTTCTCGGCGTCGGCGGCGGCGGCAGCAACGCCGTCAATCGAATGATTCAGTCGGGTGTACGAGGTGTCGAGTTCATCGCGATCAATACCGACACCCAAGCATTGGCGCGGTGTGAAGCACCTACTCGCCTGCACATCGGGGAGAAATTGACGCGCGGCCTGGGCGCGGGTGGCAACCCCAATACGGGTGAAAAGGCTGCCGAAGAGAGCGCCGAAGAGATCGCTCAGATGGTGCGCAATGCCGACATGGTGTTCATCGCCGCGGGCATGGGCGGCGGCACGGGCACCGGTGCAGCGCCGGTGATCGCGCAGATCTCGAAGGAGCAGGGCGCGCTGACGGTGGGCGTGGTGACCAAGCCGTTCAGCTTCGAAGGCCGCCAGCGGGCCAAGAACGCCGACGAGGGCATCGTGCAGCTGCGCGAGCGCGTCGATACGCTGATCACCATTCCCAACGATCGGTTGCTCGATGTGATCGACCGCAAGACGACGCTCGAGCAAGCGTTCATGGAAGTCGACGACGTCTTGCGCCAGGGCATCCAGGGGATTAGCGAGCTCATCACCGAGCCCGGCCTCATCAATCTCGATTTCGCCGACGTCAAGGCGATCATGTCGGACTCGGGCGGTGCGTTGATGGCCATCGGTCGCGGCACGGGCGAGACACGCGCCCAGGACGCGGCGCGGTTGGCGATCTCGAGTCCGCTGCTCGACATCAGCATGGATGGCGCGAAAGGCGTTTTGCTGAACATCACCGGCGGCAATGACCTGGCCCTGAGCGAGATCAGTGACGCGGCAGATGTTGTGGCGCAGGCCGCAGATCCCGAGGCCAGCATCATCTTCGGCGCCGTGATCGATCCGAGGATCGAGAACGAAGTCAGGATCACCGTGATCGCGACCGGCTTCGAGGTCGGCGAGCGACAACGGTCGCCTGGTCACCGTGGTCGACTGTCGCGGCCGGCTTTCAATCCACCCGAGAAGAGCGCCCCTCCACCAGAGTCGCCGGCCACCGGCCGCGATCGAGGGCTGCCCGTCGAAGAGCGCGACCGCGACCGCCCGCCCGAGCGCGAACAGGGTCCGATCCGTGTCGGCACCATTGGTGCCAGCCTGCCCGAGCCGGTCTTCCCGGACTCCGACGACGATCTGGACATCCCACCCTTCCTGCGCGGTGGCAGACGTCGCTAGCTAATCCTCCCTCTCCCTCTGGGAGAGGGCCGGGTGAGGGGTGCGTGTAGCCGCAAACGTTTGAAGTCGTGCGCACCCCTCACCCGCGCTGCGCGCGGCCTCTCCCAAAGGGAGAGGCGAAGATAACTCGGTGATCCAACCCCTCGGCAGTGACGTAGTTGAGGTGCGCCCCGAAGCGGGCGAGCTCACGCACAGAGAGAGGGGAACTTCAGAGCATGGTTCACCGTGTTCACCGTTTGCGCGCGCAGGTCGCGTTGACCGCGGCATTCGGTCTTTCGATGCTCGTGGTAGTTGGCGCCGGCGCGGCCGTCGGCCGACCCAACGTCCAGATCGCCGCCAACCAGACCGACGCCTATGGCGAAGGCCAGGTGATCGTCTTCACCTATCAACAGAGCTTCGACTGCGTCGACGGTCCCGCCGATGATCTGGACCAGAATGGCATCAAGTCCCAGCAAGATCCCATCGAGGCGAACGGGCCCAAATGCGTGGCCGGCGGCACGTCGAGACTGGATCCCGCGGGTGACGCTAGCGCGGATACGGCACCGCTTTTCGTCATCGTCCCATTCTTCGAGACCAACGCGACCGTCCCTGCCGCGACCAACCCTGACTGCCAACCGGGCTTCGGCAACATCGCCGCCCTCGTCACGCTGCGCTATCTGACGATCCCGTGCGACAGTCTGGGACCGACGCTGCAGAGTCTGACGGCCAAGCTGGGTCTCAAGCGTGCTGATGGCACGGGCATCGTGCCTGACGCGTTCAAGGTGCCCACACCAGGCCAGCCGACGAAGGTCGCGCCCGTCCAGTGCCCCGAACCAGGACCACCGCTGACAGCGTTCACGGGGACGTTCGGCACCTGCACTACACACACCAACACCGTCGATCTCTCACGGGTAGTTGGCTCAGTGCTCGGCCTCACGGGGCCGGTACGGTTGCCCACGCCCAACCATAGCCACATCATCGAAAACAACTCGTACGACCTGGTGTGGTGGAAGGTCATCGTCGAGCTGGTGGTCGACCCGAGCGTCTGGCCAGACGCCAACGGTGACTGCCCGGCGCACAGCGGCTGCCTGACGTCGGTTCAGGCTATGCGCAGCGCCCAGGCCGCGGGCAAGATCTTCGGCGGCGACATCCAGACCAACTTCTTCCTCTTCTTCAGCGCCGACCAGTTCCACAGCGGCCACTAAACGCGTTCACGAGTCGGAGCTCCGGGAAGCCGCCTGGAGCTCCGACTCAAATTCGTTAGACTTCGGCCGGCACGTATGGGGCGAATTCGGCGGCAAGACATCGAGATCCAGCGCAAGCGCCTGGCCCGCGAGCAGGGCACCATCCGCAAGGACTGGGGTGGGCGCCTGCCGATCGCGCTGTGCTATCCGAACTCGTACGCGATCGGCATGTGCAATCTCGGCTTCCAGAGCGTCTACAGCCTGTTCAACTCGGCCCGACAGTTTGTGTGCGAACGTGTCTTCGCCGAGCCCGTGCTCATCGGCAGTCGCTCGGCGGGACGGGGCGACTGGACTGGCGACGACAGCTATCGTATCGAAGGCCGCCTGGAGGCACTCGGCGAGCCACTGTCTGTAGAGTCGCAGCGTCCGCTGGGCGACTTCTCGGTCGTGGCGTTCAGCCTTTCGTTCGAGCTGGACTACTTCAATATCGGCGACGTCTTACGTCGAGCAGGCATCGCCCCGCTGGCGGCCGATCGCGTGGAGACTGATCCGATCATCATCGCTGGTGGTCCGGCCGTTTCCGGCAACCCGGAGCCGGTCGCCCCGATGCTCGATGCCGTTGTGGTCGGCGAGGTCGAGCCGATCGTGGCAGGCCTGCAAGAGGTGTTCCTCGGCGGTGGTAGCCGAGCCGATCAGCTGGCCAGACTCGCGCGCTTGCCCGGCGTGTACATCCCGGCCAATTACGCCATCGGCTACGCGCCAGACGGGACCATCGAGCGGGTCACTCCGGCCGATCCCGAGGTAGCGCTGCCCGTCGCGCGCCTGAACGCCAGAAACGTGAACGACTTCCACACGATGTCGGCGGTGCTGAGCCCGGACATCGAGCTTGGCGACATGTTCCTGGTCGAGATGACGCGCGGCTGCGCGCGGGGCTGTCGGTTCTGCCTGGCGGGTTACACCTCGCTGCCGGTGCGCCACCGCCACGTCGACCATCTGATCGAGGCGGTAGAGCAAGGCCGCCGGCTCCGAAAGCGCATCGGTTTGATCTCCGCGGCCACCTCCGATCATCCGCAGCTCGAACAGCTGCTGGCGCGCATGCTCGAGGTTGGCGCGGACGTGTCGCTGTCTTCGCTGCGGATCGACCGCATCAGCCCATTTCTGGTCGAAGCGCTCGTGCGCAGCGGCACCCGAACCATCACCCTGGCCCCCGAGGCGGGCAGCCAGCGCATGCGTGACGTGATCAACAAGCGGCTCACCCATGAGCAGATCGTGCACGCAGCTGAGTTGGCGGGCCGCGGCGGCATACCGCGGATCAAGCTGTACTTTATCGTCGGCCTGCCTGGCGAGACGGACGACGATGTGCGCGAGCTGGCGGCGCTGTCCGCGGAGATTCTCGAGCGCGCGCGAGAGCACCACCGCGGCGCGCGCGTCGCGGTCAACCTGTCGCCGCACGTACCCAAAGCCCAAACAGCCTTCCAGTGGGAGGCTATGGAAAACGTCGAGACGAGCACCCAGCGCATCAAGCTCGTGCAGCGCGCGCTCGGACCGTTGGGCATCGACGTGCGGTTCGAAGCGCCCGCCGCGCAGCGCGTTCAAGCCATCCTCGCCCGCGGCGATCGGCGGCTGGCGCCGGTTCTGCTCGACACCCAGCGTTTGCAGCAGTTCGAGCTGAACCTGCGCAAACACGGGCTCGACCCCGACTTCTATCTTGGCTCGATGGATCCCAACGGCATCATGCCGTGGTCGCTTGTTTCGACCGGAGTGCCGGAGTGGTACCTGAAGCAGGAGTTCGGCCGTGCGCGCGGGCTCGGCGGCCAGGAGATTCCCATGCTCGACCTGCCCCCGAAGGCGGCCGCGGTGGTCGAGGCTGCGCGGCTCGCCGGTTCCGCGGCGTGAGCCTGGAGCTCTTGACGTTCGAAAACCTGTCGCGGGTGCCAGGCATCGTCCACGCCATCACCACGCGCTCGGGTGGGGTGAGTGCTGAACGCTGCGAGTCGCTCAACGTCAGCTACTCGGTCGGCGACCCGACCGAGAACGTCGACGAGAATCTCCGTCGGGTTTCGGAAGCCATTGGGGTACGCAAAGTGGATCTGTTTGCCGCCTATCAGGTCCACGGGCGCGCCGTGACCGCGGTTGAAGCCGATACCGAGCCCCGCCCACGTTGCGATGTTCTGATCACCAGGTCGCCCGAAAAGACGTTGATGCTGCGCTTTGCCGACTGTACGCCAGTGCTCCTTGCCGATCCCCGGCGCCGCGTTGTCGGCGTGGTACACGCGGGTTGGCGCGGCAGCGCCCTCCGCGCTGCTGGCGCCGCGGTGGCAGCCCTGAGCGACGCGTTCGGATCCGACGCCGCTGATCTCGTGGCAGGGATCGGGCCGGCCATCGGCCCGTGTTGCTATACGGTAGGGCCCGAGGTGGTCGAGGTGTTCGCCGATCGGCCCGAGCTGATCGCCGCGGGAAAGCTCGATCTGTGGGAGGCCAATCGTCAGGCGCTGCGCGAGGCTGGCGTGCGCGCCGAGCACATCGAAGTGGCGGGCATCTGCACCCAGTGCGAGTCGGACCGCTTCTTCTCGCATCGCGCCAACGGTGGACAGCCAGCCGGCCGCTTCGCCGGTCTCATCAGGATCGCATGATCGGCACCGAGCGCAGCATCGCCGAGAATCTCGCCGAAGCCGCGCTCCACGTCGGGCGGCGGCCTGAGGAGATCACGCTCGTCGGTGTCTCGAAGACGCACGCGCCTGAGGCGATCGTCGCGGCGATTGGCGCTGGCCTGCGTCACGTCGGCGAAAACCGCGTTCAGGAGGCAGCCGAGAAGTTTCCCACAGTTCGGCAACTGCTAAGTGGCGATGCCGCGCCGGTGTTCCACATGATCGGCCACCTGCAGACCAACAAAGCCGGTAGTGCAGTCGGGCTGTTCGATCGTGTCGACTCTGTCGACAGCTTGAAGCTGGCGCAGGCGCTCAGTCGGCGTCTCGACGGTCCGCGGGAGCTACCAGTGCTGATCGAGGTCTACGTCGGAAACGATCCGAGCCGGCCTGGCGTGCGTCCCGATCAGCTTGTCGAAACCGTCGGCCGCGTGCTCGAGGTGCCGCGTCTGCGGGTCGAGGGTCTGATGACTGTGGCGCCGCTCGACGCGGACGCGCGCGCCGCGTTCATCCGCGTCCGCGACCTGAAAGTTACCCTCTCTGAATCGTTCCCGCGTGTAAACTTCGGCGTGCTATCCATGGGCATGAGCGACGACTACCAGTTGGCCATCGACGAGGGCTCGACTGAGGTTCGCATCGGTACCGCTCTGTTCGGCCCACGGAAGCCGAGGTTCTAAACACACAAAATGGCTTTCCTCCTTACGTTTCTCGGTCTGCTGCTCCAGATCCTGTGGTTGGCGATTCTGGTGCGTGTCATCCTGTCGTGGTTCCCGGTGGACCCGTCCAACCCGATCATCCGCATCGTGTGGGACGTCACCGAGCCCATCCTGGCGCCATTCCGCCGGGTCATCCCGCGCATCGGCATGTTCGACCTGTCGCCGCTGGCCGCGTTTCTGGTGATCAGCTTCCTGCAGCAATCGCTCCCGCACCTGCTCTGATGCACTAGAGGGGCAGCCGAAAAAGTCTTCTGGCATTGATCGCCCCTCTCGTCCAATCTGCTGATCGAAGTTCGGCCGACGGCGACTTGCGCCGAAAGCCGGCTTGTCGGCCGAGCTTCTAGCTGGCGCGCGTTCGCCACCCGGCGCCTTCGAGGCGCATGTCGTAGAAGAGGCTCTCGAGCCCGAGCGGCCCGCGTCGAAACAGGTGGCGCACCGGCGCATAGCTGGCCTCGGCACTGACATCCGGGCCGATGTGCGCGTCCCAGTGCGAGCCGACGGTGGCGAAGCCAAGTGACTCATAGCACCGTCGGGCGCGTATGTTGTGGGCGGCGACGCTGAGCAGCATGCGCTCGAACGCCATGTCGTCGAAGTAGTGGTACAGAAAGGCGCCCAGCGACTCGCTACCGTAGCCCTGGCCGAGGTAGTCCGGATGCAGGTCGATGCCCAGCACGGCTGAGCGCTCTTCGCGACGCACGTGCCGCAAGAAAATGCGGCCGATCATGTCACCCGATTCGTCCTCGACC
Source organism: Chloroflexota bacterium (assembly GCA_005883405.1). Lineage (GTDB taxonomy): Bacteria > Chloroflexota > UBA6077 > UBA6077 > CF-72 > CF-72. The sequence continues at coordinate 37,370 of VBGG01000136.1, read as the reverse complement.
GCGAAGGGGATCTGCCGCTGGCGCTGGATGATGTCCTCGAGCCAGCGCGAGCGCTGCTCCGGCGACATCCGCCTTGGGCTCGTGCCGACCAGGAGCTTCTCGGAATAATCGGGCCAGGCCTGCCAGGCATCCACGTCCGCGCGCGTGAACGGTCGTACCCGGGTGCGCGGTCCGGCAGCAACGGTGTCACGGTCAGCGATAGCCATGGCGGGAGTCAGTCGCCTCGCAACCCATATGCCATCAGGCTTGTCTCGCAACCCGGCCACCGAGACTCTCCGAGGCATGCTTCACGTAGTCGGCCGCGTTCCGAGGCGATCCTCGAGCACGGCTCGGCTGGGCCGACCTCAGACCCAGTGCCAGGGCGATCGCCCGCTCGATGGCGACGTTGGCCTGACCCTCGACGGGACGCGCGCGAACCCACACACCGAGGCTGCCATCATCGAGAAGCTCAACGCGCTCGACGCGCGCGGCGGGATGGGCAAGAACGGCCAGCCGCAACATTGGACGTATCATGTCACGTCGACCGTGGCCTCTCCTCAGTTTCAAGCTCCGCGCGGGACGCAGGACATCCTGCCCGAAGACGCACCCTACTGGACGCTCGTCGAGAACGAGACGCGTCGACAGGCACGCCTGGCCGGCTACGGCGAGATCCGGACGCCGACCTTCGAAGAGACGGGGGTCTTCCAGCGCGGCGTCGGCGCGACCACAGACATCGTCGAAAAGGAGATGTACACGTTCCCCGACAAGGGGGGCGACAGCATGACGCTGCGCCCCGAGGCGACGGCTGGCATCGTGCGCGCCTACCTCCAGCGAGGCATGGCCAGCCGGCCGCAACCAGTGAAGCTGTTCATGTTTCTGACCACGTTTCGTTATGACAAGCCGCAAAAGGGGCGCTTCCGCGAGTTCAACCAGATCGATTTCGAAGCCATCGGTGAGTCCGATCCATTAATCGACGCGGAGCTGGTGGCTCTGCAGTGGCGGCTGTATGCCGATCTCGCCTTGCGCAACCTCAGCCTGCAAGTCAACAGCATCGGCGATAGTGTCTGCCGCCCGGCGTATGTGGCCAAACTCGCCGAATACTTTCGCGAGCACCTTTCGGGCCTCTGCCCCGAGTGCCAGCGCCGGCTCGAGACCAACCCGTTGCGGTTGCTCGACGAGAAGAAGCCCGAGTGTCAGGCGGTGCTCGAGGGTGCGCCGCGCAGCGCCGACCACCTGTGCGTCGAGTGTCGGGCCCACTTCGAGGCGTGGCTCGGTTATGTCGAGGGGGCCGGTATCCCGTTTGAGATCAATCCGCGGCTCGTGCGCGGGCTCGACTACTACACGCGCTCGGTCTGGGAGGTGTGGCCGCCGGTGGTGGGCGCACAGAGCACGATCGGCGGTGGCGGACGCTACGACGGCCTGGCTGAGCAGCTCGGCGGTCGTCCGACACCTGGCGTCGGCTTCGCCACGGGCATCGAGCGCATCATCCTGGAGCTGAAGGACCAGCACGTCGCGGTGCCGCCGGTTGGCACGCCCTGCGCATTCTTCGTCTATCGGAACGAGGGCGGTAAACGGATCGCCTTTCGACTGGTCGAGTCTCTGCGATCACACGGCATCTCCGCGGACATGGCTTTCGGCGACAGGGCGCTGCGCAAGCAATTCAGCGCGGCGGACCGGGCGGGTGCGCGCTACGCGGTCGTAGTCGACGAGGATTCCGGCGCGGGCGAATCGGTCGAGCTCAAAGACCTGCGTGGCGGCGAGCAACGCCGCGTGCCGAGCGGCGACCTGGTGCGAGTCCTGTCAGCGGGCTGCTCCGATGGCGCGCCTGACTGACGCGGCGCTCAAGCGCCTGGAAGACGCGCGGTCGCGGGGCGAGGAGCTTGCGCGCGAGCTCTCGGACCCCGCCCTGTTCGACGACGCCCGCCGCGCTGCCGAGCTGGGCCGCGAGCAGGCCGAGCTGGCAGGCGTGCTCGACCAATACGACCGCTATCGTCAACTCGCCAGCCGACTGGACGAAGCCGAGGCGCTTCTGCGCGATGGCGCCGACGAGGACCTCCAGGCGCTTGCCCAGGAAGAGCTCGAATCGATTTCGCCGCAGCTCGACACGGTGGTCGGTGAGCTGCAGGAGTTCTTGCGCCCGCGCGACCCGAATGACGTTCGCGATGTCATCCTCGAGATCCGCGGCGCGGAGGGCGGTCAGGAAGCGAACCTCTGGGCAGCCGATCTGATGCGGATGTACATGAAGTACGCCGAGCTGAAGGGCTGGAAGGTGGAAGTCCTGAACACCAGCGAGACCGATCTCGGCGGCATCAAAGAGGTGATCTTCGAGATTCACGGTCGCGGCGCATACTCGCGCCTGAAGTGGGAGGGCGGCGGCCACCGCGTCCAGCGTGTACCCGAAACCGAGGCGCAGGGCCGCATCCATACGTCGGCCGCGACCGTCAGCGTGCTGCCCAAAGCCGAGGAAGTCGACGTGCAGATCCGCGATGAGGACATGCGCGTGGACGTCTATCGCGCGGGCGGGCACGGCGGCCAGGGCGTCAACACCACCGACTCGGCGGTGCGGCTGACCCATCTACCCACCGGGCTCGTGGTGACCTGCCAGGACGAGCGCTCGCAGCTGAAGAACAAGGCGCGCGCGCTGGAAGTGTTGCGCTCTCGGCTGTTCGAGATGGAGCTGCGCAGGCAGCAGGAAGAAGTCGGCAGCGCACGGCGCATGCAGGTCGGCTCAGGCGAGCGGGGCTCGAAGGTTCGGACCTACAACTTCCGTGAGAATCGCGTCACCGATCATCGCATCGGCCTGACGCTGTACAACCTCGACCGCGTGCTGGCAGGCCAGCTGGATCCGCTGATCGACGCGCTCGCCGAAGCCGACGCGCTGGCGGTCGAGGAAGCCGCGGCCTGAGAAGACAGTCGCGCCCGCCTCTCCCTCTGGGAGAGGCCGCGCGCAGCGCGGGTGAGGGTGGCTTATCAACTGACGGCGACCGCGGGCGAGGTGATCGAAGCGGCGGCGCGGCGGCTGAGGGCGGCCGGATCGCCGAGCCCGCGGCTGGACGCGCAGGTGCTGTTGTGCCACGTAACGGGCTGGAGCCGCGAAGAGCTGCTCGCACACCCAGAACGACCAGTCCTGGCACAAGCGGAAAGCGCTTTCCAAGAGCTGGTGACGCGGCGCGCCGCCAACGAGCCGATCGCCTACCTCACCGGGGAGCGCGAGTTTTACGGGCGATGCTTCAAGGTCGACCGGCGCGCGCTCATCCCGCGGCCCGAGACCGAGCTGCTCGTCGACCTGGGCAAAACGGCGGTGACACGCTGGAGGTCGCGCGGGGTCGAGCCCGTGGTGGTGGACGTCGGAACGGGCTCGGGGGCCATCGCCGTCAGCCTGGCGGCCGAGTGCGGCGTGGGCGTGCTTGCCACGGATTGGTCTCTGCAAGCCCTGCTGCTTGCCAGGGAAAACGCTTTCCACCAGCATATTGCAGCGCGCCTGGTGCAAACCGACCTGCTCGCAGGCCTGCGCGGGCCACTGCACGTCGTGCTCGCCAACCTGCCATACGTTCCGTCCCAGCGAAAGCTCCCGCCGGACGTCGGCGAGTACGAGCCCCCGCTGGCGCTCTTCGGCGGCGAGCGCGGCACCGAGCTGCTCGAGCGCCTGCTCCAGGAAGCGCGCCCGTTACTCGCGCCAGGCGCCGAGTTGTGCCTCGAACTCGACGAACAGGCCCAGGCCGAGCCGATGGCCGCGCTGGCCCGCCAGCTCTACCCATCCGCCGCGGTAACCATCCGCCGCGACGCGGGTGGCTACGACCGCGTACTGCACGTCAGCCTGATGTGACGCGGAGGGCTCAGCTCGCGGCTGGCTGGGTGAGCTCGGGTACGTCCAGGCGGTCGAGGGCGCGCCTGAGCTTGGCGAGGCCCTCTTTGGCCTCGGCCTCGGTCAGCGTCAGGGGTGGCGCGAGGCGGATCGTCGTGGGCCCTGTGGCGTTGAGCAACACGCCTTCGTCGTGGCCCAGACGGACGACATCGGGGGCGTGTTCCACCGTCAGCTCGATCGCCAGCAGCAAGCCCTCGCCCCGCACGGATTGAATCAGCGGCTGCTCGGCAGCCATGTGCTCCAGGCCGCGCTTCAAGACGCCGCCAACGCGATTGACGTTGCCCAGGACGTCGTTGTCGAGGATGTACCTGACCACGTCGTACGCCACCGCGCACATCAGCGGATTGCCGCCGAAGGTGGAGCCGTGATCCCCAGGCTCGAACACCGCGGCCGATTCGTTGGCCAGAACCGCCCCGATGGGCACGCCACCGCCGAGCCCTTTGGCCAGCGTCATCACGTCGGGCTCCACGCCCCAACGCTCGAATCCCCACAGCGTGCCGAGTCGACCGACGCCGGTCTGGACCTCGTCGACCATGAATAGCAGGTTCTTGTCACGACAAAAGTCCCGCACATCGCGCAGGTAGTTCTCCGTGGCTACGTGCACGCCGCCTTCGCCCTGGATCGGCTCGAGCAGCACGGCGGCGGTCGTGGCGTCGACCGCCCGCTCCAGCGCGTCCATGTCGTTGAAGGGCACGTGCGGGAAGCCGTCGGGGAGCGGCGTGAACGATCGGGTGTAGTTCTCTTTGCCAGTCGCGGTCACCGTCGCTAGCGTGCGTCCGTGGAACGCGTGCTCAGCGGAGATGATGGCGTACGCGCCGTCACGATGGCGCTTGCCCCATTTGCGCGCAAGCTTGATGGCGGCCTCGTTGGCCTCGGCGCCGCTGTTGCAGAAGAAGACGCGATCGAACGGCGAGTGCTCGGTCAGCAGCTTCGCCAATTGCAGCTGCGGGATCGTGTAGAAGAGGTTGGAGGTGTGGATCAGCTTCGCGGATTGCTCGGCGAGCGCTCGCTGCACGACCGGGCTGGCGTGGCCGAGCGACACGACGGCGATCCCGGCGATCAGGTCCAGGTACTCGCGCCCTTCGACATCCCACACCCGGCTGCCCTGTCCACGCTCGATGACCATCGGCGGACGCAGGTTCGGAAAGAACGTGGCTTGCTCGATGGCGATCCAGTCGGCGCTGGACTTTGGGCGGGCGGACGTGGTGGTCATCAGACGCTGGTTCCTTTCCCGGTAGCTTGTTCCGCGTTCCGCGTTCCGCGTTCCGCGTTGTCCATTGAGGTGGCGCTCTCAACTCGGAACTCGGAACCCGGAACCCGGAACGAAGTCAGCATGGTACCGACACCCTCGGTGGTGAACAGTTCGCGAATCAACGCGTGTGGCACACGCCCATCCAGGACGTGGACGCGTGGCACCGTTTCGAGTGCGCGCAGGCAGGCCTGAATCTTCGGGATCATGCCGCCCCGGATCGTGCCATCGTCGAGCATGCGCTCGACCTGCTCGCGGCTCAGCTCGGGCAGGACAGCGCCCTCGCGGTCGAGCACACCTGGCACGTCGGTGAACAGCACCAGCTTCTCGGCGCCTAACGCCCGAGCCACTTCGCCAGCCACGGTGTCGGCATTCACGTTGAGCGGCTGCGAGTCGGGGCCAGCCGCAAGCGGCGCGATGACCACGACGTAGCCCTGCTCGACCAGTGACTTGATCGGGCGCAGGTTCACCGCGGCAACTTCGCCGACCAGGCCGAGGCGTTCGTCGCGCAGTCGCGCCTGCAGCATCTGACCATCCAACCCATTGCAATCCCAGGCCGGGATCTTGTGACCGTTGAGCTAGGACACGAAGTCGCCGTTGATGCGCATCAGGACTTCGTGGACGACTTCCAGGGTCTGCTCGTCGGTAAAGCGCCTACCCTCGACGAAGCGCGTCTCGACGCCCAGCTGGCTCAGGCGATCCGAGATCTGCGGGCCGCCGCCGTGCACCAGCACCGGGTTGATGCCCAGGCGCTTGAGCCAGACGACATCGTCCAGGACGGTACCCTCCTCGCCCACCGATCCGCCGACCTTGACCACGATCGTCTTGCCGACGTACTCGCAGATGTACGGCAGCGCCTCGATCAGGGCCGCGGTCTTCTGATCTGTCGAAAGGTGCGCCAGCGTCACGTTGAGTAGGCGCTGTTTTCGACCACGTAGGCTTCGGTGAGGTCACAGCCCCATGCGCGAGCGGACGCGCTGCCGAGGCCGAGGTCGACGCGCATGGTGACCTCGGAAGCGTGCATCTGCGCGCGCGCCTCGTCCTTCGAGACGCCCGTGCCGCCACCGTCGCGGGCGACCTGGATCGAGCCGATCCACAACGCGGCACGGGTGGTGTCGACACGGGCGGCGGAGTTACCCACCGCGGCGAACACGCGGCCCCAGTTCGGGTCCTCCCCGTGGAGGGCCGCCTTGACCAGACTCGAGCCGACTACGGCGCGGGCGGCGGCGCGTGCATCGGCTTCGCTGGCCGCGCCAGTCACGTCCACCTGCAGGAGCTTGGAGGCTCCCTCGCCATCCGCGGCCATCTTGCGGGCCAGATCGGTGCAGACCGCCTCCAGCGCGACGACGAACCGCTCCGCTTTGGCGCTCCCGCCGACGAGCGTCGGCGCACCCGACAGACCGTTGGCCAGCAGAAAGCACGAGTCGTTGGTGCTGGTGTCGCCGTCCACCGTGGTCATGTTGAAGGTGCGATCGACGGCGTGCTTGAGCGCGGTGGCAGCGAAGCGTGGCTCCAGGCGGGCATCGGTGCCGATGAAGGCCAACATCGTCGCCATGTTGGGGTGGATCATGCCCACACCTTTCGTCATCGCGCCGATGCGTACTTCGCGACCATCGATCTCGAGCGAGACGGCGCACTCCTTGGGCCGCGTGTCGGTGGTCATGATGGCAAGCGCCGCCGCGTGGCCGCCGTCGGGACTGAGCTGGATGCGCGGGATGCCGGTTCGAACGAGGTCCATCGGCAATCGGTGGCCGATGATGCCAGTCGAGGCGACCAGGATCAGCTCGGGCGCGATGCCGAGCGCCTGGGCCGCCAGCTCGGACATCTCACGGGCATCGTCAAGTCCCGTCGAGCCGTTGCACGCGTTGGCGTTGCCAGCATTGAAGACCACTGCGTGCGCCGTCGGATGCGTCCTGAGCCGGTCGCGGCTGAGGATGACCGGCGCGGCCGGAAAGCTGTTCTGGGTGAACGTCGCCACGGCGACACACGGAGCCTCGGAAGCCCACATGCCGAGGTCGGGGTTGCCCGAGGCTTTGATACCGGCTGCCACCGCGCCCGCGCGAAAGCCTCTGGCCGACGTCGACGAGCCGTCTTTGAGCATGGCGAACGGTTTCGAGAGCGAGGTGGTCATGGCATCATCGGCACCATCTCGAGCCCGAGCTGCTCGGCAAAGCCAAGCATCAGGTTCATGTTCTGCACCGCTTGGCCCGCCGCGCCTTTGCCGAGATTGTCGATCGCGCCGAGGGCGATCACCGTCTCGGTCTCAGGGTCGGCGGCATACGACACGAACGCGAGGTTCGTACCCTGTGGCCACTTCGAGTGCGGCGGGTTATCGGAGACGCGCACGAACGCGGCTTCGGCGTAAAACTCACGGGCGGCGCGCAGTGCCTGGTCGGTGGTGAGGCGACCATGCGCGTAGCAGGTGGCCAGGATGCCACGGGTCATCGGTACAAGGTGCGGCGCGAACACCAGCGACGCGGGCGCGCCGCCGGCCATGCGCGAGAGCGCGTGGCGCATCTCGGGCGCGTGAGCGTGCTTGAACAGGTTGTAGGCCGAGACGTCTTCGTTCACATCGGCATAGCCAAACGTCGAGCCGCCGCCACGGCCAGCGCCGCTGATGCCCGTCTTGGCGTCGATGATGATGCCCGTGGGCTGGACCAGACCACGACCCACCAGCGGGGCAAGCGCCAGTAGGGCGGCGGCCGGGAAGCAGCCAGGGTCGGCGACGCGGCTTGACTCGGCGATGGTCGCCGGACCGGTGACCTCTGTCAGGCCGTAGGTCCAGCCGTCGACGAAGCGATGGTCGCCGCCGACGTCGATCACCTTCAACTCCTGGGGTAAGCCTGCTGACACCGTGCGTGATTGGCCTGTCGGCAGCGACAGGAACAGCAGGTCCAGGTCGGGCAAGCGGTGCCGATCGAAGGCCTGGATGGTCAGGTCGGCCAACGCGCCGCCGAGGCCCGGGTAGCGTTCGCCCAGGCGCTGCCCGGCGCTGGTCTCGCCCGCCGCGTAGACCAGCTGGACACATGGATGGGCGGCGCACAAGCGCAGGATCTCGCCGCCCCCATAGCCCGACACGCCGACGACGCCGACCCGTTTTCGGCTGGACATTGGGTAGGAAGTATACGGTCCGGGTTGAACTCCCTCTCCCTCTGGGAGAGGCTTTATCCAGGGGTGAGGGTGGCGCACGAGCGCGAACGCTTCCGCTCGTATGGCTCCCTCACCCCGACCCTCTCCCAGACGGAGAAGGAGTTCAAGCGCGGAACGCGGAACCCGGAACGCGGAACCCCGTATGATCCAGCCGTGTGCGCCCAGACCGCCGTCGATAGCTCCGGCGCACCGCCGCCGGGGCCGCCGCGTAAACAGCCGGGCATTACTCCCATCCAGTGGGTCGGTCTGGCGGTACTGGTGCTGCTGCTGCTCAACCAGATGGGCCTGCTCACCGGTGCCCAAGGCGGGCTGGGCGGGCTCACCGCGCGCTTGCCGTTCTTCGTCGCGCTCATCCTGGCCATCACGGTGCACGAGTTCAGCCACGGGTTCGTGGCGACCTTGTTCGGCGACGACCTTCCGCGTCGCGTCGGCCGCCTCACGCTGAACCCGCTGAAGCACCTCGATCCGCTCGGCACGCTGATGATCCTGATCGGTCCGATCGGCTGGGGCAGACCGATGCCCATCAATCCTGGCCACATGCGCAACCCCAATCTGGGATGGGCGTTGTCGTCGCTGGCTGGGCCCGTGTCGAACGTGCTGGTCGCGGCAGTAATGGTCGTCATCGTCTCGTACACCAGCCTCGGCCTGGACCGCGCCGTCTTCCCCTACGTGCAGGCATTCATCAACATCAACGTGTTGCTGGCGGTCTTCAACCTGCTGCCTGTGCCGCCGCTCGACGGGTTCGGATTCCTGTTCGGGCTCTCGCCGCGGCCGGTCAAAGTGGCGCTGCTGCCGCTGCAGCGGTACGGGCCGCTGATCCTGCTCGCCGTACTCTTCCTGCCAGGCGCGCGGCCGGTGGTCGATGCCTACCTGAACGGCGGACGGGAGATCGTCAACAACTTCCTGGGGGTGCTGGCCAGTGGCGCATAACCGGGTGGCGATTCTCGGGACGGGGCTGATCGGCGCCTCGATCGGCCTGGCGCTCAAGGTGAGCCGGCCGCAGACGCAGATCGCCGGCTACGACGCCTCGGGCGACAACTTGCGCCGCGCCCAGGCAGTCAAGGCCATCGATCGGCGTGCCTCGCTGCGCGACGCGCTGGCCGATGCGGACCTGGTGATCGTCTCGACGCCTGTCGGAGCCATGAAGGCGCTCTTCGAAGAGATCTCCCCGCTTCTGCCCGTGCACGCGCTGGTGGTGGATACTGGCAGCACCAAGGCCACCGTGCTGAGCTGGGCGGCCGAGCTGCTGCCGAGAGGCGTGCGGTTTGTTGGTGGCCACCCGATGGCGGGCAAGACGGAAACGGGTCCGGATGCGGCAGATGCCAGGCTGTTCCAGGGGGCCGTGTGGTGTCTGGCGCCGCTGCCGACCACCGAACGCGACGCCATCGACGAGGCGGTTCGGCTGGTGGAGACCCTCGGCGCCTCGCCGTACTTCCTCGATCCCGACGAGCACGACGGACTCGTCGCCTCCGTGAGCCACCTGCCGTATCTGATGTCGGTGGCATTGATCGGTCACCTCGGACGCGAGCGTAGCTGGCGCGAAACGGCGTCGGTCGCGGCGGGCGGCTTCGCCTACGCGACGCACCTCAGCGAGAGCGACCCGCGCATGTTTGCGGACATCGTGCGGACCAATCGCGACAATATTGCCCGTCGTCTGGACCTGTACATCGCCGAACTTTCGACGCTGCGCGACGCGATCCAGGCGGACAGCCCCGAGCTCAAGGCGCAGTTCGACCAGGCGCGGAGCCTGCACCAGGACTGGCTGGCCGGTCGCGCCCAGGGTCAGCCTGCCGAAGGCGAAAACCCCCTGCCGACCACCCGCTCCATGCTCACCGGCAGCCTCTTCGGCCGCTTCGGTCGGGAGAAGGAGAAGTAGTTCCCAAGGGGGGCCGCCTCTCCCTCTGGGAGAGGCCGCGCGCAGCGCGGGTGAGGGTGGCTAAGGGGCGAGAGCGTTCGTGCATGTACGCCACCCTCACCCCTGGATAAAGCCTCTCCCAGAGGTAGAGGGAGTCAAGTTTCGGCCGGCATAAGCGTAAGATGGTCTCGAGGCGGGCATGCAAGGGGACACCGAGATCGCCGAGATGCACATCGTCTGGCTGACGGCGGGGCTGGGGTGCGACGGCGACACCATCGCCATGACGGCGGCCACCAACCCGAGCATCGAGGACGTGTTGAGCGGTGCGTTGCCCGGGCTGCCGAAGGTCCACCTGCACAATCCCGTCCTGGCCTACGAGGTCGGCTGCAACTTCGTGCGTATCCTCGAGCGTGCCGCCTCGGGTGAGCTCGGCCCATTCATCCTCGTCGTCGAGGGCTCCATCCCTGACGAACGGAATAAAGCCGAGGGCTACTGGGCCGCCATCGGCACCGATCCGGAGAGCGGTCAGCCAATCACGACCTGCGAATGGATCGACCGGCTCGCGCCGCGGGCGTGGGCGGCGGTCGGCGCAGGCACCTGCGCGACCTACGGCGGTATCCACGCCATGGCTGGCAATCCAACGGGCTGCATGGGTCTGCCCGATTATCTCGGCTGGTCGTGGACGTCGTCCGGCGGACTGCCGATCGTGTGCGTACCGGGCTGCCCGATCCAACCCGACAATTTCATGGAAGTCCTGTACTATCTGCTGCGTCAGGCGACCGGCGCTGCGCCCATGATCCCGCTCGACGCGATGCTCCGACCGACGTGGCTGTTCACCGACACGGTACACGAGGGGTGCGACCGTGGCGGCTACTACGAGCAGGCTGACTTTGCCGCGAGCTACGGCGCCAGGTCGTGCATCGTCAAGCTGGGCTGCTGGGGGCCCGTCGTGCAGTGCAATGTGGCCAAGCGGGGCTGGATCAACGGCATCGGCGGCTGCCCCAATGTGGGCGGCGTATGCATTGGCTGCACCATGCCCGGCTTCCCCGACAAGTTCGTTCCGTTCATGGACGAGCCGCCGGGCGCACACATGTCGACGGCCGCCGTGAACGTTTACGGCAAGACCGTTCGCTCATTACGTCAATTCACGCTGGCTTCAATGAACCGAGAGCCAGAACGCTGCGCGGGACACCGCCAGCCGCGAGCCGAAGAACCCGAGATCACGGACCCGACGTAGAGGCCACGCGTGTCGCACGACAACGGCAGCGGCCTGGTCGAGATGTCGTGGGATCCGATCACGCGGGTCATCGGCAGTCTCGGCGTACACACCCGAATCGATTTCGCCAATCGCCAGGTGGCCGACTGCCGTACGACGTCATCCATCTTCCGCGGCTATAGCGTCTTCATGCGCGGCAAAGATCCGCGCGACGCGCACTTCATCACCAGTCGAATCTGCGGGATTTGCGGCGATAACCACGCCACCTGCGCGGTGTACACGCAGAACATGGCATTCAATGTGCGACCGCCTGCACTCGCCGAGTGGATCATCAACTGCGGTGAAGCGGCCGAGTACATGTTCGACCACAACCTCTTCCAGGACAACATGGTCGGCGTGGACTTCTGCGAGCAGATGGTGCGGGAAACCAACCCGGGCGTCCTCGGTCGCGCGGAGAACACCGCGGCTCCACACGTCGAGTGGCACGGCTATCGAACCATCGCCGACATCATGCGTGCGCTCAACCCGTTCGAAGGGGCGCTGTACCGCGAAGCACTGCAGATGAGCCGCCTGGCGCGCGAAATGTTCTGTCTGATGGAAGGACGGCACGTGCATCCGTCGACGCTCTATCCGGGCGGCGTCGGCACGGTGCCGAGCGTGCAGCTCTTCTCGGAGTACATCGTCCGCCTCACCAGGTACATCGAGTTCATCAAGAGGATGGTCCCGCTCCACGATGACCTGTTCGACTTCTTCTACCAGGCCCTGCCTGGCTACGAGGCGGTCGGACAGCGTCGTGTGCTGCTAGCGTGCATGGGCGCTTTTCAGGACCCCGAAGCATGCGACTTCCGCTACGAGACGATGAGCAATTGGGGCCGCAACATGCACGTCACACCGGGCATCGTCGTCGACGGCCAGCTGATCACCACCGACCTGGTCGAGATCAACCTGGGCATCCGCATCTTGCTCGGCAGCTCCTTCTACGACGACTGGCAGGAGCAACAGACGTTCGTGGACAGGGACCCGCTCGGCAACCCGATCGACAAACGCCACCCATGGAACCAGACGACGCTGCCCAAACCGCAGAACCGCGACTTCAGCGGCCGCTACACGTGGGTCATGTCGCCGCGCTGGTTTGACGTTCGCTCGCAGTCACTGCTGGCGCTCGACACGGGCGGCGGACCGCTGGCTCGCCTGTGGGCCACGGCGCTCGCCGAACGCGTCGATTTCGGCTCGATCAAGGCTGCCGACGGCAAAGTCAGCATCGGCTTGCCGAAGACTGCCAATCTGCCCGAAGCCGAGCTCGAGTGGCGGATTCCGCGCTGGGCCAATACGCTCGAACGGGATCGGGCACGCTCGTACTTCCAGGCGTACGCCGCTGCGGCCGCCCTGTACTTTGCCGAACAGGGCCTGAGTGAGCTGTACGCGGGCCGCACCGACACCTGGTCCAGCTTCAGCGTGCCGGATGAGGCCATCGGCTGCGGATTCCACGAAGCCGTACGCGGCGGATTATCCCACCACGCGGTGATTCAAAACGGCAAGATCGCCAACTATCACCCGTATCCGCCAACCGCCTGGAATGCCAGTCCGCGCGACTCGTTCGGCGCCCCCGGGCCCTACGAGGACGCTATCCAGAACACGCCGCTGTTCGAGGAGAACGGGCCGGACTCGTTCACGGGCATCGACATCATGCGCACGGTGCGTAGCTTCGACCCGTGCCTCCCGTGCGGCGTGCACATGTACGTTGGCGACGGCCGCGTGGTGGAACGGCGACATTCGCCGACAGTCGGCGCGCAGCGGTGACGATAGAAGACGGTCTGGCCACGCTCGCATCGCTTGCATCAGTCGGCGTTCAGCTGGGTGCAAGCAACACCCGTGCGGACGAACCGCTCGAACAGAGCCGTCTCCTGGCTGCAGTCCGTTATCGAACGCTCATCGAGCAGATACCCGCGGTCACGTTCCTGGCCTCGTTGTCTGGTGGGAAGAATGAGATCTACGTCAGCCCACAGATCGAGTCGCTGCTGGGCTTCACGCAGGAAGAGTGGGTCAGCGATCCCGTGCTGTGGTATCGCCAGACGCACCCCGACGATAGGGATCGAGTGAGTCAGAAGTTCGGCGCGCTGTGTTTGACGGGCGCGCCCTTCCGCGACGTCGTCCGCGTCATGACGCGCGGTGGTGAGACGGTGTGGGTGCACGCCGAGGCACGCCTTGTGCGCGACGAGGAGGGACAGCTCCTGTTCCTGCAGGGTGTCGGCTTCGACGTGTCCGACCAATATCGGGCGCGCGAGGCGCACGAAGAGCTGATCCGTGAGCAGGCCGCGCGCGCCGAGGCCGACCGCGAGCGCGATCGATTGCGCGAGATCCTTTCTGGCTTACCAGCGGCCATCACGCTGCTGCGCGGGCCAGAGCACACGATCGAGTTCTTGAATCCGGTTGCCCAGGCGTTGACTGGCGGAAACACCGACGCGCTCGGCAAGCCGTTCCGAGAGGTTTTCGCCGAGTTCGCCGAGGTGAGCCAGGCCATCTTCGATCAGGTGCTTTCGACCGGTCAGCCGGTTTCCGCCCGCGAGCTGCGCATCGGCTGTCCGGACGGACAGCTTGCCCGCTTCTTCAATTTCATCTGCCAGCCGCTCAGCGACGATCGGGGCCAGCTGCTGCTTGCGCACGCCGTCGAAGTGACCGAGCTGGTCCGCGCTCGACGCGAAGTGGAGGAAGCGCTGCGCTTGCGGGATGAGTTCCTGTCGATCGCGTCGCACGAGCTCAGGACGCCGATCGCCACCCTTCAGGTGCAAGCGCAGCTGATGACGCGCAGGGCGCACCGCGGCGATGTCGACGCGTTGCGTATCCAGGAGGCGTTCGGCGTGGTCAACGGTCAGGCCGCCAGGCTGTCTCGGCTCGTCCACCAGCTGCTCGACGTCTCGCGCCTGGAGACTGGCAAGCTCGAGCTCGAACGCGAGACGACGGACCTGGTACCGCTCGTCGATCAGCTGGTGGCCAACACCCAGGCGACCTGTGCGTGGCACACGATCGATCTGGAACTGCCGGAGTCACTCGAAGCATACGTCGATGCGCTCCGTGTGGAGCAGGTCATCACCAACCTGCTCGACAACGCCGTGAAGTACAGCCCCAATGGTGGCGACATCCAGGTGGTCCTGGCGCGCGGCGACGATGAGCACGCCGAGCTGTCAGTGCGCGACCATGGGCTCGGCATTCCGCCCGAGAAGCGGGCTGACATCTTCGAGCGTTTCTACCAGGCCCACGGCAGTGGCAGCCGCAGCGGCCTCGGGCTGGGGCTCTACGTCAGCCGCCAGATCGTAGAGATGCACGGCGGCAGCATCTGTGCAGAGTTTCCGATGGACGGCGGGAGCCGCTTTGTCGTGCGGCTCCCGCTGAACACCTGAGCCAGGCTACGTTACGTCTACTGTGGCGCCCGCGTCGCGGAGCTTGCCCGCGGCGGCGTCGGCCGCGTCCTTGGCAACGCTCTCCAGGACTGGCTTGGGCGCTGCTTCGACCAGATCCTTGGCCTCTTTCAAACCCAGGTTGGTCAACTCGCGCACGACCTTGATGACTTCGATCTTCTTTGCGCCGAAGTCCTTCAAGACCACGTCGAACTCGGTTTGCGCTTCGACGGGCGCAGCCGCCGCGCCGTCGGTCGCCGGGCCCGCGCCGACCGCGACTGGCGCCGCGACAGCAGCCGCGGACACACCCCAGGCCTCTTCGAGGCGCTTGACCAGATTCGCCAGATCGAGCACCTTCAGATCACTCAAGTTTTCTACCAGCTCGTCAACCGATGCCATATCTCCACCTCCTGCTGCGGCCTCGCCGCCAGTCTCTTCAAGTTGTTGACGGCGCGCGTCGATCAGTCGCGCCATACCGGCGAGCGGCGCGGACAGCACGCTGACCGTCCGCTGCAGCGGCCCAACGATCATGCCGAAGACGCGACCCCGCAGCTGCTCGGCGGGCGGCAGGCTCGCTAGCTGCTCGACCTCTTTGCGGTCGATCCGCCGGTCGCCCAGCAGCCCCGCCTTGAGCACGAACACGCGATTGACGCGTGTGTAGTCTTGCAGCGCCTTGGCGGTGGCTACCGGGTCAGCGCCGAAGGCGATGGCGGTCGGGCCGACCAGGTCGTCGACGATGCCAGTGCGGCCGCTGCGCTCGGCGGCGAAGCGGGTCAGCGTGTTCTTGGCGACGACGTAGTCCACTCCGAGTGGTCGCAGCCGACCGCGCAGATCCTGCAGCTCGGACACGCTGAGCCCGCGGTACTCGGTGAGTACGGCGATCTCAGCGCGGCCGAGACGAGTGGCAAGGTCGTCGATGGCCGAATCCTTTTCGGCCCGAGCTTTTACGCGACTTTTGGCCATCGCGCTCCTTTCTTAACGTTCACGCGTTCGCGCGTTCTCGCGTTCATGAAAAAACCTCCGACCTGGGGAGGGACGGAGGTTACACACCGGAACGCGCGAACGCGCGAACGCGTGAACGGACGTCGCCTCGGCAGGTCGCTGGTCGGACAACCAGCGCTTCGGCTCCCGACTCACGGGAGCGACCGGCGGTCTTCGGCTATGCAGTTGGTGTGATGAAGTTTATGTTTCCGAGCTGGCCAGCGCCAATGTGGCCTGCTGGTCGAGGTTGACGCCTGGACCCATCGTCGAAGCGATGTTCAGCGTGCGGATGTACTGGCCCTTGGCGCCACTCGGCTTGGCGCGCACGATGGCATCCACGAGCGCGCCCAGGTTCTGCATGATCTTGTCTTCCGAGAAGCTGACCTTGCCGATGGGCGCGTGGATCACACCCGTGCGGTCCACGCGGAACTCGACACGACCACCCTTGATCTCGCGGATGGCGCGCCCGATGTCAGGCGTGACCGTGCCTGAGCGCGGATTGGGCATCAGGCCACGTGGCCCGAGGACTTTACCCAGCCGACCGACCATGCCCATCATGTCGGGCGTGGCTACGGCCACATCGAAGTCTGTCCAGCCGCCTTGCACGCGTTGCACCAACTCTTCGGCACCGACGATGTCTGCCCCGGCAGCTTCGGCCTCGCGGGCCTTGTCGCCCTGGGCGAAGGCCACCACGCGCTGCGTGCGTCCGGTCCCCGCTGGCAGGACCGCTGAGCCACGCACCTGCTGATCGGCATGCTTCGGATCCAGACCCGTGCGAATGTGCAGCTCGACGGACTCGTCGAATTTGGCGAACGCGGTCTCTTTGACCAGCTTGACGCCTTCGTCGGGCGCGTACTGCTTGAGGGGGTCGACCTTTTCGGAAGCGGCGCGGTACTTCTTTCCTCGTCTTGCCATCTTTTTCTTAGGAGCCGCTGGCGCGGACCACTCTCCCTGTGTTGCTGAACGTCACTCCTGAACGGCCACGCCCATGCTGCGGGCAGCGCCTTCGATCATGCGCATGGCGCCTTCGATGTCCTTGGCGTTCAAATCCTTCATCTTGAGCTCGGCGATCTCGCGTACCTTGGCGCGGCGGATGGTGCCGGCTGTAGCGCGGCCTGGCGTGCCGCTGCCCTTATCGATGTTGGCAGCCTTTTTGATCAGGTCGGCGGCCGGCGGCGTCTTGGTGACGAAGTTGAACGAGCGATCCTCGAAGATCGTGATCAGCGCCGGGATCACCATGCCCGCCTGGCTGGCGGTGCGCTCGTTGTACTCCTTGAGGAACGCCATCATGTTGATGCCGTGCTGGCCCAACGCCGGGCCGACGGGCGGGGCAGGCGTGGCTTTGCCAGCCGGCAACTGGAGCGTGATGACCGCTTTTACTTTTTTGGCCATAGAGCCTTAGACGATCCTCTGAACCTGGAGAAAGTCGAGTTCGACGGGCGTTTCGCGGCCGAAGAAGGACACCAACACGCGGACTTTGCCCTTTTCTGGGTTGATGTCGTCGACCACACCGATGAAGTCGGTAAACGGGCCATCGACCACCTTGACGCGCTCGCCCTTGGTGAAGCTGACCTTGACCTTGGGCGGCTCCTGGCCGATCTTCTTGAGGATCTTTTTGACTTCCTCGTCCTGCAGCGGCGAAGGGCGTGTGGTGGTGCCCACGAAGCCAGTCACGCCTGGCGTATTGCGCACGACATACCACGCGTCGTCGTCCATGGCCATTTCGACCATGACGTAGCCCGGGTAAACCTTCTTCTGGACCGTGCGGCGCTGGCCGTCTTTGATCTCGATCTCTTCCTCAGCGGGAATGACCACCTGAAAGATCTTGTCTTGCACGCCCATGGACTCGATGCGGTGCTCGAGGTTGGTCTTGACCTTGTTCTCGTAGCCCGAGTACGTGTGAATCACGTACCACTTGCGGTCCTGGTCGGCAGCGCCGTTGCTGCTGTCCGTCACGCTCATCTGATCGACCACTCAGAGGCCCCCGCCCTGGCCGATCCCGAGCAGCAAACGGAAGAGCTCCTGGAAAACGTAGTCGATACCGCCCAGAAACAGACCCACGGCGACAGAAAAGGCAATGACGACGGCAGTCAGGTTGATCGTCTCGCGCTGGGACGGCCAGGCCACCTTACGCAGCTCCGAACGGACGTCGCGGATGAAATCGAGTGGATTACCCCGGCCGCGTCGACCGCCAGCGCCGGCGAGCGGCATGGCCGGACGCGCCGGTGCGGTCCCGCTGACCACTGCCGCCCCGCGCGCACGGTTGCTGGCGCCCAGCGTCGACCCCCGACGGGCCTGGTCACGATTCAGCCCCGCGCGCGCGCCGTCCGAATCACTCTGCGTATTCTTGGTCTGCGTCACAGGGCATCCTTTCAGGGCATCCGGAGTGCGGGCAAGTCCCGCGCGGGAGCCACACCACCCTCACCGGCGGGCCCAAGTGCCCAACGATTCTATCACGCAAGGTGCGTTCGGCTGCCACGTTCACGAGCGTCGCAGACGAAGCGTGCCACGCTCACAAACCCCGTGTGGCCGACCATCTGCTGCTCGGGCCGTACCGCCTGATCCCGGATGTGCCAGGCGCGCAGCAGCACCTCATGCGTTTCGACCTGCACGTACTGGCGGGCGGCGCGCGTCGCCTCGACGAACTGGCTGGCCTGGACGATGGACGGGGTATACGCGGCGATCCAACCCCCTGGCCGCAATGCGCTCGGCACATGCGGCAGCACGCGCCATGGCTCAGGCAGGTCGAGCACCATGCGATCCAGCTCGGTATCGATCAGGCCTGCGTAGACGTCGCGCTCGCGTATGAGAAGATTGCCCGCCGGCCCGCCCGCAAACGCGTGGACGTTCGACAGCGCCAGCTCGATGAAATCGGCGCGGGCTTCATAGCCGATCACCTGGCCGCGATCGCCTACCGCGCGTAGCAAGGCAAGCGTCAGCGCGCCCGAACCAACGCCCGACTCGAGCACGCGCTGGCCGGGTGCCACGTCTGCCCAGGCGACCAGGTTGGCGGCGTCTTTGGGGTAGACGATGCCGCTCTTGCGCGGCATGTCCAGGACGTAGTCGATCAATCGCGGCCGCACCGCCGTGAACAGTCGCCCCTGGCTCGATCGCACCTGTGCGCCTTCTGGCTGGCCGATGACGTCCGCGTGGCGAACAGCGCCGCGGTGGTGGTGCAGGCTGTCCAGCTCCGCGAGCCGTACCAGGAAGCGCTTGCCGTCTGGATCCAGCAGGAGCGCGAGCTCACCGGGCATGAACGGCGCTGGTGGATGACGCTCATCCTGTTGCGCGGTGTCGCGGGGCAGGCGGCCCCCATTGCCAGACACGCGGCCATTATGCGTAAGATGCGCCGTCGGGAGATGGACAGCCCTGCCGCTGCGCGCTTCTGAGCTGGTCGATCGCTGGCGGCGACCGATCCTTCACCTGGGCGCTTGCGGCGCGATCCTGGCCAGCGGTCTGATCGGCGTCTCAATCCAGACACAGACAGCGGCCCTGCGCCCCAGCTCGCAGGCGTTGCGCGCGCTCGATGTGGGGAGCCTCACGACACCGCCCACGGTCGTGCCGCGCGAGGCGCCTGCTCAGGCAGAGTCGGCACCGACGGTGGTGGTCGATGAGCGTCCCTCGGCGAACGCTGCCACGCCCTCCCGCCCTGACGCGGAGCTGGCGATGCGCACGTACGTCGTCGAAGACGGCGATTCCGTGCGCACGATCGCCCGGCAGTTCAGCGTCACCAACGAGACCATCATCTGGGAGAACGACCTGACCGATCCTGACATCCTGCACGTGGGCCAGGAGCTGCACATCCTGCCGTTTTCTGGCCTGATCCACGTGGTCAGCCCGGGCGACACGGTCGCCAGCGTGGCCAATGCCTATGACGCGCTGATTCAGGACGTGATCAACGCCAACAAGCTGGTCGATCCGTACATCATCGTTGTCGGCCAGAAACTGGCGGTCCCAGGCGGCTATCGGCCGCTCCCGACCAGGGTTGTCGTCGCGCCCGTGCCCGATACCGTCCAGGCGCCGCCTGGCAACAACGACGACCAGGTGGCGGCAGTGATCAATACCGCGCCCGCCCACAAGCTGCCTGTGCTTGGCAACACGCCGCAGGAACAGTTCATCGCATCGATCGCCGAAGCCGCAGTCACCACGGCTGATCAGACGGGCGTTCCCGCCAGCGTTACCATCGCCCAGGCAATCCTCGAGAGCTACTGGGGCTCGAGTCGACTCGCCCGCGAGGCGAACAACTATTTCGGCATCAAAGCCCAGACGCGTGGCGGTTCGGCGGGCTCGATCTGGTTCGACGTGTGGGAGGTCATCGGTGGGCGCAGCATCATGCAGACCCAGGCATTCCGCGCCTATCACACCATCTCCGAATCATTCGTCGACCACGGGCTCTTTTTTGTCGAGAATTCCCGCTACACGCGCGCGATGTCCGTCAAGACCGACCCGCAACAGTTCGCCCGCGAAGTCAACCGCGCCGGCTACGCGACCGACCCGTCGTACGCCAGCAAGCTGATCGGTTTGATGGACCGCTACGATCTGTATCGGTTCGACGACGTATAGCTCTGTTCCGCGTTCCGGGTTCCGCGTTGAAGCTCGGGTGATGTACGCTCCGGCTCCCGATGATGGCTGCTTCCAGGAAAGAACAACGCGGAACGCGGAACGCGGAACTCGACTTCAGCTGCCCGCACTGCGGCGTGATCATCTCTGTCGCGCGCGCGGGCGAAACGCGCAATTGCCCGGCGTGCCGCCAGACGCTCGGCAAGGTCGCTCAACTTGATCAGCTGCTGGCGCGGTGGTGGGAGCCACGTCGTTCGCGGGCTGACCTGGTCAAGCCCAACGTGCCGTATCTGGTCGAGCGGCTGTGGACCGCCAACGGACAGGGCGAGCGGCTGTACGCCGGCGTCGGGCCCAAGTACACCAACTACGACATCTTCAGGAACATGGTCACGCGGCTGATGATCCGCGGCATCGACGAGGGTTGGGCGGAGCTGAAGTTCCCGCAAGACCCGTTGGCCGAAGATCCGCAGTACGTGCTGACCATCGTCGACTCCGAGCGCTTCGCCGAAGGCGTCGAGAAGCTCTTCCCCGAAGTGGACTGGGACGAGCCCGTCTCGGCGTCGGTTGCCGAGGCGATGAACGTCGAGCCCCCGAAGCGCGCGAAGAAAACGAAGAAGAAGTGAGATCCGCCTCTCCCTCTGGGAGAGGCCGCGCGTAGCGCGGGTGAGGGGTGCGTACGAGATCTAGCGTTCGCGAAAAATACGCACCCCTCGCCCCAGCCCTCTCCCAGAGGGAGAGGGGGTGGGTTTTAACGCGAGAGCGCGAGCAGCTCGCGACTGCTCTCTTCCAGGTCCCGAGCCAGGCGCATGATCGCTTTGGTGGTGGGATTGCCGGTGCGGCTCATCACCAGCGGGAAGCCGGTCAGACCCGCTTTGCTCACCTCTTCGCCACCGAAGGGGACCTCGAGGACACGGTCGCTACCAACCTGAAATGCCAGCTCGTTGGCGCACAGTTTGCCGTACGGCCGCGGCTGATTCTGGACGAAGCGGACGCGCTCAGCGGGCACCGCCAGCAGGTCGCGCAGTACGCGCTGGGTCTCCTGGGTGGCGTGAGCGGCACCTGCCTCGGGCGTGCTCAGCACGATGACCTGGTCAGCCGCCTCGAGCGCCGCCAGACACGGCTCCGAAAACCGCGAGCCCGCGTCGACGACGATGTGGACGAACTGTCGACGCAGCTGCTCGAGGATGGCGCGCACGTGCTCGCCAGTGACCAGCTCGCTCTCCTCGGGTCGCAGCGTACCCGCCAGCACGCGCAGCGACGACTCGGCGTGCTTGGTGAGGTAGTA
The DNA here is from genome assembly GCA_005883405.1 of Chloroflexota bacterium. Lineage (GTDB taxonomy): Bacteria > Chloroflexota > UBA6077 > UBA6077 > CF-72 > CF-72. The sequence goes on along the minus strand of VBGG01000136.1, from coordinate 15,835 downwards.
GGCAAGGCTGTCGCGGTCGAGCGCCCGAATCGCGGCCGGGGTAATGGCGGCTAGCGCGGTGCGCGGCACCAGATCCAGCAGCATCGGCATGTGTCCGAACAGCAGATCCAGATCAACGGCCACGACGCGGTCAGGCGTGAGCTGCGCCAGCGCGGCGGCGAGGTTGGTGGTCAGCACGGTCTGGCCCGCGCCACCGCGCGGAGAGAAGACGACCGTCACCTGGCCGCGCACGTCGCCCTGGGTGGCGCCGACCTCTTGCGTCAGGCGCGTGTTGAGTGCCGCCTGGCGTTCGACCATCACCCGCATCATGCCGCGCATGACGCCGATGTTGGTGGCCACCAGCACATCGAAGTCGTCCTTGCGCAGCTGCAGCAGGCGTACATCGGATGACGCGCCGGCGGTCGCCGAACGCGGGTCGCCCGTCAGCACCGCCATATCGCCGAAGAACTCGCCCGGCCCGTAGAAGGCCAGCACGCGTTCGCGACCAAAACTGTCGGTGGTGGCGATGCGCACACGACCCTGCAACACGATGTACAGGGCGTCGCCAGGGTCACCCTGATTGAAGATCACCTCGTTCTCAGCGATCTTGAGCTCCTTGAGCAGACGGGTGATCTTGCCCAGCTCGTGGTCGTCAAGCTCGGTGAACAGATCCATCGAGCGCAGCAGCTCGAGCACTCGCGACGGCATAGCTTGGGGGCCTCCTAACTGGCGCGCTTGCCGCGCAGAACGCCGAGCAGTCCACCCGCCGGGCGGGGACCCGTCCTGGCAGGCCTGGCTGCTGTCGCATGATGGATGACGTTGAGTGAGCGCTTCTTCCCCTTGGGCTCGGCGGGGACGATGGCCTGGACGATCTTCTCCACAGCCTTGCTGTAGGGTGACCCGCCGTGGCTGAGCACCAGCGGCTCACCGCGGTTGGCAGCCTTGTAGGCGGCTTCGCCCGCGTGGGGTAGCTCGAAACTCATCTCCTGCTCGAGCGCCGACTCGAATTGCTCTCGCGCCAGCACCGAGAAGGGCTGGTTGTGGTTGAAGATGAAGTTGACCCGCTTCCCGTCCAGGTGGATGATCTCGCCGAACACTCGCTGGCACTCGCGTACGTCCCGCAGGGTGTTCAGTTCGGGCGTACACACGACCAGGATGCGGTCGGCCATCTCGAGCGCGGCGATCGTCGGCTCATCGAAGGTGCTGCCGCAGTCGACGAACGTGGCGCTGAACTGGCGCTTCATGGTGCCGAGCGCCGCGCGGACGTGCGCTGCCGTAACCACCTCACCCTCTTCGGGGCGGGTGCCTGCCACCAGGACCTGCAGTCCGGTGGGGTGCTCGACCAGGTACTGGCCAAGCGTACGGCGATCGAAGTCCGAAAGGCTCTCGGCGGGAACCGCGGCCAGCGAGGTCTCGGGTTTCAAACCGAGCAGCGCGGCGGCGTGGCCGAAGGTCAGGCTGAGATCCAGAAGCGCGGTCCGCTCCGGCTGCTCCTTCGCCTGCCTGACGGCCATGTTGATCGCCAGCATGGTCTTGCCCGCGCCGCCACGAGGTGAAAAGATGGCGTACACGTGGCCCGCACCGACCGTCACGGCGCTGCCCGGCTCATCGGCCAGTAGCTGCTGGTTGGTCTGGAGCGTGCGCTGCGAGACGACCTTGAGCATCTCGCGCATGATTTCGGGGTGGCTGGCGAGCAGCTCGTCGAAGGAACCCTTGTCGAGCACCAGCAGCTGACTGTCGGTCTCGGCGGTCGCCGTGGCCGAACGCGGCGCGCCGGTGAGCAACGACATCTCACCGAAGAACTGGCCGTCGGTGAAGTAGGTGAGGACCTTCTCGTTGCCGCTGGGGTCGCTGGTCGACAGGCGAATGCGGCCGCCGGTCACGATGAAGAGCGCGTCGCCGGGATCTCCCTGGCGGCAGAGGACCTCTGCCTCGGCCAACCGGCGCTCGCGCAGCAGTTGAGCGATGGTCTCGAGCTCTTCAGAGGGGATCGCCTCGAAGATGTCCATCGTGCGAAGGAGGTCAGTTACGCGCATGTTGGCAGTTAGCTCCTGGGCTTCCGATCGGGGGCGGGCAAGTATGGTTCAGGAGCAACAACGCAACCAGAGCCCGGGAAGTACCGGGCATTGCGAAAACGTCTCAGATACCGCGTTCGGCGAAAACGGGCGCGATGAGATTGTCGACCGGCGCGTAGTCGTCCGTCAGGATCGGCGCCTGGGCGTAGTCGAGCCACTGGTGCATCAGCTCGCCGGGCATGATGTGGGTCACCACACTGCCATTCTGGCCCTGACCATGGAGGCCCGCGAGGCGGTCCGGCGCCACCGCGGCGTTTCCCGCGGCGACGACGTACGTGCTTGGCGCCGAGCTTTCCCATGGCTCACTATCCGAAAGCACCTGGACCGCTGGCCACACCCGCAGCACCGTATCCGTGTAGGCCGGCATGAACTTGCCACCGCGCAGCTTGTCGATCACCAGAGCCAGGTAGAAGCCATCCGGCTTGAGCAGCCGCTTGAGGTCCTGGTCGAACTCGAGCGTGGTCAGGTGATACGGGATCGACAGGTCGTTGAACGCGTCGCCGATGATCAGGTCGTACTGGCCGCCGTTGCGCACCAGGAGCTGATTGATCATCAGCCGCCCGTCCACGTTGTAGGTCGTGATGTTTGTCCTGGAACGTTCGACACCTAGCTGCTCATACACCGTCTGGGTCACGCCGGGATCGATCTCCATGATTTCCTGGCGAGCGTTGGGGTAGGTCGCCTCGATGTGCCGCGCCAGCGTGTAGCCTCCGCCGCCGACGTACAACACCCGAATCGCCTGGTCGGGCACACGCTGGGCGAGGTACTCAGCGACTTCGGCGTACACCTTGATGTAGCCGTACTCGAGGAAGTTGGGGTCCTCGAGCGAGTTGTAGCTGTGGACCAGGTGATCGAGGATCAGCTCCTTCACCGTCTGATGGTCCGAGGCCGCCGGATTGTCGGCGACGCGGATGCAGTAGTAGGCGGTCTCGTGCAGACAGCCCGTGCTGGTCGCCTGATCCCAGCCGTCCTTGACGGAGCGCTGTACGCAGTCCATCTCGAGGCCGACTCCGTCGAGGCAGCCGTACGCTTTGACGTTGCGCGCCGGCACCAGCAGCCCCACCAGCAACACACCGGCGGCAATCGGCGCGGCTGCCCGGCCGACGCGCACCAGGTCGCCGAACAGGGCGGCCATCGCCAGCAGGACGATGCCGACGCCGAGCACGATCATGCGTGTGCCCAACAGCTGCACCAGGACGAAGCCCGTGGCGAAGGTACCCAGAATGCTGCCCAACGTCGACAGCGCGTACACCTTGCCGACCAGGCCACCGCTGTGCGCCAGGTCGCGCAACGTCAGCTTGATGACCACGGGTGAGACCATGCCCAGGATGAAGCTGGGCGGAAGGAAGATCAGCGTCGTGATCAGTACGATGCGCAGGATCAGCAGCGCGGCGCGATCGAGCGGCAACAACCCGCCAAGGCGGTTGTTCGGGTCGACCAGGTCGCCGGTGGGGATCGACGTGGCGATGGTGATCAGCGGCAAGATCGCCAGGCTGGCCAGACCGCCGGCGACCAGCAGGATGCCCAGCGTGCGGCGTTGCGGCCAGCGATCGGCGGCGCGACCGCCGAGGTAGTTGCCCAACGAGATACCCGCCAGGACGACGCCGATGATGCTCGTCCACGTGTACAGCGATACGCCGATGAACGGAGCCAGAATGCGCCCCGCCACCAGTTCCAGGATCAGCGTGCAGCAGCTCGAAACGAAGACCACCAGGTACGCGACAGGTCGCGGCATGAGATGACGGTCGCGGAGTGTACCGGAAGCGTTTTCTTTCGCCGCGTCAGCGTCCACGCGCCGCGGTGAGGTATTGCCGCCACAGCATCACCGCGCCGATGCCGGCCAGGACGCCGGTCACCAGCAGCACCAGCGCTACCCATGGAGGGGCGAAGCTGGGCGCCCCCACCGCGTCCACGACCAGCGCCGCCAGGCCCACGTTGATCAGCGCCAGCGCCAGAGCCGTCACCACCGTGGCCGGCGCTCGACTCGATGGGCTCAACGACGGGTGGATTTCTCGATGGTCTTGGCGGCGCGCTCGCTGGCCTCGTTGATGAGGGACTGGAGGCGGACGATCTCTGCCTGTATTTCCGCGGGGGTGAGGGCGTCGGCGGGATCGAACGGGCCGGCTTGTTTTGCCCGCAGCGCCTGAAGCAGGATTTTGGCTTCCTCTATGCCCTTGGTCAGCTGCAGCGATTCGAGCTCGATCTCGGCGCGCTTGCGAATCGCGGCCAGCGATTGCGACGTGCCATCCAGGTGACTGAGGCGCTCCTGGACGTCGCCCAGCATCGCCAGCACGCTATCCAGCGTCGAGTCGCCATACATGCTGAAGGTGATCAGCTTGTTGTGCTGCTCACGGAACGTGCGCCGCTGGTCTTCGAGGGCGCGTTCGCGCGCCGAGACGTCCGCCAGGAGCAATCGCAAGCGGGCGATCGTGAGGTCGATCTTCTTGAGCGCTGGCGCGCCTGCCGGCGTTCGCCGTGACGGCTCCTCTCGCATAGGCCGATTGTTAATACCCCGCCCTTCAGAACGCTTCAACCCCTGGGTTGAGTTTGCGTATACTGGTCGGCCAACACACCCGGCGATCCACAGCATGGGTCTGGTCGGCGCTGATTCGACCCAAATTTTCGCCCGCACCAGCGTGCAGAACCAGGAGTAACCGTGAGTGTCGCTACGGCTGAAGTGACCGGGCGGGACGCCCACAAGCTGGCGTTCGTGTTCCCAGGACAGGGATCACAGTACGTCGGTATGGGCAAAGCCCTGTACGACGCATCGAGCGCTGCGCGACGGGTCTTCCAACAGGCCGACGAAGTCCTCGGCTTCGAGTTGTCTCAGCTCTGCTTCGAGGGACCGGCCGAAGAGCTCGAAGACACGATCAACGCGCAACCGGCCATCTTGACCGTGTCGCTGGCCTGTCTGGCCGCGATGCGGGAACGGCTCGAGGCGGTGGGCCAGAAGTGGCAGCCGCCGCGCTTCGTGGCCGGCCACAGCCTGGGCGAGTACACGGCGCTGGTCGCGGCCGGCTCGCTGGAGTTCAGCGACGCGCTGCGGCTCGTCCGCGAGCGCGGACGGCTGATGAAGGAGCAGGGCAATCACCGACCGGGCGGCATGGCGGCCGTCATTGGCCTCGAGCGGCAGTGCCTCGAGCAAACTTGCGAGCAGGCGTCCAGCGAAACCGGCGGCATCGTCAGCGTGGAGAACGCCAATTCGCCCGAGCAGTTCGTCATCTCGGGCGAACTTGCCGCGCTCAACCGGGCCATCGAGCTGATCCGCGAAGCCGGCGCACGGACGGTCGTGCCCCTGCGCATCAGCATCGCGTCGCACTCGCCGTTGATGCAGCAGGCGGCCTCGCGGCTGGCCGAGATCATCGACCGCTCTCCGCTGCGAGACCCGCAGGTGCCCGTGGTCACCAACATCGCCGGCCAGGTGCGCACCAGCGCCGAGCACATTCGCGCGGAGCTGGCCTCGCAGATGGTGGCCCCGGTCGAGTGGGTGGGCTCAGTGCGCGAGATGGTCGCCAACGGGGTGGACACGTTCGTCGAGATCGGGCCTGGCCAGGTGCTGTCGCGACTGATTCGTCGCATCAGCAGCGACGTCAAGGCGATCAGCCTCAACGACGCGGTCGTGGCGCTGCTCGGACCGCGGGAGGACGCCGCAGGCAAGTAGTGCTCGGCGTTTCCTCCACAATGAGGCTGTATGCCTGAGCCGCGGCGCGTCGTGGTGACGGGCCTCGGCGCCGTCACGCCCGTGGGCAACTGCGTCGCCGAGAGCTGGACGAACCTGCTCGCTGGTTGCTCCGGCATCGACACCATCACGCTGTTCGATCCAACCGGCTTCGGGGTGCGTATCGGCGGCGAAATCAAGAACTTCAAGCCGGAAGACCACATTTCGTCCAAAGAGCTGCGGCATATGGACCGCAGTGCAAAGTTCGCGCTGGTGGCAGGCAAGGAAGCGGTCGCCGACGCAGCTCTGGACATGTCGGCCGAATGTCCGGAGCGGGTGGGCGTCGTGTTCGGCACCGCCGCCGGCGGGGTCGAGAAGATGCTCACCCAGCAGCAGATTCTGCTCGAGCGCGGGCCCGACCGCGTCTCGCCGATGTTCTTGCCGCACTTCCTGCCCGACTCTGCCTCTGGTCTGCTCGCCATTGCGCTGGGCGCCGAAGGGCCGAATATGGCCGTGGCCAGCGCGTGCGCCACCGGTAGCCATGCGGTGGGCGAGGCGCTCAAGACGATCGCGCGCGACGACGCAGATGTCGTGGTCGCCGGCGGCACCGAAGCCAGCATTCTGCCGGTGATCTTCGCTGGATTCATCAACATGCGGGCACTTTCGGCGCGCAACGACGAGCCCAAACGCGCGAGTCGACCATTCGACGCGGAGCGCGACGGCTTCGTCATCTCCGAAGGCGCGGCCGTGCTGGTGCTCGAGGAAGCTGCACACGCGGCGCAGCGGGGCGCGCGGGTGTACTGCGAGATCGTCGGCTACGGGAGCGGCAACGACGCGTTCCATATGGTCCAACCGAGAGACCAGGGCGCCGGTGCGGCCAAGGTCATGCGAGCGGCGCTGCGCGACGCGTCTCGGAGCGTTGGCCTGCAGGCCGCCGACATCGGCTACATCAACGCGCACGGAACGTCGACGCCGTACAACGATCGCTTCGAAACAGCGGCCATCAACAACGTCTTCGGCGAGCACGCCAGACAGTTGGCCGTTTCGTCGACCAAGAGCATGACCGGGCACATGTTCGGCGCCGCCGGCGCCATCGAGGCGTTGGCCTGCGTCAAGGCGATCGAGACCGGCTGGCTGCCGCCGACGATCAACTACGAACACCCCGATCCCGAGTGTGACCTGGACTACGTCCCGAACAAGGCGCGGCGCTGGACGCCCAGCGCGGCCATGAGCAACAGCTTCGGCCTCGCGCCGCCGACCACCCCTTCGCTTGTCAGGGCGAAGGCGGACATCTCTCACACTCTCTCGGCCTTCCGCCCGTCAGCCGCCGACAGCCCCGACCGCGGAGCAGCGCGGATCTGAATGTACGGCAATCGCGTCGTCGTTACCGGCCTCGGCTGCATCAGTCCGATCGGGCTGTCGGTCGACGAGTACTGGCAAAACTTGCTAGCGGGCGTGTCGGGCGCGGGTCGCATCACGACGTTTGATCCCGAAGGCCTGCCCGTCCAGATCGCGGCAGAGGTGAAGGGCTTCGATCCTGGCGACTACATGGACCGCAAAGCGGCGCGGCGCATGGAGCGCTTCGCCCAGTTCTCGATCGCCGCCGCCGGTCAGGCCCTCGCTGACGCCGGCCTCGAGGTGAACGATTCCAACGCATGGGACATCGGCGCCATCATCGCCACCGGCGGCGGCGGCATCCGCGCCGTGGCCGACGAGATGGAGACCCTGGTGACCAGGGGCTGGGAACGCGTCGGCCCGATGATGGTGCCGCTGATGATTCCCAACATGGCCTCCTGCCAGGTGTCGATGACGTATGGAATCAAAGGCCCCGTCGTCACGAACACTGCCGCCTGCGCCGCGGGCGTGTACTCGATGTTCGAGTCGCTGCACTTTCTGCGACGTGGCGACGTGGCGGCGGTCGTGGCCGGCGGCACGGAGTCGGCCGTACTGCCGCTGGCCTTCATCTCGATGGCGCGCACGGGCGCACTTTCGCGGCGCAACGATGATCCCCAGACAGCCAGTCGACCGTTCGACAGGGACCGCGATGGCTTTGTCTTCGGCGAAGGCGCCGGGATCCTGGTGCTCGAAACGCTGGAGCACGCCCGCGCGCGCGACGCGCGGATCTACGCCGAACTGTGCGGCGGCAGTATCACGGGTGACGCCTTCCACGTCAGCGCGCCCGAGCCGAGCGGTGAGAGCGCCAGACGCGCGATCGCGAAGGCGATCGAGGACGCCGATCTTAGACCCGACGAGATCGACTACGTGTGCGCCCACGGCACGGGCACACCGTTGAATGACTCGACCGAGACGAAGGCGTTGAAGCTTGCGCTCGGCGAGCACGCCTACCGCATTCCGGTCAGCTCGGTGAAGTCGATGATCGGCCATCTGCTGGGCGCGGCCGGCGCGCTGAGCACCGTAGCGGCGATCAAAGCGCTGGAGACGGGTTGCATCCCGCCCACCATCAACCAGTTCACGCCAGATCCCGAGTGTGACCTCGACTACGTGCCATGGAAACCCCGCAAGCTGCCGATCCGCAACGTCATCGTGAACGGCTTCGGTTTCGGCGGCCAGAACAGCGTGGCCGTGTTCAAGAAGTGGGAGGAAGCGTGATGAGCACTGCCGCCGTCGAAGAACCGCTGAGCTTTGAAGAACCGCTGAGCTTCGACGAATTCCTCGCTCTGGAGGAGGTGGCCGAGCGTAAGTACGAGTATGTGGACGGATACGTCTACGCTCTGGCAGGTGCCTGGCGCCGACACAACGATGTCGCGGCCAGCATCTTCCTCCGTCTTGGGCAGGAAGCTGTGGGACACGGATGTCGCATCTATGGGAGCGACATGCTGCTCAAGGCTGCATCTGCAGTTGGCGAAGTTGGCTATTACCCCGACGTCCACATCGTCTGTGACCGGACTGACCAACACGAACGCTACAGCGAGCGACCGTGCATTATCGTCGAGGTCCTCTCCGACAGCACCAAGCGTATCGACCGTGGTGAGAAGCTCTTAGCCTACACGCGAATAGCCTCGCTCGAGGCGTACCTGATCGTCTCGCAAGACCAGCGCCGCGTCGAGCGACACTGGCGCGACGGCGACGAGTGGCAACTCGAACTGATCGTCGGCGAGGGCGTGATACCCCTTCCGTGCATCGGCGGTGAGCTGTCGCTCGACGACATTTACGGCCGCGCGACGGAAGGCTAAGCAACTCCTCCCTATCCAAAGATAGATAGCGCCTAGCGAACGGACGCTCTAGCCTCGGTGGCGATGGCTACTCGACCTGGCAGGCCAGTCTTCTCGAGGATCTGGTGGACGTAGTGCTTCACCGTGCCAAGGGTGATGCGCAGGCGGCGGGCGATCTGCTTGTTCGAGAGGCCGTCGGCAATGAGCACGGCGACCTCGCGCTCACGCCGCGTCAGTGCCATCAGGCTGGCTCCTGGCTGCCGCGGCTCAGACGGCACGCGGACCACCACCAGTGGCTGGCCCAGGTCGGGCGTGGCTTCGAAGTCGACCGTGATGCCCGACTCCAGCTGCACGTCACGAGCAAGCTTCACCACCTCGGCCAGCGACGTGCCATCCGAGTTGGCCGCCTGAAGCTGGCGAACCATGGCACGTAGCTGTCCGAGCGTCGTCGGATCGATGTCGACGTCCAGCGACACAGCGGTGGCGGAAACCCTACAGGAGGTATTCGTTCAATGGCAATCAATACCGTTCAGACTCGCGACCGCTCCGTGGTCGAGCGCTATATGGCTGGGATGCAGGCCGGCCCAGGCGGCCTGGAGGACCTGGTCGGGCTGTTCGAGGAAGACGCGGTGTATGTGGAGCCGTTTGGCGGCCAGCCACAAGTACATTCTGGCAAAGCCGCGATCCGCGACTTCTTCCAGAATGCGCTCGAGCAGCATCTGCGCGGTGCGCGGCTTACGCTCGATCGACTGGACATGGATGGCGAGCGTTTGCGCTCGGAATGGACCTGCGAAGTGCCAGCGTTCAACGCACCGATGCACGGATTCGACGTGCTGACCTTGCACGACGGCCGGATTACGCGCCTCGAGACCACGGTGACCGAGTTTCCGCCGATGCGGGGCTAGCGCGATGCCCCAGAGTCGCGTACGGGGGAAGGCGCCCTGGTTCGTGCAACACATCTTGAATCCGATCTTCCTGCGCACGGGCTCGATGCCCATCCTGGCCGTACGTGGCCGGCGCAGCGGGAAGCTCATCAGGACGCCCATCAATATCGTCGAGCTGGGCGGTCAGCGGTATGTGACCTCGCCGCGCGGCGAGACCGGCTGGTCGCGCAACCTCCGCGTGAGTGGCGAGTGCTGGCTGAGGATTGATGGTCGGGAGCAGCACTGTCGCGCTGGTGAAGTCCCCGTTAGCGAGCGGCCGCCGATCATCGCCGCCTATGTGCAGAAGTGGGGCAATCAGACACGCCCCCAATTCGACCGGCTGCCCGATCCGCTCGACCACCCGACATTCCGACTCGAGCCTGCGTAGCTGCGTACGGTAGTGCCGCCCGCGTGTGCGGGGAGGAACGCGAGCACGTCGCCGGCGTGTAATGGAGCGTCGAGGCCGCCCTGGAGATCGAGCACGCGGTCGTTCAAGACGGCCTCGACGTGCTCGGGGAGGCGACGAGCGTCGAGCTCGAACAGGAGCCCATAGCGCGCGTCGGCGGCCACGAGGCCGGTCAAGAGCGTGGCGACGGACGCCTCGGGATCGATCGGCACCGAAACAATCGTGCGCGTACCGCGGCGGCGGCCGAGCTCCGACAGGCGGTCGGCCAGAAAGCCGTGCAGCTCCAACGTGATCAGGCTGTCAGACGTCGCGCCCGCCATCGACCTCGAACGCGGTGCCCGTGACCATCTCGGCGTCCGACGACGCCAGAAACACGGCCGCTCGGGCGAGATCCTCGGGTCGGTTCAGGCGACCCCAGGGGATGGTGCTGATGAAGCGGCGGCGACCCTCGGCCTCGTCCGCGCCCTGCTCGACGCCGATGAAGCTCGACAGCATCGGCGTGTCGGTGGCCACCGGGCAAATCGAGACCACGCGGATACGGTGCGGCGCCAGCTCGACCGCCAGCGTCTTGGTGAGCGTGATGACCGCCGCCTTTGAGGCGTTGTACACAGCCAGACCGGGACGCGGGCGAATCCCCGCCGTGCTGGCGGTGTTGAGGATCACGCCGCCACCTTGCGCCTTCATGCGCGGGATCGCCGCCCGACAGCCGTAGAAGACACCCCTGAGATTCACGTCGAGGATGCGGTCGAAGAGCTCGTCAGTGGAATCTTCGAACGGGGTGAAGGCCTGCGGCAGGCCAGCATTGTTGAACAGTACGTCGATGCGACCGAAGCGATCGACCGCGCGCTGCACCATCTTCTCAACTTGATCGGCCTTCGTTACGTCGACCTGCGCTGCGTCGGCGGAGGCGCCGCTGGACTGAATCTGCTGGGCGGTCTCCTCGGCGCTGGCAGCCCGAATGTCGGCCGCCAGAACGCACGCGCCCTCCTCCGCAAACGCCAGCGCCGAGGCACGGCCGATACCCGAGCCCGCGCCGGTGATCACGGCCACCAGGCCCTGCAGTTTGCCCATCAGCCTTTGAGCGCTTCGAGCACCTTGTCGGCGTGGCCCTCGACTTTGACGTTGGGAAAGACCGCCTTGATGGTGCCGTTGGCGTCGATCACAAACGTGGTGCGAGCCATACCCATGTACTCGCGCCCCATGAACTTCTTCTGCTGCCAGACACCGTATTGATCCGCCACAGCGTGATCCGCATCGGCGAGCAGCGGGAACGTCAGGTGGTATTTCTGCTGGAACTTCTTGTGTGATTTGACCGTGTCGGTGCTGACGCCGAGGATCTCGGCACCGTGCTCGTGGAAGAGGCCGCGGAGATCGCGGAAGGAGCAGGCTTCGGCCGTACACCCCGGCGTGTCGTCGCGCGGATAGAAGTACAGCACGACGGCCTGCTTGCCCTTGAAGTCCGACAGGCGGACCTCCTTGTCGTCAGTGGACGGCAGGGTGAAGTCCGGGGCGGGCTGCCCAACTTCAGGCAGCCTGTTATCGGTCGTGGTCACGCGGGCTAGGATAACAGCGAGGCATGACGCTCTTCGGCCATAGCCGCACTCTCGGGCTGAGCCTTCTGTCGACCGGCGTGATCTGCCCGTGCCACGTGCTCGTCGGCCTCTTCGGCCTGCTCACCGGTGGCTCGCTCCTCACCCCCGCCGCGCAGGACGGCCTCCACGCGGTCTACGTCCCGCTGGCTGTTCTGGCGGGAGCGCTCGCGCTACGGAAAGCGCGACCTCCCTCTCCCTCTGGGAGAGGGCAGGGGTGAGGGTGGCGTACAGCCGAAGCGTTCGTGCTCGTATGCCACCCTCACCCGCGCTGCGCGCGGCCTCTCCCAGAGGGAGAGGCGCATCGTCGCAGCCCTACGCTGCCGAGCGGACTGAGAAGTACTTCGCCTCGGGGTGGTGGAGCACGATCGCCGCGGTGCTGTGCTCGGGATCCAGGTTGTTGGACAGGCTGAGCGTCAAGCCTATCTCCTCGGAGGCCCGCAGTAGCGGCAGCACTTTGCGCTGCTCCTCCAGGTCTGGGCATGCGGCGTAACCCCAGCTGAATCGCAGCCCCTGGTTTTCGGCCAATCCCAGCTCGCGCCGAGCGAGGTTATGGGCATAGTCGGCCAGCGCCTCGGCGGTGCCCGACGCGAGGCCGTTCACGTACAGCATGCGGCTGTAGTCGCCTGACCGCTGCAGCTCCTCGACGTACTCGCCCGCGCGCTTGCCCGCGCTCACGGCCTGCAAGACGACAACGTCGCGTTGGCCGGAATCGAGCGGCCGGAAGTAGTCCGACAGGCAGAGCCGTTCACCATCGGGCTGTCGAGGGAACTCGAGTCGCGCCACCTCAGTCTGAGACCCGTCGGGATCGAACACGATCAACTGGTCTCCCAGAGCGTTGCACGGGAAGTAGCCCGAAACGATGAGCGGCTCGAGCCAGCCACCCTGGAGCGCGTCATCGCTGAGCGCCGCCAACTCGGGCTCGAAGATCTCGCGGACGATGCGCTCGTACTCGGCTCCCCTGGCGCGGTGACCGCCCCAGTGATGGCGGAAGAGGGTGTTGAGATCCAGGTTGCGCCAGACGTCGCGGAGATCGGCGGTCACCCGCCGCGGGCCCCAGAACGGTGGCACAGGCACGCTGACGTCTCGCCGAGGCCCTGCGCCAGGGCGCGGAGTGACGCGCGGCATGGGTGCCTCTTCTTTGCGGTCGCGCTCGGTCTCGATTTCGCGGCGGATCCGATGGACGAAGCCTTCGCGCTCGGCAGGCTCGGTGAGCACGTCCATCGTGCCCAGGCCCTCGAAGACGTCCTTGCAATAGAACACGGCTGGCTCGTACACGCGTCCGTCTGGCAGGACCGCCGCGCGACGACCGAACGCGCGATTGATCGCCGCGCCGCCGATGAGCACCGGCAGGTGAACGCCGCGACGGTCGAGCTCCTGGATGCACAACGGCATTTGCTTCGACGTGCTCACCAGCAAGGCGGACAGGCCGATTGCGTCGGCCTGCTTATCCAGGGCCGCTTCGACGATGGTGTTGACCGGCACCTGTTTGCCGAGATCGTGCACCGTGTAGCCATTGTTGGACAGGATCGTGATCAGCAGCGATTTGCCGATGTCGTGGACGTCGCCATACACGGTGGCGACGACGATGCTGCCCTTTCTGTAGCCGGCCTGTTTCTCGAGGTACTGCTCGAGGTGACTGACCGCGCGCTTCATCACTTCAGCGCTCTGCAGCACGAAGGGCAGAATCAGCTCGCCTGCGCCAAACCGGTCGCCCACGTCCTTCATCGCGGGCAACAGCACCTCGTTGAGGACGCTTACCGCCGCGGCGGAGCGTTGCGCCGAGCTTGCCTCGGACAGGGGGCTACCAAGCCGAATGGCGATGGCCTCGTCGAGCAGCGCCTCGATGCCCTCTTTCTTCCGATGGAGGATGCGCGCATGAATCCGCTCGTCGACGCTCAGATTGGCTTCGGCGTCGTCCGCGGCGCCGTCTTTGTGCATCTGCACGTCCACCCCTTCAAACGCGGCCAGGAACCGCGGCAACGCATCTTCGCGGCGGTTATAGATCAGATCCTCGGCCAGTGCCCGATGCTCCGCATCGATCTCGGCGTACGGCGTCAGATGGACGGGATTGACGATCGCCAGGTCGAGACCCGCCTGGACGCAGTGGTACAGGAACGCCGAGTTCAGCACCCCGCGCGCGGCCAGCGAAATGCCGAACGAGACGTTCGACAGCCCGAGCAGTGTCAGAACGCCTGGCAGCTCGGCCTTGACGCGCCGGATGCCCTCGATGGTCTGGCGCGCGTCGTCGCGCAGCTCTTCCTGCCCCGTGGTGACCGGAAATGTCAGGACGTCGAAGATCAGTGACTCTGGCGGCAGCCCGTGCTCACCACAGGCGAGCGCGTGAATGCGTTGGGCGATCTCGAATTTGCGGTCGGCTGTGTGCGCCATGCCCTGCTCGTCGATGGTCATGGCCACGACGTACGCCCCGTGCTGCTTGGCCAGGCCGAGCACGAAGTCCGCTTTTTCGCGCCCGCTCTCGAGGTTGAACGAGTTCAGCACGGGCCGACCCGGATAGGCCTTGAGCGCGGTTTCGAGCACGTCGCGCTCGGTGCTGTCGAGAACCAGTGGCGCCTCGACCGACGACCTCAAGCGCTTGACGACTTCGACCATCTGATGGGCTTCGTCGGAGCGCTCGGTGAGCGCCACGCAGACGTCGAGCAGGTGCGCGCCGCCTTCGACCTGGTCGCGTGCAACCCCGAGCACGTCGTCGTACGCATCCGACAGCAGCAGGCGCTTCACTTTGCGGCTGCCCTGGGTATTGACGCGTTCGCCGATGAGCGTGGGCGGAGGATCCTGGCGCAGATCGAACGCGCGGATCGAGCTCGCCGCGCGCGGCCTCGGAGCGGCGACCACACGCGGGCGCGGCGCATGGCCCGCCACGCGACCGCACACGCGCTGCAGATGCTCGAAACTCGTGCCACAGCAGCCGCCGACCGCGTTCACGCCGAAGTCCTGGACGAACTCGGCCAGCGCCTCGGCCAGCCCATCGGGCTCGAGCGGGTACAGCGCTTTGCCGCCGCCGAGATTGATCGGGATCCCCGCGTTCGGGATCACGCTGATCGGTCGGCGCGTGTTCTGGACCAGATAGCGGATCGGCTCGCGCATGTGCTCCGGCCCCGTTGAACAGTTGAGGCCGATCACGTCGGCGCCCAGGCCCTCCAGAATCGCCAGCGTCGCGCTGACGTCCGTGCCGAGCAGCATGCGGCCATTGGTGTCGAGTGAGACCTGCACTTGCAGTGGCACGCTTCGGCCGACGGCCGCGAAACAGCGCCGCGCGCCGAGCATGGCCGCTTTGGTTTCCAGGACGTCCTGCTGGGTTTCGATGATGATCAGGTCCGCGCCGCCGTCGAGCAGCCCTCGCGCCTGTTCCTCGAAGACCTCCACGAGCGTGTCGAAGGCGATGTTCGACAGGGTCGGATCGTCCGAGGAAGGAAGGAAGCCGGTTGGGCCGATCGAACCGGCCACGAAGCGTGGCCGCCCGTCGCGTTGTTCGAACTGGTCGGATTCGCGACGGGCAATCTCGGCGCCCGCGCGGTTGATCGCGTATGTCTTGTCGGCCAGGCCCCACTCGCTCAGCCGCAGTCGGCTGGCTTGAAACGTGTTGGTCTCGACCACATCACAGCCCGCCTCCAGAAAGCCGCGATGCAGCCGCCCGGGCGCGTCGGGACGGGTGAGGCAGAGCGCGTCCATACACCCTTCGTAGCGCGGCCCGCCGAAGTCCTCGGCGCCGAGGTCGAGCGCCTGCAGATTGGCGCCCATGGATCCGTCGAACACCAGCACGCGTTGCCGCAGCTCGGCGAGATAGTCACGGCTCCGCGCGGCGATCACGGTGTGCGACCGTAACAAGTCAACTTGCGTTCAAGCAATACGTTCGCGCGTTCGCGCGTTCGCGCGTTCTGACGTTCCCGACGCGAAGGGGTAGCGGCGCTCGAGGCGCGTGCCCAAGGCGTCAACGCGCCACCGCTGAAGCTCCGCCCTCTGAACGCGCGAACGCGCGAACGCCAGAACGCGCGAACGCGCGAACGCGCG